>JBOFYV010000001.1:0-7615 GCA_051654865.1 Peptostreptococcaceae bacterium
ACTTGACCTTTACGAATACTTTATATATAATTAAGGTATAATAACAAATAAAGGTGGTAGGGAATTATGAATAAGGTTTTTAATTATATAAGGGTATCAAGTAAGGAACAGAATGAGCAACGTCAAGTGGAAGCAATGAAGGAATTTAATAAGGCTAATGATATAGTGAATGCAATAGAGTTAATAGATAAAGCAACGGGTACTAATACAGATAGACCAAACTTACAAATGCTATTAAAGGTAGTTGGTGAAGGTGACTTAGTAGTTATCAAATCTATAGATAGACTATCAAGAAACTATAAAGAAGTTATGGAGCTATGGAATACAATAACAAATAAAGGTGCTGATATAGTTGTAATAGATATGTCTATGTTAGATACTAGACAACATAAAGACCTATTAGGGGACTTTATAAGCAACTTAATATTACAAGTACTAAGCTATGTAGCACAACAAGAAACAGAGTTTAGAAGTAAAAGACAATTAGAAGGTATAGAAGCAATGCCAACGGTTAATGGTAAGAAAGTATCAACTAAGACAGGAAGGGCAACAGGTAGACCACAAGCAGAATATCCAAGAAATTGGAATGAACAATATACACTATGGAAACAAGGGCAACAGACAGCAAAGGTCACTATGGATCAACTAGGACTAAAGAGAACAACATTCTATAAGTTAGTAAGTCAATACGAAGGTAATTAGGAGGTGTAATAATAATGGAATGTAAATGTATAAAAGAATACCAAGACATTAGACTAGAGATTATCTAGTCTTTTATTATGTTTATATATCATATAAATTCTCCTGAATAGCATATAGACCCCCCACCTTCTATTTTTGTAAAGGTGTCAAGTGATGCGATAACCCTCAAACTATTGCAAATACTTTTTAAAACTCAAGATTACATTGAACAAACAGGTACATTATTTCCAACTCCAAGTGCAAAGACAATTTGGCTTTAGTGGTTACTCAAATCAATTTTGATTATATAGCTACTATATACACATAATATCATCTAAAAAATATTCCCGTCCCGACCTCCACTTTTAAGCACTAAAAAAGGTTAAACCCATTGGAATTACTAACCTTTATATCATTTACCGTCTATTTCCCGACAGACCATATCGGGGGGGGACTTTCATAAAAAATGTACTGTTATATACAAGAAAATTGCATAAGTTACTACATCTACACCAAAAGTACTATTTTAGCCCCGACCTCCAATTTTTTTTATAACAAAATAAATTCTTAATTTTATCTATATACAAGAAGCTAATACGATACACCTATGAAGTCATAGGAACGATTTTAAGGTGCTTATCCGAAAATCTAGATAGATATATCCTTGATTTCTTAAAATGGCACATATTGAATGTGATATTGTTTTTAGGAAAAAAGTTAAAATAACTGTTGATAAAAAACTATTGACAAATATTAATATTCGTGATGTTTTGCGAATATTAATATTGACATCTTAACAAAATTCGTATATAGTTATAATAGACAAGCTATTAGTAAACAAATTATTAATAATAATCATTTGAGTATAGTTGTGTCTATTTTTAAAAATATTTTAAAGAAAGTGGTGAAGTAGTGAACACAAAGAGTAGTAAAAAGATATTAAGAAAAGAAGACTTAAAAGATACCCTGAAAAAGTGTAGTTGTTGTGAAGAAGTACTATTTGCAAGTGTTACAAATGAAAAAGAAAATCAATTTGGAGCATTTAAAAATCAAAGTGGTTGGTATTATCAAGCTTGGTGCAAGGAATGTTTTAGAGAAAAAGCAAAAATATACACGAATAGCAACAATAAAGCAAAAACAGAATACGTACTAGAACAAATTAGACTTAAAAGAGAACTAGAAAGAGCTGAAAGAGAATGGTCAGTATATAAGATAACATTAGATATGAATAAATTCGATAGTAGAGTTAAAGAAATATATAGTAAAATACATAACAAATACTACTATGTTGGTATTACAAAACAAGAAGCACATAATAGATGGAATGAGCATTTGTATAGTTTAAGAACTAAAACACATAGCAACTATTTTTTACAATGTTTATATACGAAAATTAAAGAATTATATGAGGAAATGTCGGAAGATGAGTTTTTTAATTTCTTTAAGAGTGATATAATTAAGTTTGAAGTTATAGAAAAATTAGATAAGAATTATACAAAAGAACAGGCTAAAATAAGTGAAGCATTTGCTGTTAAAAGGATAGAGCATAACATAAAAGTAAACAATGGAAAGAAATACTTACAAGTATTGAGAAATAACAAAGATTATAAACAAGAACAGTTAATACTTTCATGCGATGAGATGATAACAAATATAGAGCATTGTAATAGTACTATAAGATACAAAAAAGAGTTAGAAAACAAAAAAAATAACTCAAGTGTTGGAAGCACTCAAGTTACCATTTAAAAAAATTTATTAACGAACAACACGCACTATTGGAAGTAGTGTCATAGAGTAATTGGAAGTTATTCTATGAGGTTGTATTTTACTATTAATTATATACGATATATAAAACAATATACCTTGTACAAATTAATATTATAATATATAAACACAAGATGTCAATAGTGTTGTTGTTCCAAATAAGGAGCAGAACATGAATAGAATAGAAAATCAATTTAAGGTAAAAAAATTCTTGATGACTTTATATCAAGAAGCAGTCACACAAGGAAACCATTTAAAAGACAATGAATATATAAGAATTTATCAAAATAATAAGTCGGCTCAAATGGCTTTTGATGAATTTTCAAAAGTAGAGTTTTTTAATAATATAGATGATATAGTAAGCTATGTTACAAAGAAGAATGTATATAACTTGAATACATATTTTTCGTTAGCAACAACAAATGGATCAGGAGGAACACTTCAAGATTTAAAGAATAGATATTGTATAGCTTTTGATTTTGATAAAAAAGATTTTGAAGGGCTTACAAGTGTTGATATAATCAATAAATTTAATCAATTAAAATTACATTATCATTGTCTTATAGATAGTGGTAATGGGTATCATGCTTATATGTTTATTAATAAAACGAATGATATAAAATTAGTTGAAGACGTTACAAAGACCATTGCCGAAAAGCTAGGAGCAGACTTAAACGCTTGTAAAACTACACAAATATTAAGAGTTCCAATGACTTATAATGTCAAGGATACAAAGAAACAGGTTAGAATTATAAAACTTTATGACAAAGAAACAATACAAAGGTATGACATAGAAAGACTTGCAAAAAGATTTTGCAGAGATGTTAAAATCTCATCTGATACAAATATTAAGTATGCACTTGATAGCAATATAAAACCATGTGTAGCTTATATGCTAGAAAATGGAAGTCAAGAAGGTTGCAACAATTGTGACTTGCAGAAAATAGTAGTAGATTTAAGAAATAAAAATAAAACACGAGTACAGATAAAAAATATAAGTACTGAATGGAATTATAAGAATAAAAAATCATGGTCAGATACTGAACTCAATTATCAGGTTGAATATATGTATAATAATTTAACTCATGTTAAGTTTGATTGTATTGATTGTGATAAAAAAGATAATTGTCATAGTGTTATAGAAACAGATTTCAATTATACAGATGATGAAAAATTATTAACTGTTAGTGAAACGACTATGAAAGCATTGAAAAAAGCTAAAAGAAAGGGTGTAAAATGTATGGAAGGTAACGATTTAGTAATCTACGGAATATTAAAATTACACAATAAAGGGTTATTTTATGAAGAATTAGAAAAAGAATTAACTTATAAGAAAAAGTGTAGATTCTCAAAACCAACTATAATAAAAGCACTTAAAAATTTAGTAGACAATGATTTTATAGAGATTGAAACCGTTGGTAAAAAGAAGATGTATAAATTAGTTACTACTAGAAATAAAGTTGAATTAACTTATAACATCAGCTTCGGTGCTACTTTTGAATGTGTAAAAGGGAATATAACAACAGAAGAATTAAGGCTATATAATTATATGAGATACTTGCAACATAAGGAGCAAAGAGAAAACCCGAAAGCATTAAAGGGTAATTTATTCCAAATGACACAATTAGATTTAGCAAAAGGATTTGGTGTTGCTCAACCTAACATATCAGTAATGATTAATAATTTATTAGAAGAAAAATTAATGTCAATATGGTATAGGCAGACTTCAAATAATAACGGATTTGATTACTATGTTTATACATTAAATTATTAAAATATATAGAGGACTAGATGAAAAATTCTAGTCCTTTTTCATATGAAAATAAATTAACAGAAAATTCTAACAGTAAAAAATATATATACACGAATTGCACGAAAAAAAGTAGCTCAAAGTATTGAAAAATACACGAAAAAAAAAAATGAAAGTAAAAAATATATATACTTATATATGTAGTTATTATATACATACTAGTATGACCATAGTGCTTGTCTTGTTGTACTTGTTTTAGCAAAGAAATACATAGCTTATTGTAGTCTTTCTTTGCTAAAACAAGTACATTACTTAATAACTTTAGTTAGACAAATATCTATAGAGTGCAATTCCAATTGTTACAATAGCAATAACAAATACTATATATATCTTTAAAGCTTGTATTGTATCATTTATCATCCAATAACCATCTCCTTTATTTGTGATAGTTAACATAAAGATCCGTTTATAGACCCTCGAAAAAATATATAAAAAAGGATATTATATCTATAGCATAGAATATACAAAAGTATAACGACAGTATGAGGAGGTGAATATTCTATGACTAAAGAACAATTTAATGAATTTGAAAAAGTACAACAAGTAAAATATATCAATATGAAGCTGGAAGAAGGATATAGCCTAACTAAAATATCTAAAGAGTTGGGAATTGGTAGAAGTACAATAACAGATAGATTTAGAAAGATTAACTATATCTACTGTAAAAATAGAAATGAGTATATACATAACGACAGTGTAACAGACGTTGATAGAGCTGTAAGAAATATTAAAGTAAAAGAAGACATAACCATAAAAGAGATAGATGATAAGTGTAATAACGACAGTACAACAGACGTTAGCTTGATAGAGGATAAGGTGGTACAGAGTAATTTAATAAACTTATCTAATGAATACAAAACACTAATTGAGATGATAGAACTTTATAAAAAGAATAGTAATATATTAAACACTCAAATAGTAATTGACCTGGAAACAAATGATAATACATTGACTACACTTAGAGTAAACACAGATGTATTACGACAGTTTAATGAGTTTGTTGACGAATATAAGCAATACAAAAAGGTGGATTTAGTGTCAATGGCATTAAAGGAATATATGAGTAATCATAAGTAAAATTCGATTGAATATAAAATAATTCAAGTTGAATGACAGTAAACGACAAAATACTGCAAATAAAATATTATATAATTAAGGAAAAATTTATAAGAGGGATGCATATGAGTGATGAAAATAAAGTAAATGAGGAAGTAAATGAAAGTGTAAGAAATATGTTTTGTAGTAAATGTGGTTTAGAAATTCAAGAAGGTCAAAAATTTTGTCCAACTTGTGGAAATAAAGTGAATAGTATTAATTTGAGCAGAATCAAGATAAAGATTAACAAAAAGATTATAGGAGTAATAGGAATAGTAATTATATTATTAGTAGCATCAGTTGCAATGAATTTTAAGTCGAAAGAGAAACAAAAGCAAGAAGCTAGGATTCAATATCTAATAAGTGTAAATGAATTTAAACAAAAAGCTATAAGTGCTGGAACAAATATAGAGGATATAGCAGATACTGTACAAAACTACTGGAATGAATATATATTTGAAAAAAAGCATGGATATAGTATTGACTCAGCAGTAGGAGCAGCTCTAGATGATAAAAGTATAGCGGTAGATAGTGCTAAGAAGTATGATGAAGAAATTTTAACTCTATACCACAACCTAAAAACAATTCCAGAAGGAAGTGAAGATTTAAAAAATATATTAAATGAGGTAGATGATTTATACAAATCATACTCGGCTTTTTATGATCTTGCGATGGAACCAAGCGGAAACTACACACAATATACAAATAATAATAATAATAAAACTGATGAGTTTATAGCAAACTACAAAGCTTTGGATAATACAATAAAAACTAATCCAGAATTTATACAAATTGAAGAAATGATAAACACCCTAAGAAAAAATATGAACAGTATAATGAAAGAATATGATGCAATAACAGAGTCACTTCCTAAAGAATTAGAGTCAGATGATGACTATAAAAAATTAATACCAGTATTCAAAGAAAAAAAGAATATTGATATAGATAAAGTGAAAAAAGAAAGCGAAAAACTTAAAGAAAATACAGAGGTTAAAAAAGCAATAGAAAGTATTTCTTCTACATCTGAAGCATACATTAAAGCTATTGAGCACTCAAAGAAATATAATAAAAGTAAATCGAAAGAGGATTTAAAGGAATTTAAAAGTGCTGTATTGGATTTTAGAGCACATGTTACAAGATACATAATTCAGATAGACTCTTTAGATGATGATGGAGAATCATTAAAGGATAAAATAAGTAGAGAATAATTTAAGGACTTAACATTATTCGATGGAGGACGAGTATGAAAAAAGGATTAATAGGGTTAGTGATGGTATTGACATTAGGGGTAGTTGGGTGCAATAGTACAGAGCCAACTGATACAGAGATGGAGGCGTATTTTAATTCTGAAAGGGAATATTTTAAAGTTGTAACTGATAGTACTAAATGGCAAGATGAAATATATTCAAATATGGATAGTTTAAACTATGAGGAATTAAAAGAGATAGTAAATGAAAAAAAAGATATGGTAGACAATATAGAATTGAAGAATATAGAGAAATATTTTAAATTTAAAGAGTATAGTAATCCAGATGAAACAATTGTAAAAGAATTGAGAAAAGATGATTTTAAAGAAGTAAAAGTAAAAACTGATAAATTAAAAGAAAATATTAAGTTATATGATGAGATGGTAGAACTTTTAAGTGATGGTGATATAAGTGATCAAGAGTTAGAAGTTAAAGCTTCTTTAGTAACTAAGATAGATTTAAATTCAGATATAATAACTTCAGTTGGGTTACAAAGTGAATAATAAGTAAAGAGTCAAGGTATGCACATATACGCACACCTATATTATTTTAATATAACTACTAAATGGTTATAATTATAGGTGGAGGTGGTAGCAATGGAACAAACTATACAATGTAAAGAATGTGGCGGAGTTATGGTACTACAAAAGAATATATGTGGTGAAGAATTATATAGCTGTAGAAATTGCAGACTAGATATATACATAGAAGACTAGATTTATTTCTAGTCTTTTTTTTACGTAAAGATAAAGTATTCATAAATGTATACAAATACGAATACTTTATGGCAATTTAAGGAATTACTATTTTAAGCCATTTTTATTTTGGGTATAGTGTTCGTAAACATATTGAAAAATATTTGAATATGTTCGCAAATCGACTTGACCTTTACGAATACTTTATATATAATTAAGGTATAATAACAAATAAAGGTGGTAGGGAATTATGAATAAGGTTTTTAATTATATAAGGGTATCAAGTAAGGAACAGAATGAGCAACGTCAAGTGGAAGCAATGA
>JBOFYV010000002.1:0-15036 GCA_051654865.1 Peptostreptococcaceae bacterium
ATCATGAAGTAGTTGGAGTAAGTGAAATAGATAAATTTGCATTAAAGAGTTACGAAGCTATACATGGAGATTGCCCAAACTTTGGAGATATAAGCAAAATAGATGTAAATGATTTGCCTGATATGGATTTATTCACTTACAGTTTTCCTTGTCAGGACTTATCAGTAGCAGGAAAACAAAGAGGTATGGGAGAAGGTACTAGAAGTGGTTTATTGTATGAATGTGAGAAAGTAATAGAAGCTAAAAGACCTAAATATCTTTTACTAGAAAATGTTAAGAACCTAGTCGGAAAGAAATTTAAAGGAGAATTTGATGAATGGCTTGAATATTTGGAAGGGTTAGGATATAGAAATTATTGGAAAGTGTTGAATGCTAAAGATTATGGAGTGCCTCAAAATAGAGAAAGGGTATTTGTAGTTAGTATATTAAGCAGCAAAGGATATGAGTTTCCGCAACCCGCAAAGCTAGATAAATCTATTATGGATATATTAGAAAATGAAGTCGATGAAAAATATTACATGAATAAGCCTTTTAAATTAGTGAATAAGGGTCATGTTGCGGAATTGAATATGGCAGGAAACGATCAAATTAAAAGAGTATATGGATGCGAAGGGAGTTCTCCATGCTTAAATACTATGCAAGGAGGACACAGAGAACCCAAAATATTAAAAGTGTACGAGGACAGTTGCCGAGTTAGGAAACTTACACCGCTTGAATGTTGGAGATTGATGAGTTTTACCGATGAAGATTTTTACAAAGCAATGAGCGTAGGAATAAGCAATTATCAATTATATAAGCAAGCTGGAAACTCAATTGTTGTAAAAGTATTAGAAGGAATATTTAGAAATATGTTTATTGGAAGCAATGAAATTAGGGAAATTACAAGCGAAACTGTTTTGCTTGGCAAAAAAAAGAAGTAGATCAGCTTAAATGGGTAATGTAAGATAAAATATACCGATAGAAAAATTTGTCGGTATTTTATTTGTATAAAGTATTGCCAAATGGATATAATAAGCATATAATATAATTAAGATAACTAAAAAGGAGGTAATAACAATGATAAATATGAAAAAAGCTTTTGAAGAGGTAGAGTACCAATCAAGACATCAAGTAGAATTCTTAAACGAGGTAATAGTAAAGATGCAAAACGATGAAGATTACTATGCTATAAATGAAAGAGTAATAAAGGAATGTGCCAATGATATAGCTAAGTGGCTAGAGAAAGAAATAATAAGACAAATAGAAGAAGGAAAATAAAAGTATAGGGAGGGTAACACCTTCCTTGTACTAACTAAATAGGAGGTAATAAGATGATAATAGAAGTAAATGGTACAAAATTTAAGGTTGGAATTGTGTATGAAGAATTGGTTAAGCATAATTGTAAAGCAAGTTGCGAAATGGTTATATGTGAACATATAAAAGATTGCGACGAATGTCCGTTCAATGATGATGATTTTAAAGAAATAGAATTAGTTTAGGAGGTAATAAGATGTTTAAATCTTGGGAGAAGATACAAGAAGAACAGCTTATACAATATAAGTTAGATTTGCAACTACTAACAGATGCAGATGAAATAGAAATGCTAGAGAATATAATCTCAGACATGGAATATGAATTAAATAATAAATCGAATTACTAGGAGGTAGAAATGTATAATAATAGATATTGGGAAAAGTATTTAGAATTAAATGATAAGTTAGTAATATTAGAACATCAAAGAGATGGATTAGAAAAAGGAACAAGTGATTATATAAGTATTAGTGCAAAGATAGAAGCGTGCTTGTGTATGATGGATAGCAACTTACAAATGAGTAGAATGATTAGCAAATAGGGAGGGTAACACCTTCCTTTTTTATTGTAAAAAAAATAAATAAAATAAATTGCATAAAAGTGTTGCCAAAAGGCAATAATAAGTATATAATAAATATATAAAGTTAATAAGGAGGTAATAAGATGGATAAATCAATAAGTTTATACGAAATGGCTAACGATATTATAGAGTTAGTTGAATTGGAGGAAGTTGACGAAGCTCAGAAAGCGGAAATAATAGAAAGCTTAAAGGAAACTATGTCTGAGAAAGCAGAAAGTATAATAGCGGTAATAAGAAGCTATGAAACAAGAATCGAAGGTGTAAGGGCAGAAGAAAAAAGACTTGCAGAATATAGAAGAAGTGAAGAAAAGAAGCTTGAAAAATTAAAAGAATATACGATTTATTGCTTGGAACAAATGGGCAATAAAAAGATAGATACAAATTTAGGTAGATTAAGCCTAAGAAAGAAGCCTACGAGCTTGATAGTAACAGATGAAAACCAAGTACCAGACATATACAAAACTGTTAAGGAAGTTATAAGTATAGATAAGACACAGATTAAGAAGGACTTAAAAGAAGCTAATATAGATGGGGTTGAATTAGTAGAAGGTGGAAATAGTTTAGTAATAAAATAAAATGGTGGAGGGTGAAGCCTCTACCAGTAATAACAAGGGGGATGAAATAATGCTAGTAAAAGATTTAAAAGAAATAACTTTAGAAATGGCTTACGAGTTAGCCGACAAAGGTTTATATTTTGTAGTAAGAGATGGAAAAATTAAGGGAATGACTAAATAATAGGAGGTAGTAAAATGAATATATATCAAAAAATAGTAGAGGTAAGAAAGCATATACAAGGGTTTAGCAAGGACAAGAAAAGTTACGGGTATGATTATGTTAGTGGAAACCAAATATTAAGAGCGGTTAAAGACAAAATGGATGAATTGCAATTATTGTTAATGCCAAGTATAGATAGTGATACCCTAAAGTGGGAAAAACATGAATATATAACTTCGAAGGGTAAGTCTGCACTTGATTTTATAGTAGAAGCGAAAATGACTTATACATGGGTAAATGCAGAAAGCCCTGAAGAGCAAATAATAGTTCCGTGGGTGTGTGTTGGTCAACAAGCAGACGATATTGCGAAGGCAATGGGTACCGCTATGACTTACAATGAAAGATATTTCTTGTTAAAGTTCTTCGGATTGCCAACTGATGAAGATGATGCAGATGCAAGACAACTGAAAGAAGATGATAGACCTGCTTATACTAATAGCAAAAGTGGAGATTTGTCAGAAGCACAAGTTAAAAGGTTGTTTGCAATAGGTTCTAGCAATGGATTCAATACTGAAACAGTTATGAAGGCTATATTAAAGGATTATAACAAAACAGATGCTAAGAAGCTAACTAAGACTGAATATGATGCACTATGCAAGAGAATGGATAAAAAGGGTTAGGGGATACCTCTAGCTTCTACGATAGGAGTGATTGACATGATAAACATATTTAATCCAATAATAATTATGCCTATACTAACAACAGTAGCATTAGCTTATGTAGTGTATAGGTTAGTAACTATATAATAAAGCAACTTGGGGGAGTTTGAGTAATGAAAATAGAAAAGTGTAAAATAAAGATAGTTTGCGATTCGGAGGTACATTATGGCAATTAAGACAATGTACCTAATAGGAGATAGGTTTAAAAATAATTGTGGCTACGAATATGAAGTAATTGGTTACTGTAAAAGCAATAGAAGAAGGATTGTTAGATTTGATAGTGGATATGAAACTGAAATATCGACTGGAACAATAATTAGTGGCAAGATAAAAGATTTAGGAAGACCAACTGTGTTTGGAATAGGTATAATGGGAGGTAGGAATCTGACCAAGCATTTTCTATTTATGAGATGGATGAACATGATAGGAAGATGCTATTGTAAAAGCCATGCTCAATATAGGAGTTATGGAGCAAAAGGTATAGTAGTTGAAGAGTATCTAAGAACATTCTCTAATTACATAGAGTTTGTATCTAGGCTAGATGGGTACGATTTGATGGTAAGAAATCCTAGCAAATACCAAATAGATAAGGATATTGCGGAAGGAAGTTGTAGGAATTATTATAGAAAAAATTTAAAAATAGTATTGAGTTCGGAAAACATAGAAGAAGAAAATAGAGAAAGAAGACTCAAGGTTAGAATGAAAGATTCCGATGATAATATTATATGCGTATTTGAAAGTATGACCGAGGCAGAGAGGGAAACAGGAATACACAGAGGAAATATAGCTAGGACAGCAAGAGGAGAAAGTAACTTTGCTGGCGGATATAAATGGGAGAGAGTTTACGAGGGGGAGCAATAATGACAGACATTAAAAAATGTAAATGCAAAATAGTAGTTGATTCAAGAGAAAAGAAAATACAAGGGCATATATTAAGTAAATTTGAGGAAGGTTTTGAGTATAAAGTATCACATCATGATATGTATGCAGGAAAGAAATCAAAGTATAGTGATCCTATACCATACTATGTGCAAGAAAAAGGCTTGAAAGTAGGAGATTATACTATTGCGGTGCAATTACCCAATAAGGAGGTTATAAACTTCAAAGACAAAGTAGTGATAGAACGTAAAGCAGATTTAAATGAGTTAGCATCTAATTTTTATGACACTAAGAGTAAAGATGAAAACGGAGTTACTAGGATAGAAAGAGAGTTTATGAGGGCAAAAGAACAAGGAATAAAAGTTCATTTACTTATAGAGACAGAGGATGCAATAAGTAAGATATTATCATCAAAACATTTTAGATATGATAGAGCGTCTAAGATAAATCCAAAGTCTTTCATGATGATGTTTTTAAGTATGTGCAATAGGTATGATATAAGTGTTTGGTATTGCAATAAAAAGGACAGTGCTAGAATTATATATGATTTGCTATATGTATACGCTAGAGAATATTTAAAAGATGTTGAGTAGCGAAAGTGTGTTTTTAAGTGCTAGGAGGTAGAAATAATTGAATTATGAAATGCAAATAATTAAAGGTATTCCATTAAGGTTAATAAAAAGAAATTATAAGAACGTAAAAGCTAAAAGATTTGCAATAAATAATACAAACCAAAACATATGGATTCCAAATACTTGCCTTGAAAAAGATGGGACTATTATAAGTGATAAGGTTGATTGGATAATAAACAGCAATGAAGCAATGTATAAGTGCAAATTAGCTGGAGTGAAAATTTAGATATATATTCAATTGAGTAGTGTAGCACTCAACAGTATAGGCAGGCTACACCTTGCACTATGGCCTATACTAATTATAAATATTTTAGAGGTGGGCAAAATGATAAACAAATTAAGTATATATATTGAAAATTTTATAAAAGCAAAATACAAACTTTTAGATATAAAATATGGGAGTGATGAGTATTTTAGATGTTGCAAAATATTTGATATGTTAATTTTGTATAAGAAATTCAACAATGTAAATTGGGAAGATATTTATATGTTAAGAGAAGAATTAATAAAACAATCAGATGATTTGCTTAATGTAAAGCAAAATAAATATGAAGAATATTTTGGGTAGATAAAACGTATTTCAAAGGCTAGAGTAAAATCTAGTCTTTTTTAATATAAAAATAACCTTACAAGGGGGACTCATAAGGCTATTAGGGGTATATTCAGAATATTTTAGGGGAATATTCATACTTTGTAATTTTGACTTAATTATTATAGCATAAAAGTAATATGAAAAATAATGTTATATATTGGCAAAATAATACTTGCAACTTAATCGGCTTTTACGATATAATATAGTATAGATATTTATAGGAGGTGAAAATGTGCTTGTAAGAGAATATAGACTTAAAAGTGGATACACTCAAAAGCAAATAGCAGACATATTAGGTATTAAGCAAAATACTTATTCAGATAAGGAAAATAGAAAAACGGGGTTTACTGTAAAAGAATTACTTATGCTTGAGATATTATTTAATGTAAGTGTTAGTGATATGTTTAAAGACGATAAGGAAGCATTGGAGAACGATATAAAAAAAGTGGGTGAGTAAGTGGAAAAATATTTTATAACGCTAGACAAATTCTCGCTTGAAGAATATCAAATATGGAAGCTTTTGAGTAGATACGCTAATTACGATACAAATATAACTAGCTATACAGTTAATCAGTTAGTTGTTAACTCTGACGATAGGCTTTTACTAACCTCGCAGAAGGTAAGAACGATACTTAAAAAGTTTGAGAAGGAAGGGTATATTCAATTTTTAACAAGTGGGAGCAAAGGAAAAGATAGCACATTAAAGCTATTACTAAAAGAAAAATTATTTAATAATGAACTAACAACTATCCAACAACAATGTAACAATGATATAGCAAATAAAAGTGAGCAATTGCAACGCGTTGAAAGAAATGATAACAATAATATAACAACTATTCAACAACTAACTAACAACACTACAAAGAAAAAGAAAAAAGAGAATAATATATATACTGATGAATTTGAATCTTTGTGGGACTTATACCCAAGAAAAATTGGAAAGCCAAAAGCTTATTCTATGTATAAGAAACTTGCTAAGAAGTACGGGATAGACAAGGTAAAAGAGTGTATAGAAATATACGTAAAAGAAATAGAGCATTATGGTACAGAGGAAAGATTTATAAAGCATGGAAGTACATTTTTTAATTGCATGGAAGAAGATTATATAAAAGCAAATAAAAAAGCCCCTACTGGAATAGGTGGCATAAAAAATAATAAATCTAATAATAGTATATGCAATAGTTATATAAATAATACACCAAAAGTAGAAGGAACTAAATTTATTTAATATATTAATGGGGGTACAATATGGAACTTAAAAAGATAGTAGAAGATATAAAATTATATATAGATGCGGACCAAGTACAAAATAAAATATTAACTGATAGAGGATTAGTTTTAAAAAATGGTAAGTGTAAGTGCTTTAATCACACTCCGAGTGCTGATACTGTAATGAGTTTTGATAAATCGAAAAAACGTTTTAAGTGTTTTTCTTGCCATTACTCATGCGATATAATAACTCACTACCAAGAATTTTATAATTTAAGCTTTATAGAAGCTATTAAATCGATTGTAAAGGATTTTAATTTAAACATAGATGTATTAGTCAAAGAATCAGATAGAAAGCCCAAGAAAGCGCCTACAATTCACGAGAACTACAGCGACAAAGTATTGAGTTACTGCAATAAAAGGGGAATATCAAAAGCCACTATAGATTATGTAGGGGTAAAGGCTAAAGATAACAATGTTTGTTTTGAGTATAAAAATGAATTTGGTGAACATATTGCAAATAAATATAGATTTACCAGTAAAAGTGCTAAGGTAAAGATGATGTTCGAGAAAGATACAAATATAAATACCATGTTCAATATGGATAAAATAGATATTACTAAACCACTCCTAATTACGGAAGGTGAATTCGATACGCTCGCATCTATTGAAGCAGGATATAAGAACTCTGTAAGTATTCCAAGTGGTGTAAATTCGACTAATCAATGGATTGAAGCTAATTGGACTTGGTTAGAACAATTTGAAGAAGTAATTTTATGGTTTGATAATGATGAAGCAGGACTTAAAGGTGTTAGAGAAGTTAGCAATAGGCTAAGTAATAATATTGTAAGGGTGGTTGCTTGTAGTGAAGCAAACGATATTAATGAACTTTTACACAGTAAAGGAAAGTTAGAAGTGTTAAAATATATAAATAATGCTAGGATTCCTAGTGTAGAAGGAATAGCAACGCTTGACTTAGTAGAAGATTTTAACATATACGAAGCTGAGAAACTTGCTACTGGAATAAGGGGAATTGATGATAAAATAGTTGGCATGATGTTTGGATCATTAAATGTTTTCAGCGGTAGAAATGGAGCAGGCAAGTCAACTATACTTAATCAAATATATGTGTCTGAATCAATACGACAAGGATATAAGGCTTTTATATTTAGTGGAGAGTTAGTATGTAGCAACGTAAAAGAATGGCTTATAAGCACAATAGCAAATGCAGATGATTATATAGAGTACACGTCTAAAGATGGGCATAAGTATAAAAGGGTAAGCCTAGAAGCTAGGAAAAGGATTATCGATCATATAAAGGATAAAATATACTTATACGATAATGATGATTATACTATCGAGGCTATACTTTTAAAGATGGAGATATTAGTCAAGAGATTTGGAGTAAAGGTATTTTGTATAGATAACTTGATGACCATAGAAACTAATGAAAGAGATGAATACAAGGCACAAACTCTAGCGGTAAAGAAGCTTAAAAACTTTGCTAAGAAATACAATGTAATAGTTCACTTGGTGGCACATCCAAGAAAATCTATGAATGCAGAAATAAACAAAGATGATGTTGCAGGAAGTGCAAATATAACAAACCTTGCTGATTATGTTACTACAATAGAAAGATTATTTAACGAAGATGGTACAGACAATGTTACAAAGTTAAATATACTAAAAAACAGACATACTGGTAAGAATTGTTACGTGGAATTAAAGTTTGATAGTAATAGACATAGATTCTATAGTAGCAGCATGATGGAAGAATTGGGAGTTAATTATTTAGATAGTAGATTTAGTCAAATTAATATTGATGGCGAATGGCTACCGTTTTAGGAGGATATTTTTATGAGTGATAAATCGATACTTGAAGAATATGACTTTTACCAACAAAGATTAGATAAGGCGATAGCGTATAATGATAAAGTAAAAGCTATTGAATGCGATTCTAAGGAGTTTAAAGTGTTAGTAGATATAATTAATCAATGTGCTAGAATAGAAAAGGAGATAAAAGGAATATGATAAATAAAACTGCAAGTGATATAGTATTTAAAAAGACTAAGCGAGTAAATGGTATTATGAGTAAAAATGAATTGATAGCTGTTGCGTTGATATACAATGAAACAATTGAAGAATTACTTGAATATGCAATTAAGTTAGAGGATAGCATAAAAGATATGGAAGTTGAAATAAGTAATCATGAATATTATGAATGGGAGAGAATGATGGGAGATGATTTATAATAGGATGAATTGAGATTCCAAAAGATTGGTAGATTATTAAAGTCTAAATTGTGATATAATATAATTAGTTTCATATAGTTTGCACCTAATTTGCACGAGGTGTAGTAACCAATAAGCCATCCTTAGTAGTGTAGGGTGGTTTTTAATGTCTGAAATCTGACATTGATATTTGATACATATTATAGTACAATAAATATATAAGAGGTAATGGCTTGTCGAGATGATAATCCCTCTTGCCTCTACTAATATGGTGGAGGTTTTTTAATGGAAAATATAAATGATAAAGCAATACTAGAAAAGATAAATGAAATAAACAAGTATTCGGAACTGAAGCCGAATGTAAATGATTTGACTAGGGACGAATTAATAGACATTATAGTTAAATACAATGAATTATCTACCATGGAATATAAATATATATCATTGTTGAAAAGTGCATTAGACGAAGAAAGAAATAGATAGTATAAGCCACTCGAAAGGGTGGTTTTTTATTGTCTAAATTTGTTTTAAAAAGTATTCATAAAAATTAAATAAGTTGCATAAAAGCATTGACAATTGGCAACAATAATTGTACAATTAGAGTATAGAAACAAGGAAATAATACAACAAAAGATAAATTAATACTTGGGGGAGTTATTAAATGAGTGGAGAGCTAGGAATTATAGTAGAACTTGCTAAGGAGAATGTAAGTAGAGGAGATTCAGAAGTAAATGCAATAAATAATGCTAGAAAGCAATTTGATTTTGCATTAAATGAAGCGTTGAACTATGAGTACAAAGGAGTAAAGCAAAGTAAAGCAGATAGATTAAGGGAAGAATACGAAACAGAAATGATAGAGAAATACAAGGGTATAGTATATCATGTATGTAAAAGATATAAGAATGATATGTTTTATGATGAAGCTATACAAGAAGGATATTACCATTTATTGTTGGCAATAAGGAAATATGATAGTAGTAGAGGTGTAAAAATAAACACATATATATATAATTACATTTGGCAATATACATATAAGGCTATGTGCAAGTTCAAAGGTGCTAAAAGGACGCTAGACAGAGTAGGGGTTACTGCTAGTGGAAATCCAAGCTATAATGAGAAATATGAGTTTAGAAACTTTTACAGTTTAGATGCCCCAATAGATGGAAGCGTTAAAAGGAATTCTAATTATGATGAAGAGTTAACACTAGGAGGAATGCTCGAGAACTATGAAATAGGGTTTGAAATGGTAGAAGATAAAGACATGATAGATAGAATTATGATTGCTACCGAAGAAGCTAGTAAAGACAATAAGTATTTTAATTTTGATATGACACAAATATTAAAAATGAGAATCGAAGGAATGACAATGGTTGATATAGCAAAAGAACTTAATACATATCCGATGATGATTAAAAGATTACTTGTTAAGCTTCAAGGGGATATAGGCAAGGAATTAAGGAAGGTGTGTTAATATGGAAGAGCTAAGAGAATTAATGCACCTATATATTGATAAATACGGAGTAGATAACGAGTTGACAGTATTAGTTAGTCAACAATTAGATATAGAATTAAACAAGGAAGGGGTTGTTAAATATGAAAAGTGTAGCCGATATAATAATTGAACATATAGAGCCAATGCAATGTATAGATATTCAGCCTATACAAACTAACTTTGATGAAGTAATTAAAAGATATATGGATTTCCAGGTAAGATATGATTTTACAACGAGTGATAAGTATAAAGCACTTACTAAGTTATATGCTAGATCAATAAAAGAACATGAAATAAAGCTAGGTTTATCGTATAGGGTATGGAGTGACGAGGTTATGTATAAGTTTGAGAGTGATTTCTCAAGTAAATACATAAGGCCTTACACATAGAAAGGTTTTAAAATGAAAGACGTAATAACATTTTCAGTAATATGTTTAACAGTAATGTTAGCATTTGAAATATTAATAAAAATAAACGATAGGAGAAAATAGAATGAATAATATAGGCGAGATATGGAGGGATGTAGCTGGATATGAAGGATTGTACGAGGTAAGTAATTTTGGAAATGTTAGAAGTTTGGACAGAATTAGAGAAGACAAGCTTGGGAAAAGATATAGGCTAAAAGGTAGGGTTTTGTCTTTGACAAATACGAGTACTGGATATTTTAAAGTAGAATTAACTGACCTTGAAAGAAAGATAAAATCTTTCAAAGTTCATAGACTAGTTGCTAGTTCTTTCATAGAAAACGAATTTAATAAACCTTTTGTAAACCATATAGATGGAAATCCTAAGAATAATAATGTTATAAATTTAGAATGGTGTACGCAGTCAGAAAACGTAAAGCACGCATTAAATATTGGGCTAAAGCGTATAAAACATGAGTTTAGCAAAGAACTTTTGGAGAATATGTATGTAGATAACAAGATGAGTATTGGAGAAATTTCACGGAAGTTAAGCGTTGATAATACTACAATTCATAGATTATTAAAGAAAAATGGAATAAAGACTAGAGGGTATAGTGAGTCCAAGAGAGAATATGGATTGAATGTGGAGTTTATATTGAATGAGTTAAAAACTAAAACTCAAAAGCAAATAGCTAGTGAAATTGGATGTGACGCATCACTTATAAGTAAGTATAAAAACAATAAGATAAAAGGAGAAATATAATGGCAAATTCAATACAATTGATAGGTAGAATAACAAAAGATTTAGAAAGTAAGATAGCAGGAAAAACAACTGTATGCAATTTTACAATAGCGGTAAATAGAAAATTTGCAAAAGAAGGGCAACAGAAAACAGACTTTATAAACTGTGTATGTTTTGGTAAAGTAGCAGAGAATTTATGTAAATATCAAGGGAAAGGTAGCCTTATAGGTGTAAATGGTAGCTTAAATATAGACCAATACCAAAAGGATGGAGAAAATAAATCTTTTACTAAAGTAGTAGCTAATGAAATCGAATTCTTAAGTGGTGCAGGAGATAAGAAAGCTGATACAGATAGTAATGGTAGCTTTGAAATAGTAGATGAGGATATACCATTTTAAGGTATAGGGGGTGAATATTATGATACCATGCAAGTATGAAAAATATGATAGATGTAATATAGAATTATTAAATAGTGAATTTGATGTTAGGAAAGAAAATGAATATTGTTGCGGAGAATCAGAATGTGGATACTATGAGGAATGGTTAAATGATGAAATTCAGAAAAACTCATATAATGCAACAACAAATATAAATATGGAAAGTAGTGTATTGCCTATAATTGATAAAGATAAAAAAGAGATGGTAGAACATCCAAATCACTACAATAGTGGCAAATATGAAGTAATAGACGTTATAGACGATTGGAAGCTTGGATTCTATGAAGGAAATATAATTAAATATTTGGCAAGGGCAAAGCATAAAGGAAAAGAGTTAGAGGACTTGAAAAAAGCTAAGTTTTATTTAGATAGATTAGTATATAAATTCGAGGGAGAAGAGTAATGATAGTAAAAGGATATGAAAAAGAAGGATTAATAAAAATAGATAATGCTAGGGTGTACGGATTAAATGAAAGTATAATAGCAAGTGGTTACCCTATGCAAGTTGATGTAGAAAACTTTGACCATGGAACAGAGGAAACGATTAATTGGTGGGTAGGAGAAAAAGAGAATAAAAGGGCAAAACATTTAGGGAATGCAACTTCTGGAAGTGGTCACGATTGCTACCTTAAGGGAATAATAATACAGTTTGATATGCAAGTGTCAGAGTATATATGGAGACAATGGGACAGATACCATTTTAATGATTATGTAAGTAGTCAAAGTAAGATGCATAGAATATTAAAGCTTGATATTGATGATGTTTGCAATAAATATGTTCATGCAGATACTAAGGCAATATTGAAAATGATGATAAATGAATACAATGATAACTATGATAATATGTCAATAGAAGAAAGAAAAGAATTATTTAATTATATAGTTTCTAGTTGCCCTATGGGATTAATGTTAACGGCTAGAGTCACTCTTAACTACCTACAAGCTAAGTCAATGAAGATACAGAGAAAACATCATAAAATGGAAGAGTGGCATTGTATATGTGATTTCTTTGATAGTTTACCTAAGTTTAAAGAATTAACTGATAAGTAGGTGAACTAATGAAGCTTATACGAAAGAAAAAGTATAGAGAATTATTAGATACTATAGATCATTGCGAAAGTAAAATAAAATACTTAGAGGGTGCATTGAGTAATTTAGATAGTTACTCATGTGCCTTGAGAAAAGAAAAGTATAACACCGAATTAGATTTAAAATATGCTAATGAAAGTTATCATCTTCTTAAAAATGATTACGATGTATTAAGCAAGAGAGAAATGAGATATAGAGGAAATGAAATAGAAGCTAAATACAGATTAGGATTAGTTGAAGAAGAGTTGAAAGAACAAAAGAAAACCAATAGAAGATTAATCAATTTATTATATAATCCAAAGAAAAAATAATACTGTGGGGGTATGGGGATATGAGCAAAAGTATTAAGGATTTTAAAAAGGGTGATAAGATAATATTTAACTGGAGCAATGAGAAGTATCAAGGAGTTGTTATAGGTAGCCCTTATAGGTTTGTAAATGACAACGAAAGATATGTAGAAGTACAGCTGTATGAATACGGTGAAGAAATGTGTGTTAATGTACAATATTTAGAGAAGATTGAGGGATAAAATGGATACTATGTTAGGAATGTTATTAGGAATGAGTTTATTATTTAATATTTTATATGTAGTTTCATATAAGAATATAATAAAAACATCAAGACGTGCAATAGTTGAAAAGGTAGAAGAGATGGAAAAAGAATTAATAAAGAAATACGGTGAAAGATAATGAAATTACATAATTTAGAATTATATAAGTATATTACAACTGTAGAAATGTTTAAGAAGCTTGGTGAGGAAACAACGGAAGTAGGAGTAGCGTTAATTAATAATGATATGGACAATATCAAGGAAGAGTTAATGGACGTTATTCAATGTTGTTACGGTATAGCCTATACAAAAGGAATTAATTTAGAGGATTGTGTAGAAGCACATAATAATAAGTTAGAAAGTAGATTACATAAATTTATAGACTAATTCAAATCGATTCTAATAGGTTTTAAAGGGTATAGTAATATAAAACTATGCCCTCTAAAATAAGGTGGTGATAATGTGAAATTTAATATAACATTTATCTTGAAAAGTGGATTTACCGTAAGCAATATAGGTCCATTTGATTGCTTTAATGATGCGAAAGCATTAAGCGTTCACATATTAGATAACGTAAAAAATGGTGGATACTTCTTTATGAATGGAGATGAAGCGTGTATAAATATTAATTGTGAAGAAATTGCAAGTTTTACAGTTAAATACGTGTAATACAACAATATAGGGGGAATTACAATGACAAAAGATAAAAAATATATAGAAAACTTATTTAGAAACTTTAAGAAGAATAAAGCTAGATTAAAAATATTAGAACTTGGATTAGTGTCAGACGAAGATAATGTTATAGGTGCTATTGATTATTCTAAGGATAGGATACAAACTAGCAATTTATCAAGCTTAGACAATATAGTTGAACGTAGAGAGAACGAAAAGGAACAGCTGGAGAAGGACATAGCTATTACTGAAATATTATTAGACAGTATGGACAGTAGAAAAGATAGCCAATATAAGAAAATAATAGAAAACTATTACATAGAGAATATGACACAAAGAGAAGTTATGCAAATAATAAACACTTATGATAATAGACATTTCTTCAATATATGCAACAAAGCATTAAATAGCTTATTAGAAATAGTAGAAGGGTAACACCTTCTTTTTTTATTGCCTATAATAATGTAAACATATTTGCAAACAATCGTACAAACGTTGATATTTACACATTTATCAACAGTATTGTCAACATTGTACACATACTTCAAACGTAGTAATATAGTATCATAGAGAAAATGTAAATACGGTTAACAAGGGGATAAAATATGGTTAAAGTTTGGAAGGATGCAAGTTGTATCACTTCTAGCCAATTACCTAAAAAGTATGAGGGTATAAGGGATATAATGGAACAAATACCCAAGCATCATAATAATAGTGGTGCTAGGAAGATATATGCAAGGAAAGAATATACGATTTATAAGGTTGATAATGGTTTTATAATTCATAATACTAGCAAGAAATTTG
>JBOFYV010000003.1:0-11035 GCA_051654865.1 Peptostreptococcaceae bacterium
TTCCTATTTATCTATATGGTACCAAATATATTCCAAGTTAGCACTATTAATATATTATTAAGTAAGTTTTAATATATATCTTCCAACATTTGGCTTAGTAAATATCATTAGCTGATAGGTGAATTATATAGGTCGCACCGACTTTCCTGCAGGGCGGAAGGAAGGCTTATCTAATACCCTTATTCACGGGCTAAATCACAAAAAAGCAATAAATAACACGTATTTAACAATTAGTTAATACGGATTTAACAATAATTCATTATATTTAAAGAGTAAAAACAACAAAAAACAATTAAAAACACAAAAACTAATATATATAAATTTGGGAGGAATATAAAAATGAGTAAATTATACGGAAACAAAATAAATGCGGTAGTATTTGACTGGGCAGGTACAACAGTAGACTATGGATGCTTTGCACCACTTAATGTATTCATAGAAATCTTCAACAAAAGAGGAATAGAAGTAACAATGGAAGAAGCAAGAAAACCAATGGGGAAATTAAAAATAGATCACGTAAGAGAAATGTGTGAAATGGAAAGAATAGCAAACCTATGGAAAGAAAAATTTGGACAATTACCAAATGAAGATGATGTAAAAGCACTTTACGCAGATTTTGAGCCAATGTTATTTGAAACACTTAATAAATATTCAACACCAGTACCACATGTAATAGAAGTAGTACAAAACTTAAGAAACAATGGATTAAAAATAGGTTCAACAAGTGGATACACAAAAGAAATGATGGATATAGTAGCACCAAATGCTGCTGCACAAGGTTACAAACCAGACTTTGTAATTACAGCAACAGAAGTTCCACAAGGTAGACCATATCCATGGATGTGTTATGAAAATGCAAAAGCACTAAACGTATACCCAATGAAATCAATGGTAAAAGTAGGAGATACAATAAGTGATATAAAAGAAGGAATAAACGCAGGAATGTGGGCAGTAGGTATAATAAAAGGATCTAGTGAATTAGGAATGACACAAGAACAGGTAAACAATATGCAAAAAGAAGAACTAGAAGCTAAGATGGAGATCGTAAAAGAAAGATATCTAAATGCAGGAGCACACTTTGTAATAGATAGTATGGGAGAGTTAGAAAGTGCATTAATAGCTATAGAAGAGCAAATAACAAAACAAGAGGAACTAGTAAATGCATAAAACTAGAACCTATAAAGCAGAAGGTGATATAAATTTATCCTTAGAAAGATTAGAATGGATGGATGAATTATCAGATTCTACAAAAGGAATCCTACAAGAAGACCAAAAGTACTTTATACATCAATCAATGTCTACTCCATGTATGAATGTAATGAAATCATGTAAGGGAATATACATTACAGACAATGAAGGAAAAACATATATGGATTTTCATGGAAACAACGTTCATCAAGTAGGATTTTCAAATGAAGACGTAGTAGAAGCCATAAAATCACAACTAGATGAACTATCATTTTGTACTAGAAGATACACCAACGAAAAAAGTATCCAACTAGCAAAAAAACTAACAACACTAGCGCCAGGAAGATTAAATAAATTACTATTTGCACCAGGAGCAACTTCATCTATTGGAATGGCATTAAAACTAACAAGGATAGCCACAGGAAAATACAAAACTCTATCAATGTGGGACTCTTTCCATGGAGCAAGTATGGATGCAATCTCAATCGGAGGAGAATCATCCTTTAAAGATGGACTAGGACCATTGCTAGCAGGATGTGAGCATACAATACCCTATAATTCTTACAGATGCTTTATGGGAGAATGTAAAGATTGCGAACTAAAATGCGTAGATTATATAGAATTTATATTACAGAGGGAAAATGATATCGGAGGAATAATAATAGAAACAATCAGAAACACAGACGTACAAATACCAACAAAACAATACTACAAAAAAATAAGAGCACTATGTGATAAGTACAATGTATTACTAATACTTGATGAAACAGCCATAGGACTAGGAAGAACCGGAAAAATGTTTGCGTTTGAGCACTTTGATATAGAACCAGATATGGTAGTACTAGGAAAAGGACTCGGCGGAGGAGTATTTCCACTATCAACATTAATAGTAAACGAAAAGCTAGACATAGCAAAAAACGTATCACTAGGACACTATACACATGAAAAAACACCAGTAGGAAGTGCAGCATCACTAGCAGCAATAAACTACATAGAAGAAAATAACATACTGCAACATGTAGAGCATATGAGTGCATACATAAGGCAACAATTAGAGCAATTAGCAAAAGAATATGAAATAATCGGGGACATAAGAGGAATAGGACTACTATATGGAGTAGAACTAGTAAAAGACAAATACACAAAAGAAAAAGCAATAGAAGAAGCAGAAAAAGTAATGTACAGCGCCCTAAGAAAAGGAATGAGCTTTAAAATATCCCAAGGAAACGTAATAACACTATCACCACCACTAATTATTACAAAGGATGAAATAGACAAAGCAATAGAAATACTAAAAGAATCATTAAAAGAACTCAACTAAAAATTCACCCAGCGAAATTAGACGCCAAAATATAGAGTTTAGATGAAAGTAAGTATAGTAACGGAGCGAAGAAGGATAGTTATATAAGTTGTAGCGACATTGCAGCTTGCCTGCCTGGAGCAAAACTTATATAACTATCCTTCTGAGCGGACTATATACCAATCAAAACAATAAATCTTAAGGAGAATACAATGAAGAATTTAGAATTTATACCTGAAAACAAATACATCCTACTAACACCAGGACCATTATCAACTACAAAATCAGTAAGAGCATCAATGCTAAATGACTGGTGCACATGGGACAATGAATACAACAACCTAGTACAAGATGTAAGAAATAGATTAGTAAACCTAGCAACAACAAACACAGAAAAATACACAACAATACTAATGCAAGGAAGCGGAACATTTGCAGTAGAAGCAACGATAGGAAGTACAGTACCACAAAACGGAAAACTATTAGTAATAGACAACGGAGCATACGGAAGCAGAATAAAGCAAATCGCAGAATATATGAAAATGAATGTAGTAGCATGTGGATTCAAAGATTCTGAAAGTATAGATACACAAAAAGTATCAAAAATACTAGAAGAAGACCAAGCAATAACACACGTAGCGATGGTTCACTGTGAAACAACTACAGGAATACTAAACCCAATAGAAGAAGTAAGCAAAATAGTAAAAGCACATAACAAAGTATACATAGTAGATGCTATGAGTAGCTTTGGAGGAATCAAAATAGATGTAGATGAACTTAATATAGACTTTTTAATAAGTAGTGCAAACAAGTGTATACAAGGAGTACCAGGATTTGGATTTATAATAGCAAACAAAGAAGAATTAGAAAAATGTAAAGGTATATCGAGGTCATTATCATTAGACATATATGATCAATGGGATGTAATGGAAAAAGGAAATGGAAAATGGAGATTTACCTCACCTACACATGTAGTTAGAGCATTCTACCAAGCTTTATTAGAATTAGAAGCAGAAGGTGGGGTAGAAGCTAGAAATAATAGATATAGCACTAGCCAAAAAGTAATAGCTACAAAATTAAAAGACTTTGGATTCAATACATTAATAGAAGAATCTAAGCAATCTCCAATAATAACAACATTCTTATATCCTGAAAATGTAGAATTTAGTTTCAAAGAGTTCTACACATATCTAAAAGAAAATGGGTTTGTAATATATCCAGGAAAGCTAACTGATGTAGAAACATTTAGAATAGGAAGTATAGGAGAAGTTTACCCTGAAGATATGGAAAGATTAGTAGGATTGGTAGAGAAGTTTACACTTTCGTTAAAGGAAGTTTGTTTATAATAAATAAGCCGTAAATCAAAAAGATTTACGGCTTATTTATTTAATTGTGAAATATTCAATAATAAGTGAATATTTCACAATTAAATATGTTATTTTTAAAACAAAGTAGTATAATAATATTTATACAACAAAAAACATATCAAACACGTATATATGTATAAATATGTACAAAAAGTGTTATTGGGGGAGATTGATGAAAGTATTATTAAACAGTATAGATAATTACGTTCTAGTACTAAATTCACAACAAAGGATAACGTTTTGTAACGATAAACTATTAAGAAAATTAGGATTTAGTGAAGATGAAATATATAAGTATGATATTTTAAAACTACTGAAAAATCAGTCATATAATGATATTAAATACTTAAGTAGCATAAAAGAAGAGGAAAAAATAAATATAGATTTAGCATTAAAATCAAAAGGTAATGGTGACATTTTATTTAATGCAGACATACTAATAAAAAAGTTTGAAGGCAAGAAATCTATATTTATAATAGCCAAAGAAATAACTGAAAAATATTATACAAAAGAAGATTTAGAGCAGATATTAGATAATATTCCATATAGTATATGGGTAAAGGACAAAGATAGTAAATATAAATATACTAATGAAAAATATGCAAAACTAAATAAAAAAGACAAGCAAGATATTATAGGTAAATATGACTATGATTTATGGGATGCAAAAACAAGTGATTATTTTAAACTGATAGATAATAAAGTGTTAAAAAATAAAACAGCACAAGAATATGAAGAATGCATAAATCGAGGCGATGGAGACGAGTGGTTTGAAACCTATAAGGCCCCTATTTTTGATAAAGAAAAAAATGAAGAATATGTATTAGGACAAACTAAAAATATAACACTAAATAAGGTTTTAAATAGAAAAGCAGAAAATAAATTTGAAAAAATATCTCAACTTGAAGAGATATTAAGCCATGGATACAACAAAATGGACAATGAAAATTTATTGCAAGAATTTGGGCAAGTAATTTTTGAAAATTTTAAAGTAGACACTTTAGCTATACAAATTTTTAGCAAAGATAATAAGCAATTTAAAAATGCGGTTATTTTAGGTGAATTTATCAATATACTTGGTAAAGAAGAAATTGATATAAATGATTATAATTTAAAAGAAATGCTAAAAACGAATGTAGTAGAAGGAATAAAACGATTTGAAGAAATAAAAAATCCACATATAAAAGAAGTAATGTTAAAAAATAACATTAATTATATGGGAATATATAAGATAATGTATAAGGATGAGATTCTAGGGCTACTTAGTATATACTACAAAGAAAAAGATAAAGTAATCATAATTAGAGATGATTATGTAAAATCAATATGTAATCAAATGGGTATATATTTAAAAAATAAATATCTACTTGAAGATTTATCAGTAGAGCTAAAGAATAGAAAAGAACTAGAGAGAGACTTACAGGATTTTGTAGACATATCTGTAGATCTTGTAGGTAAATTTACTATAGATGGTAAAATAATTGAGATAAATAATAAGTGGATTCAAACGTTAGGTTGGACTGAAGATGAGTTTAGAAATAAAAATATCCTAGATTTAGTTCACCCTAATGACTTATTACCTTCAATAGAGACAGTATATAATCAAGAAAATATATCGGGGTATAATACTAATCGGATGCTTTGCAAAGATGGAACTTATAAAAATTTTAAATGGAATTACAAAATTATACGAGATAAACATATTATAGTAGCTACGGCAAGAGATATCACCAAAGAAATAGAAGAAGAAAAGAAAAAACAAAAATTAGAAGAAACAATAAAATTAGAAAGTTTTAAAAATGAGTTTTTTGCAAATCTATCACATGAATTTAAAACACCTCTTAATATCATATTAAGTTCTATTCAATTATTAAATAAAAGAATGGAACGAGACAACATAGAAGAGGATAACATATATAGAAGATACTCGCGATTAATACGACAAAATTCATATAGACTACTTAGATTAGTAAATAATCTAATTGATATTACTAGAATAGATAGTAATTATTATGAACTTCAATTAGAAAATTGTAACATAGTAAACATAATAGAGAATATAACGTTATCAGTAGCGCAATACATAGAAGACAAAGGAATAAATTTAATTTTTGATACTAATTATGAAGAACAAATAATTGCTTGTGATCAAGATAAAATAGAAAGAATACTGTTAAATTTACTATCAAATGCTGTGAAGTATACAAATAGGGGAGGAGAAATATTTGTAAACTTAATAGTAGAAAATAACAAAGTAATAATATCAGTAAAAGATAGCGGTATAGGTATAGAAGAAGAAAAATTACAATCGATATTTGAGAGATTTAAACGAGTAGACGATGTTCTAAGTAGAAGGTGTGAGGGAAGTGGAATAGGTCTATCTTTAGTAAAAGCTTTGGTAGAACTTCATGATGGTAAGATAGATGTAAATAGTGAAGTAAATAAAGGGACAGAATTTATATTTGAAATACCAATTACATTAGTAGAATCAAAAGAAGTAAACTTATTAACTGACTACAGCTATGATAACATACAAATAGAAAAGTGCAACATAGAATTTTCTGATATATATTCATAATAATAATAATAAACACCTAGATAAACCACAATTATCTAGGTGTTTTTTTGTTATAGAGGACTTCTTATTAGGAAAGAATAAAAATATAAGTAAATATTAATAAGGATGGAAAATATGAAAAATAAAACTAATTATGGGATAGATGCACCAGGAATTATAAGAAATAGAATAATTGCAGGTATAGTATTTTTAATAATATCAATAGGAGTATATATTTTTTTTAGAGATAGTATATCTTACTTAAGGATATTTATAACAAGCATATTTGTAGGATTATCAATATGCCTACTTCTAACTGCATTACTTATGATACTAAGTAGTAAAATAGGAAAACAAAAAGAAAGTGATAGAATTATAGAAATGTTAAAAGTAAAAGGAAATGAAAAAGTACTTGATGCAGGATGTGGTAGAGGACTATACCTAATAAAAATAGCACAAAAACTAAACACAGGAAAAGTAACTGGAATAGACATATGGAGTAATGATTTATCAAGTAATAGTAAGAAAAGTACACTAGATAATATAAAACTAGAAAATGTAACTAAAAAAACGGAAATAAAAACAGGAAACCTAGCTGTAATGCCTTTTAAAAATAATAGTTTTGATATAGTAATATCTAGTTTTGTGATAAATAATATACTACAATTTGAAAAACGAAAAAAGGCTCTAATAGAGATAAGTAGAGTGCTAAAAGAAGATGGTAAACTTTGCATAATAGATATGAGAAATATAGATGAATACGTTGAAATACTTAAAAAAAATAATATACAAAATATAACTGTCACCAAGACAAAATACTTATATCCAAAATCAAAAATAATAATAGGCACAAAGAAAACTGATGGAATGGAGTAAACTATGAAAAAGAAATCTAAATCCATAGAAGAACAATTAAAAGAGCTGAAAAATATAGAACTTAAATATAAAACATTGTTAAATACAATACCATCGTTAGCTTGGTTTACAGATGCAAATAGCATTTATAAAGATGTAAATGAGGCATTCAAAATCCATAGTGGCAAAGAATTAGAAGATATTATAGGATTAAGCCATGAAGATGTATGGACTAAAAAGATAGGGAATGAATGCATAGAAAATGATATAAAAACAATAAATAAAAAAGAAACTATAGCTTTTAAAGAAATAGTAGCAGGTAAAAGAGGGTATAGAACATATACAATACATAGATCCCCAGTAATAGATGAACATGGAAAAGTGATAGGAATAATAGCTGTATCTAATGACACAACCTCTATAAAAAATAGAGATACACAAATACAAACAATACTTGAAAATATACCATTTAAAGTTTGGCTTAGGGATAAAGAAGGATACTATATAAACTCGAACAGTGAATTTGCAAGTGGAAGAAATACTACAGTAAATGGTTTGATTGGAAAGAATATAAATGAATTTTATAATGAAGAAGAGCTAAATGAAATATATAAAGAAGATAAGTCAGTCATAGAAAATCATAAAACTATAAAATTTGTTAAAAGAGTAAATCATAAAACTAATAAGAATAAGAGAGTTTTAGAAGTATATAAAACACCTGTATTTGATATAGGTGGGAGGCTAATAGGTATAGTGGGAATAATCATAGATGTAACAAAAACCCAAGAAACAAAAGATATGATTAAAAAGCAAGCATATACAGATTCTCAAACTGGATTATTAAATAGAAGAGCACTATATGAATATGTAAAACATAGATTTAACGGGAATCAAATAACTATTATGATACTAGATATAGACAACTTTAAATACATAAACGATGAATATGGCCATATCATAGGAGATGAAGTATTAGAATCAGTTTGTGATACACTGAAGAGATGCTGCCCAAAAGATTTTCTATTTAGGTTTGGAGGCGATGAATTCATAATTATATCAAACTATAAAATGACTAATGAAAGAATTAAAGAAAAAGCAAATAAGATACTAGAAAAAATAGGTGAAAAAAGAATAAAAAATGAAAGAATAAATGTAAGTGTAGGCGTTGCAATTTGTAATTGTAATCGAGATAAATGTGAAGTTAAGAATTGTGAAAAAAGATGTAAATCGGGTGAATGTAAATTAATAAGTAAAGCGGATGTAGCACTTTATAAAGCAAAAGAGTACGGAAAAAACCAAGCAGTAATATATAGCCAAGGATTAGAAGAAGAGTTAAATCTAAGGATAAGTATAGAACATGATTTGCAAAATGCTGTAGAAAACAACGAAATAGAATTATACTATCAACCACAATACAAAATAGATAAAACACTAGTAGGATTTGAAGCTTTGTTTAGATGGAAAAATAAAAAATACAATAATGTACGTGTAGAAGAAATAATATCTATTATGGAAAAAAGTAATTTAATAACGAGCATTGGAAATGAAGTAATTAAACAAGCTAGTATGTTTGCAAAAAAAATAAATAAAAATAGGCAAAATAAGATAGTGGTATCTTTTAATGTATCGCCATTGCAAATAATGGATAAGGAATTTATAAAAAATGTAAATAAAGCATTGATAGATGCAAAATTAGAAAGCATTGAAGATGTAAAGTTATTAGGTATAGAAATCACAGAAAATATATTACTAGATAATATAGACCAAAACATAGAAAAAATAAAACAGCTAAAAGAAGTAGGTATAACAATAGCTTTAGATGACTTTGGAACTGGGTATTCATCATTGAACTATCTAGTTAAATTACCACTATCAACTACTAAAATAGATAGAAGCTTCATAGCAGGTATGGAAAATTCAGAAGAATATGCAAAGCTAGTTAAATTAATGATAGAAGGGTCTCATTCATTAGGTCTAAAAGTAATAGCAGAAGGTGTAGAGAATGAAAATCAACTAGAGATGCTAAAAGAAATGGGAATAGATTATATACAAGGATATCTATTTTCAAAACCATTAAAAGAAGAGGAGGCATTACAATGTGTACAGCGTTAAGTATAAGATCTAAAAATGGAAATAGTTATTTTGGAAGAAATATGGACCTAGAGTATTATTTTAATCAATCAGTACTAATAATACCAAAGAAATACGAGTTTGAAGATAAGGTAACAGGGAATATATTAAAAACTAACTACGCTATTATTGGTATGGGAACAGTTATAGAGAATCGTCCAGCAATGGCAGATGGTATGAATGAAAAAGGACTAGCTTGTGCAGGATTGAACTTTGCTGGATATGCATATTATGAAAAGGAAATAGCACCAGCTAAAACAAACGTTGCACCATATGATTTTATATATTGGGTACTAGCTAATCATGAAACAATAGAAGAAGTAAAAGAAGCTATAAAAAACATAGAAATAGTAGATGTACCTATAAATGAAAAAACGCCAGTACCAACACTTCACTGGATGATAGTAGACAAGACAGGTAAGTCTATAGTAGTGGAAAAAACAAAAGAAAAGCTAGCTGTATATGATAATCTAGTAGGAGTAATGACAAACAACCCAACATTTGATTGGCATCTAACTAACTTAAATGAGTACTTGTATCTACAGCCTGAGCAACGTGAAAATGTTAAATGGGGAGAACAAGAGTTAAAGCCTTTAGGTGTAGGAACAGGACTACTTGGAATCCCTGGAGACTATGGTTCAGTTTCAAGGTTTGTAAGAATTGCATATATCAGAAATAATATGACTCCGATAGAAAAAGAAATAAATTATGTGACTCAATTTTTCCATATGCTTGATTATGTAAAAATGGTGAAGGGTGGAGCTTTTACTAAAGAAGGGATGTTAGATTTAACTATATACTCATCATGTATGGACCAAGAAAAAGGGATATATTATTATAAAGACTATGAAAATAATAGAATAAATGCTGTTGATATTCATAAGGAAAACTTAGAGTCAGATCAGCTTAAGTTATTTACGTATTCAAGTGAGCAGGATATAAAATATCAAAATTAGAAATAAAAAACTAGGTAGTTTTGATGGCTACCTAGTTTTTTTAAGCGCTGACTTTTTGTATTAATTTATAATTAATCAATTAAGGGAATGTAGAAAAATGTGGAAAAATAAGTAATGGTATTTATTGTAATAAATAATTAACGAATGATATAATAGCCATAAAAGATTAAAATACAACTTTCGATAAAATATATCAAATAGGGGAGATAGAATATGAAGCTAATCATAAATAATAAGTCAAAAGGGAGTAAAACAAATACAATCAAATGCAAATAGAAATAATAGAAGTATTAAGAATCGTATTGTTATCTCTTTATGTTACTTCTTCAGCTACAATCATAGCGATTACCATTGGGATATTAAGTAGCATAGCCATTTATCTAAAAAAATTTAGACTAAAAAAATACCTAATTACCTTAATCAATGCACTAATGAGTACACCACCAGTAATAATGGGACTAGTAGTATTCTTAACGCTATCTAAGCAAGGTCCACTAGGTAGCTTAAAACTATTATTTACACCAACAGCTATGATAATAGCCCAAACACTATTATTAATGCCTATAGCAATGAGTTTGACTTTAGATATACTAAATAAATTTGGAGCAGATATACTTACAACCTGTAAAATACTTCAAATTGATAAAAAAAATACCATAAAAATATTTCTAAAAGAAATAAG
>JBOFYV010000004.1:0-29359 GCA_051654865.1 Peptostreptococcaceae bacterium
AATCTACTTCATTACTTTCTTTATTAAATTTAATTTCTTATTATATGGAGGAAACACCAATTTCGCATCAAACTTACTACTTCTTTTTACAATAGCTTTTTCATATGTAAATGTTTTAAAACTACTATATCCATGATACCTTCCTATTCCCGACTTTCCTACTCCACCAAATGGTAGATATAATGAAGCAACATGGCTTATAGTATCATTTACACATCCACCTCCAAATGAATATTTGTTTATTATTTTTTCACTAAAGGCTTTATTTTCAGAAAAAACATATAAAGCAAGTGGTTTATCATATTTATTTAAATAATAATCTAAATCTTTGATATCTTTATATTTTATTACAGGCATAATAGGTCCAAATATCTCGTCTTTCATGACTTCATCAAACTCATTAACATCCCCGAGTATTGTTGGTGAGATATATCTTTTTTCAAAGTCTACGTTTCCACCAAATACAATTTTTTCTTTATCTTTTTCTAATATATTATTTAGCCTTGTCATATGTCTTTCATTTACAATTCGTCCATAGTCTTTGTTCTCTTTTATATTTTCAGTATAAAATTCATTTATACTTTCTATCGACTTTTTAATAAATTTATCATATATATTTTCCTTTACCAATATATAATCTGGTGCTACACATGTCTGACCTGCGTTACTAAATTTACCCCATATAATTCTTTTTACTACTGTATCTAATTTTACAGTATCATCAACTATTACTGGCGACTTTCCACCTAGTTCTAAAGTAATTGGTGTTAGGTGTTTACTTGCTTTTTCCATAACTATTTTGCCTACATTAACACTTCCTGTAAAGAATATATAATCAAAAGGTAAATCCAATAAGTCACTATTTACTTTGTAATCTCCCGTAACTATTGATATGTAATTTTCATCGAAAGCTTCTTTAACTATTTTAACTAACACTTTCTCTACATTTGGTGTATACTCAGATGGTTTAATTACTGCACTGTTTCCACCGACTATAGATCCTATTAGTGGTTCTAATGTAAGTTGGAATGGATAGTTATATGGTCCTATTATTAATACACATCCATAAGGACTATGATATATATATGATTTACCTGGAAGTTGTGCTAAATCATTTTTTACTCTTTTTACTTTATTCCATTTTCTAATATTTTTAATCGCATAATTTATAGAAGAATAAATAAATCCTACTTCTGCTGTATAGGCTTCAAATTCTGATTTTCCTAAATCTAAATATAGTGAATTTAAGATTTCTTTTTCATACTTTTTTATGGTACTTTTAAGCTTTAATAATGCATCTTCTCTAGTTTTAATACTTATATTATCTATGTTTTCTCTATGTTTCTTTTGAGAAATTAATATTTTTTCATAATTATTCAATTATTATCTCTCCTAGTACATTTATTTTTTACTATATAGTAATACCCTGAAGTTACACTATCTATTATACTACTTATTTTTAAAACTTTGTAAAAATCTAACCTAGATATACCAATACTTCCTCTTGATGAGAGTAATTTAGATTATAGTGTGAATAATATATTAAGTAAGATTAGTATATTAATATAATAAATTTATATTAAATTCAAATTATTTAAAAGGATTTCTAATAAGAAGTTCTTTTTTAAAATATAATTTATTTTTTTGTTATATTTTACAATTATATTTAACAATTCTTGATAAAAAATTTAGATATTGATATAATTATTTAGATATAAATATCAAGAAAAATAATAAAAAAGAGGTCCTAAAATGAGCGAGCCAAATATTTCAGAAAATATTTCTAAATATAGAAAAGAAAAAAATTTAACTATTAAGGAGTTAGCAAATTTAGCAGGTGTTACACCATCTTTGCTTAGTCAGATCGAAAAAGGTAGTGCTAATCCTTCGATTAATACTTTAAAGCAAATATCTAGAGCTTTAGATATTCAACTATTTAATTTTTTTGTACAAAGTTTTTCAAGTGAAGATTTAGTCGTTAGAAGTAACAATAGAAAATCAATTATGTTTCCTGAAAGTGATAACTTTACATATGAGCTATTAACACCTAGCTTAAATACTACTATAGAGTTTATACTTATGAAAATCCCACCTAAATCATCATCTTCTGAAGAACTATTTTCTCATAAGGGTGAAGAGGTTGCTTATATAAAAAAGGGTTGTGTAAATCTTTATTTAATGGATGAAATTATAACTTTAAATGCAGATGATAGTGTTAAGATCCCACCTCATACTAATCATAAGTGGGAGAATATAAAAGATACTGAATGTGAAGTTTTATTTGCTATAACTCCACCTTCTTTCTAATTACAATTATATAAGGGGGAAATATGGATATAAATAGATTATTAATATTTGCATCAAACGCTGGAAAACTAATGCTTCAAAGTGGTGGTGAAATTTATAGAGTCGAAGAAACAGTTTCTAGAATATGTAGAGCTTTTGGAGTAGATGAAGTAGATGTATTTGCTTCACCTACATCAGTTATGATATCTATTATTCTTGATGGCAAGGTTTATTCAATTTGTAAAAGAATAAGTTTAAGAAAAGTAGATTTAAATACTGTACATAATATAAATTCCTTATCAAGAATAATAAGTAATGAAAAATTAACAATCGATCAATGTGAAAAGCATTTAGATATAATACTTAAAGGGGAACCTTATTCTATTTTAACTACTGTTATCTGCGCTGGTATTGCAACTTCAACCTTTACAATATTATTTGGAGGAGATAAAAATACATTTTTCTGTGCTTTTATTATAGGTGTTTTAACTAAATTAATCTCTATAAACTTAAGTAAATCTTCTCTTAATGAATTCTTTATTAATTGTATTTGTGGTGCAGTTATTGCAATATGTTCAATTCAATGTTTAAATTTAAATTTAATAAGTGAGCTAGATAAGTTAATTGCGGGAAGTATAATGTTGCTAGTTCCAGGTTTATCTCTTACTAATTCTATAAGAGATATATTAGAGGGTGAGTTAGTATCTGGTCTTACTAGAGCTTGTGAAGCTGTCTTTATAGGTATTTCTATAGTAGTTGGTACTGGTTCTATACTTCACTTATATTTACAACTAGGGGGTATATAGTATGTTAATAGAGGTTATCGCATCTTTTTTTGTAGCATATAGTTTTGGTGTACTTTTTAATATTAAAGGAAAATATCTTATTGTTGCAGGCTTTGGAGGCTCTATAGGATGGTTCTTTTATAAGCTAGGATTACTAATGGGACTTAGTGATAGTGGCTCATTATTTATAGCAGCACTTATTTTTAGCACATATTGTGAAATTAGTGCAAGAATATTTAAAACACCAACTACACTTTTAAGTGTTTGTTGCCTTATACCTTTAGTTCCTGGTTATGGAGTATATAATACTATGTATGAATTACTAAAGGGCGATTATGTTAAAGGTATGGATTATGCAATTTCAACATTGTCTAGTGCTTTTGCTCTTGCTTTAGGTGTTATTTTTATTTCTACTATATTTAGAAATTTTAAATTACACTCATTAACTAATATCTTTACTTTAAACAAATGTAATAAAAATCGTGAAATAGAAAAAACAATAAGTTAATATACTTATTTATATAAAAATATATCTTATTTAAAGGAGATTAAGTATGGAATTTAGAAAAACTTCATCACAAGACATTGAATATGTAATGAAAATAATAAATAAATCTCAGGATTATTTTAAGGAACAAGGTATAGACCAGTGGCAAAATAATTATCCTAATTCCGAAGTAATTCAAGAGGATATAGATAAAGATAGTAGCTATGTATTATTAAATAATAATCAAATTGTAGGAACAACAGCTCTATCTTTTGATGGTGAATCTACCTATGATAATATTTATGAAGGCGAGTGGTTAACAACTTCAGATTTTGCTGTTATACATAGGATAGCAGTTGATAACTCTTTTAAAGGTCTTGGTTTTGCTAGTAAAATCATAAGTGAAGTAGAAAATATATGTCTTCTTAATAATATAAAAAGTATTAAAGTTGATACTCACGAAGATAATAAGTCTATGCAAAGACTATTAGATAAATGTGGGTTTAAATATTGTGGTGTTATTTATCTACCTGATAATGCTAAGAGAGTAGCATATGAAAAAGAACTGTAGTGTATATTTACACTACAGTTGCTTCATTTTCAAATACTACTTTTTTTATAGCATCTACTACCCCATTTTCATCATTAGTTTTAGCAATAAATCTAGCTTTTTGTTTAACTTCATCTTTTGCATTTTCCATTGCAAAACTATAATATGCAGATTGCATCATTTCTAAATCATTTAAATGGTCTCCAAATACCATAGTTTCATCAAAATTAATACTAAACTTATCTTGCAATATTTTAATTCCCTGCTCTTTTGTTCCGCCTAACTTACATATATCAAAACACTGAGGCCCTGACATAGTAATCATTAGCTCTTTTTTTAGATTCTCTAACTCTTTTAAACTTTTTTCTAATCTACTTTTATTTCCTATAGTTGTTACTTTTATTATATCATCCTTAATATTAGTGATGTCTTTTACTACATCTACCTTTAGTTTATATCTTCTCCCCATTATAGCTGGGATAAAACTTTCACTGTATATCTTTTCTCTTCCACAATATATTGTAGAATGTTTTGCAGTTTTTCTAATTATTTTTTGAATTTTGCCTAGCTTGTTCTTTTCTATGCTATTGTTAAATATAACTTCACCTTTATATGTTATAAAATTTCCATTGTTTGATGCTAGAATAATATCTTCATCTATGTCTTTAAAAACTCTTTTTAGAGAGTTCATATCTCTTCCACTGACTGCTGCAAATATTATACCTTTTGACTTTAATTTCTTTAATAAACTATGAAATTCAGGATTTAAGTTTTTCTCTGAATTAAGTAATGTCCCATCCATATCTGATGCTATTAATTTAATCATTTTCTAACCCTCTCTGTATTGTATGCTAATTCTATATTCCTATTAAATCACATATTTCTTTTGATGGATTGTATTGTCCATTTGTTAAGTCTATATCTAATAATATATCTGTTTTAGTAATATGATTCAACAGTTTTATGTAAAGAGGTAGTACGTGTTCCTCACTGTATCCAAACTTTTTTATATTATCTATTACATCTTCTATCATATCTAATTTACCATCATTATAAATAGATATCATATCTAAAATGTATTGTACTTGTTGTGTTTTGCTATCCCTAAGTATACCGTCACTTAACATTTGTATATGCAAATATTGTAGTGTATCAATTAATCTATTTCTTGTATCCATTATATCTCTCCTTTAATAAATAAAATCTTAACTATATATAATTCACCAAAACTATATCATTTCCTTCATAATAAAACATATCCTACTTATACTTTTTAAAAATATAGTAATATTTCACATTTTTTGTTTGTTGTATTCAATAAGTTATTAAAATATATTTAATTTAAAGGAGGATGATTTTATGTTTTATCAAAAAAAAATTGATGACATTATCAATCAATTTGAAACTAATTTATCCACTGGACTATCTTCTAAAGTTGCATCATCTCGGCTAAATGAATATGGTCCAAATGAACTTATTGATAAAAAGAAAAAAACTAAACTACAGATGTTTTTAAGTCAACTCAATGAACCTATGGTATATATTTTAATTGTTGCTGCATTAATCTCTATGTTTCTCAGTGATATTAGCGATGCTTTAATTATACTTGCTGTGGTTTTATTAAATGCCATTATTGGTATGATTCAAGAAGGAAAAGCTCAGGATGCTTTAGAAACACTAAAAAAATTATCATCACCTAAAACACTAGTAAGACGAGATGGGCGTTTAATTGAAATTGATGCAAAAGAAATTGTTGTCGGAGATATTATTATTTTAGAAGCTGGCCGTACAATACCTGCTGACTTGCGTCTTGTTATGTCATCGAATCTTAAAATTGAAGAGTCTGCTTTAACTGGAGAGTCTGTACCTGTAGAAAAAGATTCTAATTTTATATCCTCTAATGATTTGCCTTTAGGAGACAGAATTAATATGGCATATATGTCAACTAGTGTATCATATGGACGTGGTGAGGGTGTAGTTGTTGCTAAGGGTATGGACACAGAGATAGGTAAAATTGCATCTATGATAAATGATGCCTTGGATGATTTAACTCCTTTGCAAAAACGTCTTGCTGATTTAGGAAAACTGCTTGGTGTAATAGCAATAGTACTATGTATTTCACTATTTATAATTGCTATTTTACAAGACAGAGATATAATAGAAATGTTAATTACAGCTATTTCTTTAGCCGTTGCTGCTGTTCCAGAAGGACTTCCTGCTGTTGTTACAATAGTTCTTGCACTCGGTGTTCAACGCTTAGTAAAAGTAAATACCATCGTAAGACGACTTCCATCAGTTGAAACATTAGGCTCTGTAAGTATAGTTTGTTCTGATAAAACCGGAACTTTAACTCAAAATAAAATGACAGTGGTGAGTTGTTATACAAATGAAAGTGTATTTTCTGCTAGTTTATTAGATTATACTATTCACAAAGAATTTATAGACGGATTTATGCTTTGTAATGATTCTAATGTAAATGAATCCAATAGGTATGGAGACCCTACTGAATTAGCTCTAATCGATATGGGCTTAAAAATAGGTGTAACCAAAGAGTTTATACAAAGTAACCAACCTCGTATAAACGAACTACCTTTTGACTCTGATAGAAAAATGATGTCTACAGTTCATAAATTTGGAGATAATTACATTTCATATGTAAAAGGTGCATCTGATAGCATCCTAAAAAACTGTAATTATATCTTAACAAATGGTGAAATTACAGAGTTCACCTCTTCTGATCTGGATAAAATAGAAAAAGTTATTAAAAATATGTCAAGCCAAGCACTTCGTATTTTAGTTCTCGCTATTAAATATGATAATCATGATAAATTTGAACAAGATTTGATCTTTGTTGGCCTAGTTGGTATGATAGACCCTCCTAGGCAAGAAGCTTCTGCCGCTGTTGAAAGTTTCATTGGAGCAGGAATCAAAACTATAATGATTACTGGAGATCATAAAGATACAGCTTTTGCTATTGCTAATGAATTAGGAATTGCCTCTAGTATTGACCAATGTATGACTGGCTTAGAACTTGATAATTTAACTCAAGAAGATTTTTTCAATAAAATTGATAATATCAGAGTTTTTGCTAGAGTTTCACCTCAGCACAAGGTCAAAATTGTTCAAACTTTTAAATCTAAAGGTGCCATAGTATCTATGACTGGTGATGGGGTTAATGATGCTCCTTCTTTAAAGGCTGCTGATATAGGCATCGCTATGGGAATAACAGGTACTGATGTTGCAAAATCTGCTGCTGATATGGTATTGGTTGATGATAATTTTGCAACAATTGAAAAAGCTATCATTGAAGGTCGAAGTATATATGCAAATATTAGAAAATCTGTACTTTTCCTTTTGTCCTCAAACTTTGGTGAAATCATTACAATGTTTTTATCAATAATATGTGGTCTAGGTACACCTCTTAAAGCTATTCATATTCTTTGGGTTAACTTAATTACAGATTCACTTCCTGGATTAGCTCTAGGGGTAGATGAAAATGATAAATCTTCTATTATGAAGCAAAAACCTCGAAATCCCAATGAAAGTATATTTTCAAATGGTGGTCTTAAATTGACATTGTTTTATGGTGTTATAATTGCTTTAATTACTTTAGTTGCATTCTTATATGTACCTGTAACTACACTTGTATCTAAAGATATAAGTTTAAACTTAAATAATATCATAGTTATATTACAATCTAAGGATATTTTAAAGCACAGTCAAACTTATTCTTTTACCGTTTTAGCTTTATCTCAATTATTTCATGCCATAGGAATGAGAAATATCGATAAATCAATTTTCAAAATAAATCACTTTAATAATAAAATGATGATACTCTCTTTTATTATTGGATTTATCCTTCAAATTGCAGTTACTGAAGTGCCATTTTTAGTTAGTATATTTCAAACTGTTCAGTTAGAAATAGCTGAGTGGATTTATTTAATATTAATTTCTACAGCACCTATGATTTGTCATGAAATAATAGTATTTTTTAAGTTTTTACTGAACAAAAACTCTAATAAATAAACAAAGGCTGCTAATCTTTTAGATTAGCAGCCTTTGTTTATTCACACACATAAGTATTTCCATCTACAGACTGAATAACACCTACGTTATCTTTTTCTCCAACTATATATATAGTGTATATTCTATTTGCCTTTAAATTTATCTTTAATGGTAGTATTACTCTTTCACTATCATGCTCAACTATTTTTATATGATATTTCCCTATATTAAAGTCTAAATATCTTGTACCCTGTTTATATTCAATATCTGTAAATAATATATCTCCATCAATATATACATCTACACCTGGTGTTGATTCTGATAAATGAATTATACGTGCTGTGCTATATTCACTTGATGGCTCTTTTGAAACATAATCAGTTATTACTAACAATGAAACGTCCTTCAAATTACCTATTACAGCTAAAGTTATTAGTTCACTTTCTGAAAAATTTACAGTAGCTGAAGCTATTGGATTCTCTTTAGTTCCCGATATATATATGTCTACCTGATGATTTGAATTTATACTATATACATACTCTGTAAAGTTACTATATTTCAAATTACTAAATATAATTGTATCATCCATGTATATATCTATATCCGGTCCATTAGGTACTGCATGAAATACTCTAACTAGAGAGTTTCCATCTTTCATTTCTAAACAGTTCATAATTAGCCCCCCTATCTAACCTCTATATGCTATATATACTATGAATTAAATTTTATATTTGTTACTTTATACAATCTCTTCTATTCTAAGTTTATCTAATAATTTATATGCATTCTCTTTTGATGTAAGCTTTAACTTTGCATCATCTGTTAAACTTTCTCCTACATACTTTTTATGTACAAAATCAGCTCCATTTTTAATTTTAATATAATAAGGTCTATTAATATTATTCTTAGTCAATGTACAATAAGATATTATGTCTTTTTCTTTATCATAATTCCATACTTGTACAGATGTTGATATACCTTCATGTAGCTCTATCTCTGAGATTATATATACCTCTTTTATTTCCCCTTCTATTAGTCTTTTCATTTCATCCTTACATCTTCCCATTCTTATTTTCCCCTCTTACTATTTATTTTGATATATATTCTATATCTTTATTATACTTTATATAATTATAAATGATATTAATAAAATCAATATCAGATTTTTCAATTTCTTTGTTTTCATCCTCATCCTTATATTTCTCTAAAGTAATTTTTAAATATTTTTCTTTATCTAGAGTATTTAAGGTATTATAATTTATAATTTCACTTTTTATAAGTCTTCCATTTTTTATTACATATAATTTATAATCACTATTATCACTAATTTTTATCCATGCCAATATTTCTTTATCGCTATTGTTTATTATAGCCTGCCTATTTAAAAGCCTGTTAATCTTTTGTATAGAATCTTGTATTTGTGCTGCTTTTTCAAAATTTAAATTTTTAATTTCTATTTGTAGTGTTTCTTGTAGTGCTTCTATAATATAATTACTATTTCCTTTTAAATCACTAATAAGCTTATCAATAAGTTTGTTATATTCTTTCTGTTTTATTTTACCTCTACATGGTCCTTCACATCTATTTAAATCATATTTAAAACACTTAGACATTCTTTTACATTGTCTTATCTTTAAAGTTTCATTAATAATATCTTTTATTTCATCTAATTTGGCCTCTCTCATATATGGTCCATAATATACAGCACTATCAGAGATACTATTAGTCACTTCAATATATGGAAATTCTATATTGTTGTTTATTTTTAAATACGAATAGTTTTCATGATTTTTCATTAATTTATTGTACATTGGCTTGTATTTTTTTATTAGTTTACATTCAAGTAGTAGTGCATCTAATTCTGTATCAGTAGTAATTATTTCTATCTCATAAATAGTTTTTACTAATCTTTGCACTTTTTTTGAATGAGAACTTGAATTTACAAAATAACTTTTTACTCTTTTATCTAAACATTTTGATTTTCCTATATAAATAATGTTATTTTCCTTATCTTTCATAAGGTACACACCTGGTAAACTTGGTATATTTTTTATTTTTAGTTTTATGTCATTTAACATAAATCTCTCCTTAAATTATTTTCATTTATTAAAAACTTACTAATAAATTGTACTATTAATTAATATATAATACAAAAAATGTGATGGTAAAATTTCACCATCACATTTTTTTATAATGCTATAATTAGCCCTACTATTAATGCACTTAAAACACTTACAAGGAATCCACCTAACATTCCTCTAAATGCTAATTTAGCAAGTTGATTTCTCTTTTCTGGGCAGAATACAGATATTCCTGATATACATATACCCATACTTGATATATTTGCAAATCCAGTCAATGATACTGCCATCATAAGACCGCTTCTATAATCTAAGTTATTTAATATCTCACCTAATTGTCCAAAGGCTACGAATTCATTTAATACTAATTTACTTCCAAGAAGTTGTGATGCAGTTAATATTTCTTCCTTAGGTAATCCCATTAAGAATCCTATTGGAGCAAATACATATGATAGTATTTGTTCTAATGATAATCCTACTACACCTAATGCTCCATTTATTAATGCAACTAATGATATTATTGCTATAAGAGATGCACCAATTCCTAGTGCCATACTTAATCCATCTGATGCTCCTTGTGATATCGCTGCAATTAGGTTAGCATTATCTCCTTTGTTGTCAATACTAACATCATTATCAGAACTTATAGCCGCTTCATCTAGTGCTAAACTTTTCTTTTCATTTACTTCAGGAAGTATTAATTTAGAAACAATTATGCTACCTAATGGAACTAACGCTCCACCTATTAATAAGTATTCCATTGGTATACCCATACCTGCGTATCCCATAAGAACAGTAGCAGACATACTTCCCATACCTGATACTAGTACTAACATTATCTCACTTTCTGTCATTGAACTAAGATATTTTGATACTAATATTGGTGATTCTGTTTGTCCTAAAAACATATTAGCTACTGCTACAAAACTCTCTACTTTACTTGTACCTAGTATTTTACCTATAATTCCACCTATAACTTTTACTACTGCTCCAATAACACCTAAATAATATAGCGCTGCTACTAATGCAGAAATAAATATTATGTTTCCTAATACTGATATACCAAATACCATTCCAGTTGGTGCTCCTGCATCTGCTAAAGAACCAAATATAAAGTCTAACCCTACTGCTCCATAGCTAAGTATATTTGTTACAACATCAGATACCCAACCTAAAGCTACTCTTCCTAAAGGAAACTTTACTAGTAAAAAAGCTAATACTAATTGGATTACTAATGCTTTTACTATCATCTTTTTATTTATTTTGTCTTTGTTTGAAGAAAATAGATATAATCCTCCTAGTAAAACTACTATACCTAGAATATTTATCAATACTGTCATATTCTCATCCTCTATTTCTTTAGTATTTTCAGTTTTAATATTTGCATTTTTAAATGTCTTTATGTATTAATCATAACCTATCTAAATTTCATTTTTCGTCATAATAATATATGTATAATTAATTCTTAAATTATATTAAAACCTACATTATTTTATCATCTTAAATTCATAATATCAAGTGTATTTATTTGTTATATTTTTACCAATCACTAATTATACATATATGATATTTTTTTACAAATACTATTTTCATATTATTATTTGGAAAGGATATATAAAATGGCTAAAAAAAATACAATTGACACTAAGGATGATTTAAAATTTTTAGATATTTACGACGACCAATATGAAGCTATATTAGATAATATTGATACTGATGAGAGTACAGATAGTGAAACAACTGATGTTGCTCATTTTAGAGTATTAAATTCTAAAAATGCATATCCTAAAAATAATAACGTTGATAAACTTAAGTAATTTATTTTGATTAAATAACAAAAGGGGCTGTCTTACAGCCCCTTTTGTTATGTTCTTTTTATCATTAATTCATAAATTCTATCTAACTCTTCTAATGCTTCCTCTGATTTAGAATGATTTTCTTTGTCTATTATTATATATATTTTATCTCTCCATTCTTTTGCTTTCTTTTTATTTGTATAATGATTTTTTGTTATGCCAAGATTTCTAATTTTAATATCACCTTCTAATTCCATTAAGTAGTATATATATTCAGCAGCTGTTGATAAAAAATAAATACTAGTATTAGTTTCTTTTTCTATCACTTTATTTATACTTTCAATTAAAAATTTAAATTGAACTATATTGCTATAAAGCTCATTCCAACCTTTTCCTGTTATATTAACTTTATCTAATAAGTCTTGGTTTATTTCTTTTTTTATAGTATTAAATTTTCCTAAACTTTTTAATTCCTCAACTGAGTTTACATCTAACCATTTCATACAAATCTCCCCCTATATTTGTTGCTATAAATATATTCATCTATTTTAAATTAGATAACAAAATATTCTATTTTTATATTAAAATATTTGGGAGATTTCATTATCTAATTTAATACATTCCCATCTTCATCTATTCTAACAACTGAAATAGTACCAGAGCCTCCTTCAATCATTTGATTTTCTGATTTAACACAAACTTGATAAACCTTTTTACCTTCTATCGATTCCTTACTATCTACACATACAAAAAATATATCTTTATTATCTCCATAATATTTTTTAACCATATTTACTGCATCTTCTTCTGTAAAATTTATTGTCTCCTCTCTACTACATGCACTTAAAGTCATTATTATTAATAATGGTATACATATCGACGTTCTCCACTTCATTTTATCCCCTGCCTAATTAATTATCTTATTGTATATTTTAATGATTATGTTTTAAATAAAATGTTTATTACCATTTATAAATGCTTCTATTAAATAAAAATTCTAAGTTAATTTTATATATCCTTCTTGTTTTTTATTAATTATTTTCATTTTATATTGTTTCACAATTGATAATTATCTAAATTTTAAATTAATTGTATATTTATTGTTTTTTTGTATATTAATGGAATATTTTTTTGTGAATAATGAAATACTATAAGATGAGTTACAATTTTCAATAAAAAAATCTCTTAATACACAATTAGAGCTATCTAAAATTTAGATAGCTCTTTTTATTTAATGATTTACTTTTTCTTCACACAGTAACTCTTCTTCTAGTAATCCTAATTTCTTTGCAACTAGCTTTGTAGTGCTACCTTGTATTATTAGCGTTATAAGTATCGACATAAATACTATAGATGAAATTATTTCATAGCCTGGAATTTTCATAGCTGCAATTATACCACATAAAGCCGCTGGAATTACCCCCGTCTCTCTAACCCACATCATAAATAATAATTCATTTTTATTCCACTTGGCTTTTCTATCTACCACTGTACAAGCTAAAACACTTAATGGCCTAGCTACAAACATTAACCCTAACACAACTATTAAAGCTGGTACAAAGTATTTACTTAGCATAGCTAAATCAACTTGAGTACCCAATATTACAAATATTGCCATACGACAAATAGTACCTAAAGTTTCTGCTACGTAATAATCTGCATCATAAGATGTTTGAGATAACCATATTCTAAAATTTTTCTTATTCCCTGTAATTATCCCAACTATAAAGCAAGCCATATATCCGCTTCCACCAAACTTAGTTGCTACTTCATATGCTATAACAACTGAAATTATTGATATTATAGGTGCAAAATCTTTAAAAATACCGTATGGTTGGTCATTTACTAATTTTAATAAGACTACCCCTGTTATAAGACCTACCAGAACTCCAACAACGACCATTATTGTAAGTTCATATATATTTTCAGTTAATGAAAACTTTCCTGAAAGTATAATTGCTAATATTGCTGATGTAAGTATAGCTCCTATTGCATCATTAAATGCTGATTCGCTAATTACAGTTTGCTTTACTCTATCCTTTATTTTTACTTGATTAAATATTGGAACCAACGTTGCAGGGTCTGTAGATGCTATTATTGCTCCAACTAAAAGAGCAGTCATAAAAGGTATATTAAATACTATACCTACTATTTCACCCACAATAAGTGCTGATATTACTACACCTAGAGTTGAAAGTAATAATACTGTTATTCTTACATCTTTTAATACTTTTAAACTTATTTCTTTTCCTCCTAGGTATAATATAAATGCAGACCCAAAAGTTAATATTAATTGATTCTCAACTTGATATTGACTAATATCTATAAAATTTAGCATCGCCGGACCTAAAATAATTCCAGCAATAAGAAATAACACCACATCTGGCACTTTAATTATTTCACTTATTTTACTGCATATAATTCCTGTCATAGCGACAGATGCAAATATGACTAACAATGCATTACTTGCAATTGTTTGGATTGAAGACTCCATACAAATCTCTCCTTGTTAAATATATTAAATTTAGTTTATATTTCATTATAGAATATTAACAAAGTCAAATTTTGTTATTATTTGTATGTTAATTTTTTTTAACCTAATTTATTATTATTGTGCTTCCTTGAGGAATATTATCATAGATCCATTTTGCACTACTTGTTGCTAATCTAATACATCCATGACTTATTGCTGCTCCTAAAGTATCATCTTTTATATTAAGTCCTCTTGAGTCATACAATATTGAATGATAATAATATTGTTCTGTAATATTTATAGCGTACTTTACAGAACTATTGTCATCTCCTATAGCAGGATATTTTGTTCCTATATAAAATATTCCTTTAATAGTTGGTGTTGCTGGCTTACCTACTGTACAACTCCATTTATACAACATCTCCCATCTATTATTCTGATTTTCATATATATAGGTTAATTTATTTTGAGTAGATGTTATAACTATATAGTTTGAAGTACTTGTAATTGTATTTGATTTCACAAAATCATTCATATTAACATTGAAACTCTTATAATCTAAATTCATAACTACTTCTCCTTTTTTAGCTATTATATTAATAAATATGAATCTATATATTATAAGGTTCTACAAAATTCATATGTTCTTTAATATAATTTAACATCTGCATATAAAATAAGAAGCCTTCGTTATTAACGAAGGCTTCTTATTTATGACACTTCTATATTTAATTCGTTTATATTCTCTAATTCTATTTCTACACTCTCTTTAGGTAACACTATATTTAATGTAACTGCTATTAAAGCAACTAATACTAGTCCAGAGTCCCCAAATATTAACTGTATAGATTCTGGCATATTAGCTAAGACACCTGGAACAAATGACAATCCAACTCCTATACCTAATGCAAGAGCTACTATTGTACTATTTCTATTTGTTAAAGGTTCTGATGTTATTAATTTAATTCCACTAACTGCTATCATAGCAAACATCATAACACTAGCTCCACCAAGGACACTTGCTGGCATTAATGATATTATTGCTCCAAATTTTGGGAATATAGCTGCTAATATTAAAAACCCAGCTCCTATTGCTACTACATTTCTATTTATAACTTTTGTCATTGCTATTATACCAACATTTTGTCCAAATGATGTTGTTGGTAAAACTGAGAATAATGATGAAATTATACTTCCTAATCCGTCCGCCATTACAGCCCCTGATATTTCCTTATCTGTAGCATCTCTTCCTACCCCACAAGAAGCTATTGCTGTTGTATCTCCTACAGTTTCAACTGCTGAAACCATAAACATACATGCAAGTGCAAATATTGCATCTAAGTGAAATTCAAATCCAAATTTAAGTGGCATTGGAATTGATATTACTGACATTGTTGCAACTTGAGAAAAATCAATTTTCCCCATAGGTATAGCTACTATATATCCTACTATTAATCCTATTAATATAGATGCTATACTTGTTATTCCTTTTGTATATTGATTTAATATTAAAACTGTTAATAATACTATTGTTCCAAGTATTAAATTTGAAGCTGATCCAAAATCCGGTGCATCAAATCCCCCTGCAAAATAATTTATCCCTGTTGGTAATAAAGATATACCCATAGCTAAAACAACTGTTCCTGTTACTACTGGTGGGAAAAACTTTCTAAGTTTCTTTATAACATTTCCAAATAAAATTTCTATAAATGCTCCTGCTAGACACGCTCCTAGAACACCTTCATATCCATATTTTAAACCTACTGCAGTAATTACTGGAACAAAACTAAAACTAGTTCCCATAACTATTGGTAACCTTGCTCCAAATGGACCTATCTTGTAGCATTGTATTAAAGTTATAAGACCAGATACAAGCATTGTACTTTGTACTAGTGCTGCTTTATCGTCTAATCCTAAATTTAAGGTATTTGCTATTATAATAAGTGGTGTTACATTTCCAACAAACATAGCTAGAATATGTTGTAATCCTAATGGTATAGCTTGAGATAGTTTTGGTTTACCATCTAATTTATAAATAACTGAACTTTGATCTGTCATTTTACCCCCCTATATCGAACTTTATACGTTTATATATACTTATGATTCGTGTTTATATTTTTATTATAACACGTTTTATTTTTTTTACAATATTTAACATGAACATTTTTCATTTTTTTATTTTTATTATACGTAATTTTTTAATTATCTAATAATCTTTAACCTAAAAAACTATACGTTCATAAGATATAATTTTGTATTAATACAAAAATAGCTGCTACAATTTTATGTAGCAGCTTCATACTTTACTTATATACACTTGGTACTAACTATATTAACCCCTGTTCCTAATATATTTTCAACTATTATATCACCTACATTAAGCGGAGGCATAACTTCTATCTTATCTAATTCTTCCATTATTTGAAATATCACTCCTTTAGGTACAGAATCTTCAGTTTTTACTGGAAGCAAATTCAAATAAGAATTCTTTAATTTAACAGTAGTAGTTATCACTCGTTTAGGATTTGTTAATTCATCTACACCGTATTTTTGCCCTCTTTTACAAGTATTTCCTTCTACTTTGTATCCATTATCTATCTTTGTCACAACTAATGGACATCCCATTGGACAAACTATACAAGTTATATTAGTCATTTTATGCCTCCTCAACACTTACAGAAATATCACCTGTAATATTTTTTAATAAGTCTTTGTTTATGTTTATTCTTTCCATCTCAGATGGTATCATATGAATTCTTTTCTTTTGTAAAACTATTTCGTCTCCACACTTAACTACTAATTTTTTATTACTATATATACTCTTAACTCTCATAAATAAATTAATATCTTGGTTACTACTCGTATCTATATTTTGAGGTACTATGTATCCTATTCCATCACTTGCAACCGTACTTACAGTTTGATTTTGCTTTAATTTATTTAATGAATATAATGCTGCATTTTTGCCAGCTATTTTACTCTCCTGAGTAACAAAGTCAACTAAGTCATGAACATGCACAACGTTACCACAAGCAAATATGCCATCTACATTTGTAGCCATCGTATTATTAACTATAGGACCACTAGTTTTTCTATCTAATACTACTCCAACGCCCGTTGATAGTTCATTTTCAGGAATTAATCCAACGGATAATAATAAAGTATCACACTCTATAAATTCTTCACTTCCCGGTATTATATTTTTACTTTTATCTAATTTACTTACAGTTACACCCTCAACTCTGTTTTCGCCATGAATGTAAGTAATAGCAGTTTGTAGCATTAAGGGTATCCCAAAATCATCTAAGCACTGAACTATATTTCTAGTAAGCCCACTTGAGTGTGGTTTTCTTTCAACAACACCTACTACCTTAGCACCTTCTAGCGTCATACGTCTTGCCATTATTAATCCTATATCACCAGAACCATAAATCATTACTTTTTTACCTACCATATAACCTTCCATATTACTAAGCCTTTGAGCTGCACCAGCAGTGTATACACCTGCCGGTCTATATCCGGGTATATCTATTGCCCCTCTTGTTCTTTCTCTACATCCCATAGCAAGAACTATAGCATCTGCCTCAACTGTAAATAATCCTTCTCCGCCTAACGCTTCTATTGATTTGTCCTTTGTTATATTTAGTACCATAGTGTTTAACATATAGTCTATTTTTTCTTCTTTAACCTTCTCTATAAATCTATTTGCATATTCAGGACCAGTTAGTTCTTCTTTAAATTCATGAAGTCCAAATCCATTATGAATACATTGATTTAATATTCCACCTAGTTCTCTATCTCTTTCTACAATAAGTACATTTTTTGCACCATTTCTTTTTGCTTCTACTGCAGCCCCAAGTCCTGCAGGTCCTCCCCCAACAACCACTACGTTATATTTCAACTAACTCACCTCTCATTTCTTTTACTTTACCAAGCACCATATATGAATTATCATAATCTTTTACTATATCTTCAATATTTATATTTAATTCCCTTGCTAATATTTCTATTACCTTAGGCCCACAAAATCCACCTTGACATCTTCCCATACCAGGTCTAACTCTTCTTTTTACTCCATCTACAGTTCTAGCTCCACAAGGTCTTTTTATTGCATCTATGATTTCACCTTCTGTTACGCTTTCACATCTGCATATTATTTTTTTATAATTTTCATCTTTTTCTATAAGTTCTTTTCTTTCTTCACTATTCATATGTATAAATGCCTTATCTTTCTTTCTAAAAGGATTGAAGGTTGATTTTGCACTTAGCACTAACCCTTCATTTATTAAAATTTTTACTACATATTCTGCTATAGCTGGAGCTGATGCAAGGCCTGGCGACTCTATTCCTCCTACATTTATGAAGTTTTTGCAAACAGATGATGCAAATATCATAAAATCACCTGTATTCGGAGTTGCTCTTAATCCTGAGAATGATGTTATAGTTTTTGAATAATTAATATTTAATAGACTTTTTTTGGAGTCTTGAATTATTTCATCTATACCTTTTTTACTAGTTGTTTTATCCTCCCTATTTTCTACTACAGTTGCATTAGGACCTACTAATAAGTTTCCATGTACTGTCTGTGTAACTAATACTCCCTTACCTTTTTCAGTTGGACATTGGAATAATGTATGATTTACTAGCTTTCCTTCTGATTTATCTAGCACTTTGTACTCACCTTTTCTAGATATTATATAATACTCATTTCCACCTATCATGTTATTTATTTTGTCAGAGTATACACCTGCTGCATTTATTATGTACTTTGATTTTACTTGCTCCCCATTTGATAAATTTATACTAAAAATATCTTCATCTTTTTCAATACCGATAACTTCAGACTGAAGTTTTAAAGTTGTTCCATTTTGTATTGCATTTTCCATTAATGCAACGTTTAAATTAAATGGACAAACTATACCTGCACTTTCGCATAAAAGTGCACTATTAACATCTTTATTTACATTTTCTTCTCTTTCTAATACTTCTTCTCTATTTAATATTTTTAATCCCTTTACATTATTATTTAATCCTCTATTATAAAGTTCTTTTATATGCTTTTCCTCTTCTTCGTTAAAAGCTAATACTAATGATCCATTTCGTTTAAATTCAACATATAGCTCTTTACATAATTGTGGATATAATTCATTCCCTCTTACATTTAACTTAGCCTTTAAACTCCCTTCCTTTGCATCAAATCCCCCATGTACTATTGCACTATTGGCTTTAGTAGTTCCTTGACATACTTCTACCCCTTTTTCAAGTACAATAGTATTTAAATTATATTTAGATAACTCTCTCGCAATAGAGCTTCCTGTAATTCCTGCACCTATTATAGCTATATCGTACATAAACTTCCCCCCTTATAATTACTTCTCTCCAATTACTATGCAATCATTATTTAATTATACGTAAAAAGACAGAGACCCCCCTATACGTAGTATAGAAGGCTCTCTGTTCTCTTAGCCATATATTTAGTTATTAGATTTTGTTCTAATTTTTGTTTTTGTATAACGTTTTCTTTATATTTATATAGTACTACATATATATCTATATGTCAGTACTTTTTATATGATTTTATTTTTTTAATTTATTTATGTAAATTAGCAATCTATTGAAGATAGCTCTTTTTGAAACTCTTCATCTTCCTTAGCCCATTCTAATGTTCTACTAACTGCTTTTTTCCAACCTTTGTATAATACATTTCTCTTAGCCTCAGACATTTGAGATGTAAACTCTCTATCTATTATCCAAGATTTTTTAACATCTTCTTTATTAGCATAGAATCCTACTGCTAATCCTGCTAAATATGCTGCACCTAGAGCTGTTGTTTCAACAACTTTTGGTCTATGTATCTCTGTTCCTAATATATCTGACTGGAATTGCATTAAGAAATTATTAGCACAAGCTCCACCATCAACTCTAAGACCTGCTAACTTTATTCCTGAATCTTCTTGCATCGCTTCTAGTACATCTTTAGTTTGATAAGCTAATGATTCTAATGTAGCTCTTACTAAATGCTCTCTATTAGCACCTCTTGTAAGACCCATTATAGCTCCTCTCGCGTACATATCCCAGTATGGAGCACCAAGTCCCGCAAATGCTGGTACTACATAAACACCATTTGTATCTTCTACATTATTTGCATAGAATTCACTTTGCTTAGCATTATATAGTACTTTTAATTCATCCCTTAGCCATTGAATAGCTGCTCCTGCTATAAATATACTTCCTTCTAGTGCATACTCAACTTTGCCATCCACTCCCCAAGCTATAGTAGTTAATAATCCGTTTTTAGATTCTACCATTTTTTCTCCTGTGTTCATTAACATAAAACAACCTGTTCCATAAGTATTTTTAGCACTTCCTTCTTCAAAACAAGTTTGGCCAAACAATGCAGCTTGTTGATCTCCTGCACATCCTGCTATTGGGATTTGAGCTCCTGACAACATCCCCTCATCAGTATATCCATATACACAACTTGAAGGTTTTACTTCTGGTAACATACTCTTTGGTATATCTAATAATTCAAGTATTTCTTCATCCCAACACAAATCTTTTATGTTGTATAACATAGTTCTTGATGCATTTGAGTAATCAGTTACATGAACTTTACCTCTAGTTAAGTTCCATATTAACCAAGTATCTACTGTTCCAAATAATAATTCTCCATTTTCAGCTTTTTTTCTAGCACCTTGAACATTGTCTAGTATCCATTTTATTTTTGTTCCAGAGAAATAAGCATCTAATATTAGACCTGTTTTTTCTTTTATTTTTTGTTTATATCCTTTAGCTTCTATTTCATCACAAATTTGAGATGTTCTTCTACATTGCCATACTATTGCATTATATATTGGTTTTCCTGTATTTTTATCCCAAACTATTGTTGTTTCTCTTTGATTTGTTATTCCTATAGCAGAAACTTCATCTGGCTTTATTCCATTTGTTTCTAATACTTCTCTCATTACACCACTTTGACTTCCCCATATCTCCATTGGATTATGCTCAACCCATCCTGCATTTGGATAGAATTGAGTGAATTCCTTTTGAGAAGTTGCCACTATGTTTCCTTGTTTATCAAATAATATAGCCCTTGAACTTGTTGTGCCTTGATCTAGTGCCATTATATAATTTTTCATATTATCCTCCAATATATCTTCTAAATTCTATTTTATAAATATAACATATATATTACTTATTTACTCAACATTATCATATACTTTATTTTCATTTTGTGGCATATATTTAACCACAAGTTTATCAAATACAAATCCACCTATTATAGCACCTATTATTGGTCCTACTATCGGGATTAAGAAATACATATTTTCACCTAAAGCTGTACTTCCCCACCCTGCTAACATTGCAAATAGTTTAGGTCCAAAGTCTCTAGCTGGATTCATAGCAAACCCTGTTAATACGCCAAAGCTTCCACCTATAATTGCAATTGTTAAACCTACTATTACTGGGCCTAAATTTGCAGCTGGTTTATTAGTACTTCTATCTTCTCCTACTGCTAAAATTACTATAAATAAGAACATTGTTATAATTATCTCTACAATTAGAGCTCCTACAATAGTTAGTTCTGGATGTGGATAAGTTGAGAATATACCAGCTGTAGCTAACCCATCACTACTAGCTCTTATTATGTTATTTGCTACTTCATAACTAGTGAATAGATTTTGGAATAAGAAATATACTGTAGCTGCTCCTGCAAAACAACCTAATACTTGAGATATAATATAAGGTAACACTTTTTCTTTTGGAAACTTTCTATGTATCATTAATCCTATTGTTACCGCTGGGTTTATGTGTGTACCTGATACTGTTCCAGTTATATAGATAGCCATAGTAACACCTAGCCCCCAAATTATACTTATCTCCCATTGAGAAATACTTGCTCCAGCTAAAACTAATGATGCTACACTTCCTGCTCCTATGAATAATAAGACCCATGATCCAATAAATTCAGCGAAGCACTCTCCCATTAAACTCTTTTTCAATATTATTCCTCCCCTGCAATTTCTTATAGATTATGAAACAAAAACAAAGAGACCCTATAGTATTTATAACTATAGGCTCTCTTTTCTCCTGCCTCTATAAACTTAATAAAAGTATAGTTTAAAAACGTTTTCACGTCAATATTTTTCTAAAATTTATATTTTTAGGTTTTGATTTACCACATATCAATTTTACTTAAAGATACAGCTGATGCACCATTAGATAAAACATTTATTATTTCTTCTTTTTCATCAATAAGACCTCCACATATTATAGGTATATTGGGATATACTTTATTTATTCTTTTTACTAGTTTTGGAGCTACTCCAGGCATTATTTCAATGGCTTGTGGCTTAACTTTACGTAAACTATCAATTGCATTCTCTAGGGACATAGAATCTATAAAGAAAAATCGTTGTACAACTTTTATATTTAATTCTAATGCTCTTTTTACAATATTATTTTTTGTTGTTATAATTCCATCTAAATTTGATTCATTTTTTATGTAATCTACAATTATAGGACTTGATGACATTCCAGAAATCATATCAATATGAACAAATACTTTTTTGTTATATTTATGTAGATATTTTATTTTATTTTTTAATGTCAATATATCACCATTTAATAAAAATACAATTTCACATTCTGATTTTGCCACTGCTTCAAGACCTTCATCATTTTTAACCGCTCCAATAATTGGATTTAGTTCTAATAATTCTCTCATATTCCCCTCCAAATGTTTAATTTAGCCCCCAAATAAAATTGCCTTCTTTATAATTATAGTTAATTTTAATATATTTTTACACAATATATTAAAAGAATACAAATAAAAACGTGGTATATAACCACGTTTTTATTTGTATTCTTTTAATCTTTCTTCCATTTCATCTCTATTTTCTTCTTTTATATTTGCATTAATTATAATTTCATCTATAGAGGAACTACTACTTAATATATCTTTTGTATATTGTAGGGCGTCTTCGTAATGTCCTTTTCTAAATCTGCTATCGCTCATTTTATTCACTCCTCTACTATTTTTATTAACACGGAGGGAAGTATTTCTTTTTAGCTAATCTTTCTCCTACTATATCTGCTATTTTCTTATTAGAATGTATTTCCTTAGCTATTTCTAACTTTGTGTTGTTTTCTTTGAATAACTTTTTCATTTCTTTGTTATTATCTAGATCTTCTCTTTTAGGACTCATATTAAACTCCTTTCTTTATCTAATCTCTACTTTTAAGTTGTCCATATATATCACTTTTACTACAACAATTTTTTCTATGTTTTAGATAATTTTTTCAATTATTCTATTATTTATTATTAATATTTTTCGAGCTTTTTAATCAATATAAAATAAAAGTCATCTATTTATTGTTTAAATAGATGACTTTTATTTTATAGAATCTCTTCTTTATTGTATTTTTTTAATTTTCCTATTTTGTAATGAGTAATAATAGTGAAAATCCCACAAATTATTACTATTATATAATATACAAATACACTATATAAAAACACAGAATACCCGATTATTTGTTTAGGAAAAACTTTTGTGAATATCGTTAAAAATACAATTTCATTAGCTCCTACATTTCCAGGCGTTGGTGCCGGAGAAACAGACATATATAAAAATACTTGTAGCGCTAATAGAGTTATGTATGTTTCTTTATTTAAATTAAAGGTTTTGTAGATGCAAAAAGCAATGCTAAAGTATACAGTTAATTGAATAACTGTAAAAATGATACTTCTAACCAATACTTTTTTATTTTTTACAAAAACTATTATTGAATTATGATATTCATCTATATAATTTTCTATTTCTTCTCTTCCATCATAAACAGATTTAAATATATTTATCTTATACAAAATATATATAATTTTGCCTAATAGTTTTTTCATAGTTAAGGGGCTAAATATAATTAATAGCCCTATCACAATAGTAGTTATATTGACTATTAATCCTACACACATCAATACTAAAATTGCTGTTAATTCAGTTTTTAATAAATCTAAATTAAACAAAATAAAAGTTCCACAATATATTGTCACTACCATTTGATAAATTACAGTTTTATTTGTTACTATTGCAACTGCTTTGCTTAGTTTTAAATCATATTTTGTCATTGCATATATTTGCATTGGTTGGCTACCAGAAGCAAACGGAGTTACTAAATTATAATATAGTCCCATAGTTGCTAATTTAATTGCCAATCCCCTTGTATTCCTTTGATTGATAGAATTAATTATTATATAGGTAACATATACTTCTATTGCTATATAAGTTAATATTAACACTACTCCTATATATATATATTTAAAATTAACTATTTTTAGTAAATATGGAATTAATTTTACATCTAATGTAGTATACACTAAATAGGTTGTTAGCATTATTAAGAATAATAAAAATATATATTGCAATAAAGCCCTTTTCTTGATTAGTTTTATCATAAAATAATTCTCCTACTTATTTACTTACCATTAATAAATCATATCTCATTTTACAGGCTTTTAGCAATAGTTTTTATATTTATAAAGCTTATGTTATCCATAAAACAAACTATTGTTCAACCAATTAAGAATTAGCTTGGCAATAGTTTGTTTTATATATTTTTTAGATCTTTTGTGTTGATAGTTTGTTATTGATACTTTCTTTACTTTTAATTACTATAGCACCAGTTGGACACTTTGACATACATACAGGATTATCACAGTTTTCTATACAAATCTGATGACTTATAATTGCTAAATTATTTTCTATATTTATTGCTTTATGTTCACAGTTTTTAACACATATGCCACATCCTATACAAGATACACTACATGCTTTTTTTGCAATGGCTCCTTTATCTTTACTATTACAACTTATTTGAACTTTACATTCAATAGGATCCATTGAGATTACTTTTTTAGGACAAATACTTTCACATTTTCCACACCCAGTACACTTATCCTTATCTATTATAGGTAATCTATTTTCTCCCATTTCTATAGCTTCAAATGGACAATTTTTAACACAAGTTCCAAGCCCTATACATCCATATATACATTCCTTAGGACCTCCTAGGATACTATTCGCACATATACAATCTGCTATTCCATCGTATTCATATTTTAAATTTGCTTTATCTTTACATCCACTACACTTTACATATGCATACCTTGGTTCTATCTCCTCTGCTTTTTTTCCCGTCAGTTCTGCTACCATATTGGCAACAAGCTCTTTACCTGGAATACATAGATTTGGAGGAACATCTTCATTTAATACTACGGCTTCTGCATATGCTAAGCATCCTGCATAACCACAAGCTCCACATTGACCTTTTGGAAGAACATCTTCAACTAAATGAATTAAAGGATTTACCTCTACTGCAAACTTTTTATTTGCAATAGCTAGCACTAATCCAAAGAATAATCCCACTGCCGTCATTATCACCACTATTAGTATGGCAGTTTCCATATATTTCACCCCTTTTTGAAAACCTCATTTTCTCTTATATCATACCTGAAAAACCTAAAAAAGATAATGCTAGCATTCCTGCTAATATAAAAGCTATCCCCATACCTCTTAAAGGTTTTGGTACAGTTGCATAAGCAAGTTTTTCTCTTAGGCTAGCCATTAATGTTATCGCAAGCGCAAAACCAAGCCCTGAACCTAAAGCTTCCACTACACTCATTAAAAATCCATAATTGTTGTCTGCATTTGTTAAAGGAACACCTAAAACAACACAGTTTGTAGCAATTAGTAATAAGTATATTCCCCACATACCATATAGTGTGGGCGCAAATTTTTTTATGGTCAACTCTAATAGTTGAACAAAACTGGCTATTAAAAGTACAAAAACTATTGTTTTTAAGAATTCTAATTTTAGAGGTATTAGAATAAAGTTCATAACCAACCATGCTAATATGGAACTTAATGTCATAACTGATGTTACTGCCATTCCCATTCCAACAGAAGCACTAAGGTTTTTTGAAACTCCAAAGAATATACATAATCCAAGAAATCTTGTTAGTACAAAGTTATTAACCAATACTGTAGATATAAACAGTATTAAATACTCTTTCATTTATCACACCTACTTCCCATTATACTAGCTCAACTGTTTACTTTTCTTTGCTTTTTTAGAATCATACATATTCATTAGACCTATTATATATCCAATTAGAATAAATGCACCTGGAGGAAGTATCATAATAAGCGCTGGATTATACCACGATCCAAGTATTGTCATTCCAAATATTGTTCCATTTCCAAATAACTCTCTTATAAATGCTATTACTAATAATGCTAATGTAAATCCACATCCCATTCCTAATCCATCTAAAAATGATGGTAATACTGAATTCTTAGATGCAAAAACTTCTGCACGAGCTAGTATTATGGCAAACACTACTACTAATGCTAAGTATATTCCTAAAGCCTGATATAATGTAGGTAAGTATGCTTGTAATACTAATTGTACTACTGTTACTATTGTAGCTATAGATGTAATGTATACTGGTACACGTACTTTTGGATTTACAACTTTTCTAGTGATTGATACTACTACATTGTTTGCTGTTATAACAAACATAACACAAAGTCCCATAGTTAATGCATTTATAGCATTTGAGGTTACCGCCAGTGCTGGACATAAACTAAGAGCCAGTCTAAATACAGGGTTTTCATCATATATACCTTTTGAAAATACTTTCCATAACTCTTTTACTGTCATCTTACTTACCTCCTATATACTGACTTACTTCTTCTGCTGCCAACTTCACACCATCTGTTACTGCTTTAGAAGAAATCGTAGACCCTGTTATAGCTTGAATGTCTTTTTTGTCTGTTGCATCCTTTACAACTTTTAAAGCCTCTACTGTTTTGCCTATAAATTGATCCTTAAATGGAGATACCATAGTCCTATCTCCTAGCCCAGGTGTTTCATTATGAGATAACACATTGTATCCAATAACTGCTCCGTTAGGGTCAATTGCAGTCATTATTTTTATAGGACCACCATATCCTTTACTCTCTGTTTGCACTATATAGGCAATTACTTTGCCGTTATTCAAAGCTTCATACCAGCTTTCTTTCCCTGAAACGTTTTTGAATTCTGTAGCATTAGTAACTAATTCTTTCATAGACTTTTCCTTTAACATCTCAGCATTTTTTACTGATATAGGTGCTGTTACAAAATAAACACCAGCAATAATTACGCCTGATATAAAACAAGCTGCTGTTAAATTTATTGCAATTTGAAATACTGTATATTTTTTTTCTTTTATAGACATCTACATAGCCTCCTTTGAACCAAACTTTTTAGGCTTAGTAAATCTATCAATAAGAGGTGTAAGAGCATTCATTAATAATATTGAGTAGCACACACCTTCTGGATAACCACCTTTTAATCTGATTAAAGCCGTAATTAGTCCTGCTCCTATTGCAAATATGATTTGACCTTTTTTAGTTATAGGTATAGTTACCATATCTGTAGCCATGAAGAATGCCCCAATTATTAGTCCGCCTGCCATCATATTAAATATTGGATCACCTGTAAAGAATCCTTCTTTCCCAAATATCCAAGTAATTATACCTACTGTAACTATCATTACTACAGGTACTTCCCAGTTTATATATTTTTTATATATTAAATATGCGCCTCCTAAAATTAATAAAATTGTGCAAGTTTCACCTATCGATCCATTTCTAGTACCTAAAAATAAAGCTTTGTAAAGTTCACTTTGAGAGCCAAAAGTATTTATTAATGAATCATATCCTTGCATTTTTACTATATTTAAAGGTGTTGCACTCGTTACTACATCTACACTAGTTTTTAAAGAAGTCCATGTAGTCATTGCTACTGGCCAAGATACCATAACTGCAGCTCTCCCTATATGAGCTGGATTAAATATATTCTGACCAAGACCTCCCATTGAGTGTTTACCAATTGCTACGGCTACAACACTTCCTAACCCAGCCATATATGCAGGTAATGTTGGTGGCATACACATTGCCATTAATAAACCTGTTAAAAAAGCACTACCATCACTTATTGTGACTGGCATCTTTCTAAATTTATTTATTAAATACTCTGTAGCTATAGCTGATATTATACTTACTAGAATTATTAAAAGTGCATTAGTTTTAAAATAAAATATACCAAATAGTGCTGCTGGTGCTAAAGCTAAATTTACATTCCACATTATTTTTGGAACGGTTTCATTTGAACTAATATGTGGAGAAGATGATACAACGTTCATAGTAATCCCCCTTTACTTTTTGTTACTTAGTGATGTACATTGTAGTTTGTTATATCTTATTGATTGAACTAATTTTCTTTTTGCTGGACAAGTATATGCACAACTTCCACATTCTACACAATCTAAAAGATTATAATCTTCTTTAGCTTCTAAAAATGCATTATTTTCAGCTAATGTACCAAGCATACTTGGTACTAACCCCATGGGACAAGCTTCTATGCATTTTCCACATCTAATACATGGATATTCTTTACTTTGATTTACTTCCTTTTCTGTTAAAGCTAATATTCCTGATGTACCTTTAACTATAGGTATATCTAATGTATATTGAGCAAACCCCATCATTGGTCCACCCATAATTATCTTTTTAGCTTCTTCATTTAATCCTCCACAACAATTTATTGCTTCTTCAAATGTAGTTCCTACCCTTAACAATAAATTTTTAGGATTTTTTATTGCACCACCACTAACCGTTGTCACTCTTTCAATGAGCGGTATGCCTCTAACTACTGCATCATAGATTGCAGCTACCGTTCCAACATTTTGAACTACAACGTTTACATCTGTAGGCAATCCTCCTGATGGTACTTCTCTACCCGTTAATACTTTTATTAACATCTTTTCAGCACCTTGAGGATATTTAGTTGG
>JBOFYV010000005.1:0-5180 GCA_051654865.1 Peptostreptococcaceae bacterium
TTGAAAAGGTAGAGGGTTCTAATAGAATAAGTATTGATGAGAGCTATACAATAAAAGGACAAAACTTAATTATAAAGGAAGTTGTAACATCACCAATATCAAGTACTATTGTATTAGGTGGAATAGATGATACAAAAAAATATACACTTCAAAGTACTAAGTTTAAAGTCGTAGATGATAAAGGGAACGTATTAAAAAGTACTGAATTAGGTAGCGGTGTAGATAATAAAACAGGTGAGTTTAATGGAAAAATAAGTGTAGATAGTGATTTATCACACACTAAATACATAGACTTAATTCCATATTGGGGAGATGACTTAATTTATGAAGTAATAGAAGATGTATATTATCCATTACTTATAACTAATGGTAGTGGAGATAGAGAAGAAATAGTAGTATCAAGAAAACCAACAGAAGAAGAATTAAAAAGTGGATACGCATCATCACAGGTGAATTACTATCTAAACATAGATAAAAACAAAGAATTTTTATCATTAGAGGAGCTAAAAGGATATGAAATACCTGTTAGTAGCACGGAGAAAGTAATTATTAAGGATATACAAGTAGATGAAAAGGGAACAAAAATTATCATGAAAAAAGAAGGAGACTATAATCACTTAAGTGAGTTAGTTATGTTTGATGAAGATATGAATGACTTTGCAAGATGGGAAGGTCATATAGGAGCAGTATTAGAAAATGAAGAAGATCAAATCTATAGCATTATACTAGACAAAATTGATACAAATAAAAAATACAAAATAGCACTTCCAATAATAAAGGATATAGATTTCAATAGTAAAGAAAAGGTGAAAATAAATTTATAGATTAATTATTATATATATAAAAGGAGCAGATGCTCCTTTTTTGTATATAATAATTAATCTATTACGATACTATATAATTTAGTTTAAATTGTACAAAGATTACTAATAAGTAAGAATGATATTAGTATTGTAAGCTTAGAGTTATGGTTTTAATTATAAATATAAAATAAAATATAGACTATAGAAATGATGAAATAAAACACAACAGGAGGTTAATATGACGTACAAAATGAGACTAATAAAAAATAAATATGAATTAAAATTAAAATTTAAATATATAATACTATCTGTGCTAATAAGCATTATGGCTTGTACAACATACAGCATATTGGGGGAATATAGTTATGAAAATTTAAAATCTCAGTTACTCAATTCTAATAATATAAATAAAGAAATATTGATAGAAAGATCAAATGAATATCCTGAAATTAAGCAAATTTTAGATAATATAAATTTATATCCAGTATCATTAATAAATCTTGCATCGAATAATATTGAGGCAATAGATTTTGTAGTAAATTATCCTAAGTACAGTGAGAAAATAACTAGCGGTAATATATCTATAAAAGAAGATTACAAAAAAGGCAAAATTCCTCTATTTATACAATGGGATAAAAGATGGGGGTATGATAAATATGGAGATGAATTTATAGCTGTTAATGGATGTGGACCTACTTCTATAGCAATGGTAGCGGTTGGACTTACAGGTAATACTGATATTAATCCTAAGGCTATTGCAGATTATAGTAGACAAAATGGATATTTAGTAAATGGAGTAGGTACAAAATGGAACCTAATGACTGAAGGTGTAAAACAATTTGGTTTGATTGGAACAGAAATAAACTTAAGTGAGAGTAGTATTATATCAAATCTCAAAAAAGGACATCCGATAATAGCGAGTATGGGACCAGGTGAATTTACAAGTAAAGGTCATTTTATAGTACTAACAGGTATGGATAGTGATGGAAGAATAATAGTTAATGACCCTAATAGCAAAGTAAAAAGTGAAAAAACATGGGATATAGATGTATTTATGAAAGAAACTAAAAATCTGTGGTCTTTTGAGGCAATATAGTTACGAGGTATCAAGTTTAAAGTTATGGTTAAAAAACTATAAAAGGTCGTATTGGTTAAATAATCAATATGGCCTTTTTATGTGTACCAAGCATAGGCAACGACTTGACAGTGGGAACAGCTAACTAAGGGAAATGCAAAATAAAGTACTACACTAACCGAAGTTATAGTAAAATATATCATTTATTGAAGAAATGTGTTGTACTATATAAATATATGTGATACTCTATAAAAAGTAAAATAACAAATAAAATGATTTAATATATATAGATTTTAATAAATAGGAGGCATACTATGAAAAAAATATGTGTTATAGGTAGTTTAAATATGGATTTAGTAGTAAAAGTAGACACAATGCCAAAGGGCGGACAAACTATAATAGGTAGCGACTTCAAAGAAGTACCAGGTGGAAAAGGTGCTAACCAAGCAGTAGCAATGGCTAGACTTGGTGGAAATGTAGCTATGATAGGTAAAGTAGGAAACGATGGATTTGGTCAAACTTTAATAAATGCACTTAAAAACGACAATGTAGATACAAAATACATAGGTGTAGAAAATGGTCCAACTGGTGTAGCACTTATAACAGTAGACAAAAATGCTGAAAACAGTATAGTAGTAGCTCCAGGAGCAAACTTTAAAGTATTAGAAAACGATATAGACAACAACATAGAAGCAATACAAAATAGTGACATAGTAGTAGTTCAATTAGAAACACCACTACAGACTATAAAGTATGCTTTAAATAAAGCTAAAGAAGCTGGAAAGTACACAATATTAAACCCAGCCCCAGCAGTAGCACTAGAGGATGAAATAATAGCAAACGTTGATTTATTAACACCGAATGAAACAGAGCTTGAAATATTAAGCGGTGTAGAAATAAACAATGAAGATGATATAAAAAGAGCAGCACAAATAATGATAGATAAAGGTGTAAAAGAACTTATAGTAACATTAGGTTCAAAAGGAAGCTTATATATAAATAAAGAAAAAGCTATGTTCAAACCAGCATACAAAGTAGAAGCAGTAGATACTACAGCGGCTGGGGATAGCTACACAGGAGCATTATCAGTAGCATTTGCAAACAACAAGAATGTAGAAGAAGCAATGGACTTTGCTTCAAAAGTAGGAGCACTTTCAGTAATGAAAGAAGGAGCACAAAGCTCATTACCAATGTTAGTAGATGTAGAGAATTTCAGGGGGTAACAATATGAAAAAGACAAAATTAATAAACAGCGAAATATCGTACACTATATCAAAAATGGGACATACTGATAGTTTAACAATAGGTGACTGCGGACTTCCGATACCAAGTGAAGTAAATAGAATAGATTTAGCACTAAAATACGGAGTGCCAACTTTTTTAGAAACTTTAGATACAGTATTAGAAGAACTATGTGTAGAAGAAATAGTGATAGCAAGTGAAATAAAAGAAAAAAATGAAAATATACATGAAGAGATATTAAAGAGATTTGAAAATGTAAAAATAACTTACGTATCTCATGAAGAATTTAAAAGTCAAACAAAAGAAAGTAAGGCAGTTGTAAGAACGGGAGAATGCAGCCCTTACGCAAACATAATATTAAAATCAGGTGTGGTATTTTAGACAATAACTAAAATGTAGAGGTAGAGACAGATGAATAATCCTATATTAAAAATGGAAGGTATAATAAAAGAATTTCCTGGTGTAAAAGCTTTAGATGGAGTAAATCTAGAACTTTACGAAGGAAAAGTAATGGCTTTAATGGGTGAAAATGGAGCTGGTAAGTCTACACTTATGAAAATATTAAGTGGAGTTTACAAAAAAGATGGTGGAACAATCTATTACAAAGGTATAGAAGAAGACATTAAAGGTCCAAAAGATGCCCAACAAAAAGGAATAGCAATAATACACCAAGAGTTAAATTTACTTAAAGATTTGAGTATAGCTGAAAACATATTTTTAGGAAGAGAGCCTAAAAAAGGATTTAGAATAGATTTTGATAAGCTTTATGATGATAGTGATAAATTGCTTAAAAAATTAAATATAACTACTAGCTCAAAAGAATTAGTAGAAAACCTTAGTATAGGCGAGCAGCAAATGGTTGAAATTGCAAAAGCATTATCATTAGATGCCCAAATTATAATAATGGATGAACCTACAGATGCTCTTACAGATAAAGAAACTGAAAGTTTATTTAAAGTAATAAATGAACTAAAATCAGAAGGAAAAGCAATAGCTTATATATCACATAGATTAAAAGAAATATTTGAAATCTGTGACTACTTAACAGTACTTAGAGATGGTAAGTATGTAGGAAGTGAAACAATATCAAATATAGACGAAGATAAAATGATAGAAATGATGGTAGGAAGAAAGCTTACTGATCAATTCCCAAGACTTGAAGTTAAAAAGGGAGATGCAGTACTAAAAGTAGAAAACCTAACTAATGAATATATAAAAGACATAAACTTTGAGGTGAAATCTGGGGAGATTTTAGGAATATCAGGTTTAATGGGGGCAGGAAGAACGGAACTTGCCAAAACTATATACGGTCATTTAAGAAAAAACAGTGGATGTATATACATAAATGGAAATGAAATAAACAACAAAAGCTCAAAAGATGGTTTAAAAAATAAGATAGCATATGTAAGTGAAGATAGAAAAGGTGATGGACTTATACTTGATTTATCTATAAAAGAAAACATGACAATATCATCACTAGATAGCATAGCATCATTATTTAAAATAAATAAAAATAAAGAAACTAAAATAGTAAAAGAATATATAGATAGAATAAATATAAAAACTCCAAGTGAAAATCAATTAATAAGAAACTTAAGTGGTGGTAATCAGCAAAAAGTGGCAATAGCAAAAGCTTTAATGACAGAACCAGAAGTACTTATACTTGATGAGCCAACTAGAGGTGTAGATGTTGGAGCGAAAAAGGAAATATACGATTTAATAAACGACTTTAAATCAAAAGGTAAAGCAGTAATTATGATATCTTCAGAAATGCCTGAAATACTAGGTCTAAGTGATAGAATATTAGTGCTTAGCCAAGGTAGATTAACTGGAGAATTTGATATAGAGAACGCTAGCCAAGAAGCAATATTAAAGTGTGCAGTAGAAACTAAGGAGGCAGTATAATGACATCTACAAGTATACAACATACAAAAGATAAAAATGTAAATTTAGAAGAATTATTAATAAAATATAAAAGCTTAGTAGGATTAGTATTATTAATAGCAATAGTATCAATACTAAACCCTGCATTTTTAAGCACTAAAAACATATTAAATATA
>JBOFYV010000006.1:0-6734 GCA_051654865.1 Peptostreptococcaceae bacterium
ACATTTCCAAATTTACTTCTTATTATGTCTAGATCCCATTTTCTACATTTTTCTAAAACACGATCTGGTTTAACATTAAAATCATACATACTCTTCACCTCTAATTTATTAAATCGTTTTCATAAACTATAAATCTGTATATCTATCTTTTATATATATAAGTAATAAAGTACTTATAAAAATACCTATTATAACACTTAAGTAATATCCTAAAAACGGAGTTACATTACCTAATAATGGGTCTATTATATTTGCTCCCGGAGCCAAACGTTTTACACCTAAGAAATTACCTATAATTGAGGCTACTGATGCTCCAATTATTTGAGATGTTAAAATAGCTCTAGGGTCATTTACAGCATAAGCTATTGCAGGTTCTGTAATCCCAAACAAACCTACTACAAGTGCAGATTTACCATTTTCTACTTCTTCTTTATTAAATAATTTTGGCCTAAGAATAGTTGCTATTCCTATAGATACAGTAGGAATAACCGTTGCTATTGCTACTGTTCCAAAATATATGAAATTACCTTCTTGAGCCATACTAAATGCAAATATATACGCAGTCTTATTTATTGGTCCACCCATATCTAAAACTACCATTATAGCAATTATTACGCATAATATCATCGAGCTTGTTGTTGATAGTGAATCTAAAATACTCATCATACCAACCATAAGTGCACTTAATAAAGGGCCTAGTATATAAAATATCACAGTACTTATAAACAATGTGCTTACAAGAGGTATTATTAAAAATGACATTAGTTGAGTCAAGCTTTTGTTAATTTTTATTTCTTTTAGATATTTTACAAAGTATCCAACTAAAATACCAACTACTATAGCTCCTAATACTCCTCCTCCACTAGCTGTGAGTAAAAGTTTTTCATTTGCTATTAAGTAACTACCTAAAAGTGCTGGTGCTAAAGCCGGCTTACCTGATATTGAATATGCAATATATCCACCTAGTATAGGTATCATTAATTCAATACCCATAACCCCTACTGATTTGAGTAAAAATGGATATGTTCCAACTTGAGGTATCGATCCTTTAGTCATTATAGATGCTATAGAAATTAAAAGTCCTGCAGCTATTGCAAGTGGTATTGTATAAGATACACCAGTCATTATGTGTTTGAAAATGCCGGTACTATCAATACTTTTAGAACCTTTGTATAATTTACTCTCTTTTTCTATATTGTCAAATACTATACTTGGATTTCTTAGTACTTGATTTATATCCTTCTTTAAAACTTTTTTGCCTTCAAACCTTTTCATTTCATCATCTGAAAGTCCTACACCAATTGCTAAAACTACATAATCAGCTTCTTTGATATCATTATCACTAAGAACTAATTCATTACCTAAAGCACCTTGGGTTTCAATTTTAATTTGATGACCTCTTATTAATCCCTCATCAGTGAGTGATTCTGCTACCATATATGTATGAGCAACACCTATTGGACAATTTGTTATACCTACTATTTTATATCCCATAAAATCACATCCTAATTAATTGTAGATTTTATCTTATCTATTATTTGTTTTTCATTCTCTAATGACTTTAACTCTTTTACAAAGTCTTCTTTCATTAGATTCCTAGCTAACTTAGATATTATCTGTAAGTACTCGTTGTCTATGTTTTTACTAGGTATAGCTAATGCAATTACAAAATCAACATCACATTTTTCTATACAGTCCCAGCTAACTTTATTATTTAAAGTACATATTATTATAGATATTTCTCTTATTACTTCACATCTACAATGTGGCATTGCTATACCACTACCTATATATGTACTAAATTTATTTTCTCTTTCTATAAGACCCTTTAGATATAGTCTACTTTCTTTAACAAGTCCTTCTTCTTTTGCTATATTTGCTATTTGTTGCAAAATTTCTATTTTACTATTACCATTTATATTTTTCTTAACTATCATAGCTATTGCTCCTCATTAATATTTCTATAAACTCATTTAAAGATGAACATTCACACAGACTATTAACTATTTTTCCTTTTTTAGTGTTTGAGTGAATAAACGGGAAAATATGTTTATTTTCTTTTTTATCTGAATCTAAACAAGCTACAAATACTAGCTTTACACTTGTATTTCCCCAATTAATTGCATCTTTTAATATACATATTGCTATTGCATTTTTATTTTTTACTGAAATGCAATGAGGTACTGCTACTAAGTCAGAAATTTCAGTTGATGATAATTTTTCTCTATTTAATATAGTTTCTTTGTCTTCTTTACTTATAAAGTCTTTATTTACCATATCACTACATACAAATTCTAGAAGTTGTTTTTTATCTTTTAGTTCTAAATTTTTATAAAATATATCTACATTAAATAATGATGTAAGATAACTTTGTAGATATGATTTATTTAATTTATCTTCTATCTTTTGTATATCAATCTCATTTAAAACATGAGATACTTGTATGAAACCTTTATCTTTTGTATATTGATTTTCTATATTTATAGTGGATATTATAAAATCTATTTCATCTAGATTTATATAATCCAAATAATGTACTTGATAACATCCTATAACTTCTATTTGAGGAAAATATCTTCTTAGTTTTATTCTAATAAGTTCTGATGTACCTATCCCTGTGTTACAAACTATAATTGCTTTACAACTTGTCTTTTGTTTAGCTCTTTCTATTGCTGTAGCAAAATGAATAGCTATGTACCCAACTTCGTTAGAATTAATTTTTATATCTAAGTTATATTCTAATATAGTTGATAGATCTAGTGCATAGTTAAAAGAGTCTGGATAGCTTCTTTTTACTTGATCTAAAATAATATTTTCAACATCTATTTTATAATAGTATCTATTATAAGAATTTAATATGTGTTTTACTAAATTTGATACAAGCACACTATCTTCGTATAAAAATGACTTATATTTAATATCAATTTCATTTAATGCTATCTTTACTAGCTCTTTTATTTTTTCTTCATTAATTACTTCATTAGAAATTATGTTATTTGCTTTAAGCAACATATTTAAGTAGTCTATTTCATCTTCAACTAAACTTATGTTAATTTCCTTTTGTAGTAATTCTTTAAATTCATCATCAAATATATTTTCATAAATATTTTCTTCATATATATTTTTATCTATGTTATAACCATTATTAGCTCTAAAGCAAGTTATAGCTATAAACTTAGTTAAATATAATATTTCATAATCATTTTTTTCTATTTTCTTAGATACTATTTTCTTTTCAATAAACTTTTTTAGTTTAAATATAAATTCATTATTTATATTGCCAAGTTCAATTGATAAACTTATTTCATTTAAGTTTTCATCCTTAAAAAAGTATTTCATACAACACTTTCTTATATCTTCTTCATATCCTTCTAAGTATAATCCACTGTAAGGTTTGTACTTTAGCTTTATGTTGTACTCCTCTAGTGCACTTCTTATACTCGTTAATTCATTTTGAAGTGTTGATCTACTTGTGTACAATTTTTCTGCTAATAAATCTAAACTTATTGGATAATCTTTTAGTATATTTTTTAGTAAATCCGTAGTTATAAACGATTTATTTATATCGGTTATAGAGTTTAAGTATTCTCTAAAGTTATCACTAGATTCTATAACTAATTTATATCCTAATCTTTTAGCCGATTCTATTTTTGCACCATAATCCTCTAAATCTTTATTTATAGCTTTTATATATCTTTTTATACTTCTCTCACTTACATTCAAATACGTAGCTAGTGAACTACTTGGTGTATATGTATCACTTGAGTTAAGATATGATATAATCATTTTACTTTTTTCTTTCATAAATAACCCTTCCTATATTTATTATATTTTAAAAATTCGTTTTCCTTAATATATATATATGTCACTTATAAGTGACATTTTTACTATTTTCGATATTTTTCGATATTTTTTTAATTATTTTCATATTTCTTAACTTTATCATAAAATTTAATTTTTATACTTTTTTATTCATACTTTAAAATCTTACGTAAAAAAAGAATTGCCTGTTGGCAATTCTAAGTTGTTCATATATTAGATTTATTAATTTGCAAACGGAGAGTTTGAATATAATATAAAATACCCTTGCGGATGTTTACATACCTCACAGGCCTTAGGCGCTTCTTTTCCAGTATGAATATGTCCACAGTTCAAACATATCCACTGCTCTTCACCTTCACTTTTAAATAAAGTACCATTTTCAATTTTTTGTGCAAAGTCACCAAATCGGTCTCCATGAGTTTTTTCTATTTGCGCTATTTTTTCGAAACTATTAGCAACTGCTAAAAATCCTTCTTCTCTAGCAGTTTTAGCAAAGTCTTTATAAACTACATCCCATTCATGATATTCATCTTTTTGTGCAGCTCTTAACGTTTGATTTATATTATCAAAAATTTCTACTGGATATCCTCCATCTATGTATATAGTTTCTCCTACTAATTCTTTTAGATGATCATAAAATACTTTTGCATGAGCTCTTTCTTGATCTGCTGTATATAAAAATACCCGTTCTATAAGTGCTAGTTTTTCTTTTTTAGCTTGCGATGCTCCAAAAGTATATCTATTTCTAGCTTGACTCTCTCCTGCAAATGCTCTCATCAAATTTTCTTTAGTTTTGCTATCTTTTAGTAAATTCATAACGTACTCCTTTTTTAAAGTTATCATTGATATTATTTCTTAGTATATCTTTTTTAAACTCTATTTTAGGAAATAATATTTTACATTATTATTATTGTCCGATTATTATCCAATTATTATCCCTTGCGTAATTTAATAAATGTGAATCAGGATTTACTGCTACTGGATTTCCTACTAGCTCTAGTAGCTTAATATCTCTTATACTATCAGTGTAAAACCAACTATTTTCCCAATCTATTTTTTCTGTAAAGTATTTTTCTAGTTCATCTACCTTTTTGTCCCCTTCTATTAATGTTAGTTTTTGCTTGTGGTTATATACTTCATTTTTATCATATGATAGTTTAGTTCCTATTACAGTATCTATATTCAAACCCTTTCCGATAATTTTCAGTAATGGCTCATACGCTCCACTTATTATTACTGTATGCATTCCCTTTTCTTGAGCTTCTAATACTTTTTCCACTATATCTCGATTCAATTCATTATTTAAGTTTTCGCTAGTCTTATAAAAGAAGTTTTCTATTTCACTTTTACTCATATCTTTAAATATTTCATCAAATCCTTCTACTGCCTTATTTCTTAGCTTTATATTGGTTTTTTTGCCGCCTATACCTAATTTGTAAACTATATACGCTGGCAATAGCCTTATATACACTTTTGCTATTTTAGATTTTGGATAATCAAGCTTGTACCATTGTTTCATTAAATAAGGTATTGTGTCCTTTGGAAATAACGTTCTATCAAAATCAAATACTGCTAATTTCATATTTTTCCTCCACATATTGTAGTTTAAAGTTTTTTGTATTTTTATAATATACAATTATTTACATTTATTATATATATTACACATTAATTTTAATATTAATTATGCTTATCTCTGTCGTATAATGCCCTTGTACATAAAAAAGTACTTATATTGTTCTTAATATAAGTACCTTTTTACATATATAAAACTACTTTTTTATTGTATATTTTATATTTTTATCCTTCAATACCGCTATTTACAACAGGTTGTGCTTCTTTATTAGCACATAATACCACTAATAAGTTGCTTACCATTGCTGCCTTTTTCTCTTCGTCTAAAGTTACCACTTTGTTTTCACTTAAATTAGTAAGTGCCATTTCCACCATACCAACTGCTCCTTCTACTATCTTTTTACGAGCAGCTATTATTGCTTCTGCTTGTTGTCTTTGTAGCATTGCAGACGCTATTTCTGGTGCATATGCTAAATGTGTTATTCTTACTTCTGATACTTCTATACCTGCTATATCCACTCTTAATTGTAATTCTTCTTTTAATTTTTCTGCAATTTCTTGGCTACTTCCACGGAGTGACTTTTCATCTCCTTCTTCGGATACATCGTAAGGATATAATCTAGCTATATTTCTAAGGGTGGTATCACATTGTATAGATACAAAAGTTTGATAGTTATCTACATTGAATACGGCTTTTGTTGGATTAACCACTTTCCATATAGCTACCACTCCTATTATTATTGGGTTTCCTAATAAGTCATTTACTTTTTGTTTTTGATTGTGAAGAGTCATTGTCTTTAAAGATATTTTTTTAGATCTTGTATCGTATGATACTTCTACGCCTTCTTGAACTTTTAATTTTGTTTGTGGTTGTAATTGTGTATAGGCTGGGTTTATGGCTTGACAAAATGGATTTACCCAATAAAATCCTTCTTTTTTTATTGTTCCATAGTACTTACCGAATAATACTAGTACTAAAGCTTCCTTAGGATTTACTCCTCTTAGCCCAAATATAGATATAAAACTTAATACTAATCCTATTATACCTATTGGAATTAATATTATTATCTCTAATATTCCAGCTAATATAATAAAGCCTATCGATATAATTAGCCATAGTACTATCATTGTCATAGCTAGTATTCCATTTCTAAGTTTCGGCTCTTTTTCTGTATACTCAAATTTGATATTTTCCATATTTACCTCCTTATCATTATAATTGGTGTATATTTACATTTTACTATACTTTTTATTAATTAAACTGAAAAGTATTAATTTTATATCTAATTATTTCTATATATTTACTTTATTTTTAATCTTAATTTACAGATAAGTTTATT
>JBOFYV010000007.1:0-96052 GCA_051654865.1 Peptostreptococcaceae bacterium
AATCACTTTAATAAAATATTCTAAAGAATATAAAGGATCATGGATATATGATGTACTACCAATAAAAAATGAGAATAACATATACTCAGCAATGTTTAAAGTTACAATTTACAAACTAATATTACCAGTTTTTATTTTAATAAGTACGATATTTTTGATTATTTTTAAATTAGAGGTTATACCACATATAACAATTGTATTTGCTATTAACATAATTGTTTCATTATATACATTTAAAATAGACGATAATGAATTACCATTTACATTAGAATATAAAAACAACAATTCTTCATCTAACATAATAACAATGATAAAATCAATGTTAGTTATTGGTGTATTTGCACTTATACACTATATAATTAGAAACAATATATTCTTTAAGTTGATATACTTAGGGCTATTAATAATAACTATAAAAATTTTATATAAAAGAATATTCATATAATTTATAGGAGAGTCAAAATGAAAAGATTAAATTTTTATATTAAAGTGTCCATAGTACTAATACTGCTATCGGCCATTATGTTTTATTTACACTACTTAGTGTTTGGTCAAGGTGAAAACACTGCATACTATTCATTTATGAATTTATGCTTTATACCTATAAACTGCTTGTTTGTGACTATTGTATTAGAAAAATTAATTGAAGCAAAAGAGAAAAAAGAAAGAATCGATAAATTAAATATGCTAGTAGGAATATTCTTTACAGAAGTAGGGTATCAATTGATGCATGAAATTATAAAAGGTGATAACGAAGCAAAAAATCTAATCGTATCGTTTAAACAATTAGACGATGTAGAATTAAAGATAATTAAATATAATTATGACATTGATATAAATCAAGTTGATGTTGAGTGCATTAAAGAATTATTACTAAATAATAATAACTTATTAATAAACTTAATAAGTAATGAAAACTTGCATCAACACGAGGTTTTTACAGATTTATTAATGGCAGTAATTCATTTAAGAGATGAAATACTATTTATGGAAAAACATGGAACGAGGCAGATTGATATGAACCACCTTGAAAATGATACAAATAGAGTCTACAAAAATATAACGATACAGTGGATAAACTATCTTAAATATTTAAAAATAAATTATCCGTTTTTATATAATAATGCAGTAAGAGTTAATCCGTATAAATTCAATAACTAGGGAAATTCCCTAGTTATTTTTATTTAATAGATTCTTTTAGCTTTTTAGCTCTATCATATATATCAATTTCTTCTTTGACAGTTGGCTCATCAACAATTATATTATGAACCATAGGACGTTTATTATCGTCAACACAAACAAATGTCATAAAACCATCAACAAATACTCTATCATCAAGACTCGTATCAACCTTACAATAAACTGTTATACTTTTAGCTCCTGTATAACAAATCTTAGAGCTTAAATTAATAATATCACCCTTATTAAGAGGATAGTTAAAGTTTATTTCTTGAACTTTTACACAAACTAAATTGCTTGCATGCTTGTACTCGTTTGCAACAGTGGTGAATCCACTTTCAATCATCCATTCGCACATTCTTCCGGCAAACAGCGTGCCGTGATGATTTAGATCTTCTCCTTTAACCATTCTATGAGTGTCGTAATATTTCATAATACCCTCCTAAATAAATATTATCTTACAAATTAATTTTATCACATTTGCATAACGTAAATAAATTTAAAATATGCTATAATTAATTAAAAAAACTTAACAGAGGGATAGGAATGCTATGAGTAATATAAAAAGTTACAAGAGTACAGTAGAAGATGGATATTTTAACGGTAAGGAAAATTTAAGTATTTACTATAGAAAATATGTAATAGAAGAAAGTATAGCTAGTATTGTAATATCTCATGGTTTTTGTGAATCATTAGAAAGATATGAAGAGTTAATAAATGTATTTAATGAAAATGGATTTTCAGTATATGCTATTGACCACAGAGGACATGGACGCTCAGGTAGATTAGGAGTAGATGATAGTCAAATAAATGTTGAAAAGTTTGAATATTATGTGGAAGATTTAAAAACATTTTTAGACGAAATAGTTACAGAAAATAATAATAAGCTATATTTATTTGCACATTCTATGGGAGGTGCAATTGGATCAATGTTTTTAGAAAAATATGATAACTACTTTGAGCGTGCAATACTTAATGCACCTATGATGGAAATTGACACAGGAAAGTATCCACAATGTTTTTCTAAAGTAATAGCTAAATTAGCATATATTACAGGTCAAGGACACAGATATATACTAAATCAAGGCCCGTTTACAGGCAAAGAAGATCTAGAGTCTTCAGGGACAAGTTGCTATGATAGATATATTTTATATTTTAATAAACAGATTAGTAACAAACAACTACAAACTGCAGGTGGAAGTTTTCATTGGCTAAATGAATCTTTTAAAGCTATTAAATATATAACTAGCGAAGAAAATGCAAAGAATGTTAAAATACCTGTTTTATTATTCCAAGCAGGCAAAGATACCTTTGTTAATAGTAGAGGGCAAAATATATTTGCTAAATATGCATCTAACTGCAGAGTATATGAAATAAAAGAAGCTAAACATGAAATTTATATAGAGACAGATGAAATATTTAATAAATATATTGAAAAAGTATTAAGCTTTTATAATAAATAGTATTTTATATAAAATAGTATCCCTTAAATTAGAGTATAAATTAAGGGATACTTATTTTTATAATATAGAATTAATTTTGTTGTTCAGGGTTAGTTTCACTATCTGGAGTATTTAAAGTTTCATCGTTATTTTGAGAATTTGTATCTTGATGTACATTTTCAGGCTTAACATCTTTATCTATAGTAGAGTTTTCTTCTAATGAATTAAGGTCTTCATTATCAGTAGAGTTGTTATCATTAGAATTTTGATTTAAACTTTCACTAGAGTTATCATTTGGTAATGTAGACTCATTATTATCTTCTAATTGACTAGACTCATTACTACTAAACAACCCTGTAAACCAACTCCAAATCTTAGAAAAGAATCCTTCTACTTCTTCACTTGAAGGTAGGTTTATAGCATCTTTATCAGTAGCATCGATTATAGCATTATCTCCTAATACGCTATCATCAGTAGAACCTAATATACCTAAGTCTTTATTATCATCTCCACTAAATATTCCAGTAAACCAATCACCTATACCGCTAAACCAATCTTTTATTGAATCGAAGAATCCTTGATTGATTCCTTCTCCAATTTCATCAAGTTTTTCGTTAACAGTTTCTTTTATACCATCTAATGTATTTTTCATTTCATTATAATCGTAATCTTGCTTAGCTATTTTAGCCATTAAATCTTCTAATTGTTTTTGTTGCTCTGGCGTTAATGTAACATTATAGTTGTTAGTTACATTTACGATAGTATCTGCAATTTGAACTGTATCACTAGTGTTGTTTTTTATTATTTCAGTTTTTATATCGTTTACTATACCAGTAGCTTTATCAGCTCCGATATCTTCACCGATGTCACCAGTTATTATTAATTCTTCAGAAGCTAATTCTTTTTTTTCCTCTTCAAGAGGCTTTCCAGTAGAGTCTTCAAACGCCTTCATTATACCTGTAAGTGCCCCAGTTCCACTAACAGGGAAAACACTAGCAACTACAACATCTGCATCAGTTAACCCAGCTGTAGATAATGTAGAGGCAACCATTGATGAAGTTAACCATGTAAGGTTTGCAGTTTTAACATTGATACCACTACCAGCTTTAGTTGGTTCAACGTAAGCACATGAGTAAGTTTTTTTACCTAATTGAGCTTCAGTTGCAACACCTTCTAGATATTTTCTTTCCTCTTGGTTATTAACTTCTAGTATAACAACTTCGTTTTCGTTAACACCAAAGTATTTTAACATAGTAGCCCTTTGCTCTTGGCTTAAGTTTGCTCCTAAAGTAACAACCCTAGCACCATCAGCAAATGCGAAATTTATACTTCCTAGCACTAAAGTAGCACATATGGCTAGAGAAGCTAATCTTTTTCTTAAACTCATAATCAATCTCCTTTTTATTACATACTTAAGATAAATATAGTAAATATGTATATAGTTTATTTTTATATACATTTCAATTTTATAACTATAATGATTAAAATAAAAGTTACAAAATTGAAATGTAAATAAAATAAAGTTAAATCGACAATAAAAAATAACAATATACAAAATATAATATATTTTAATAAATTATACTATAAATGATTTAGAAGGGGAAGTGGGTTACAACTTAGTGACAATATAGTGAATATTAAGAAAAAACAAACTTATTCAAGAACAATATATTAATAAAATACAATAAAAATAACTACACATAAAATAAATTGATAAATTTGGGCAATATATATTTTATATAAAGAAATTATAGAAGGAGAAATGTTTATGCTTAAACTCTTGAAGAATTTAAAACCCTATACTGGGTTTATAGTATTAATATTTGTATTAGTATTCTTGCAATCATTAGCAGATGTATATCTCCCAAACTTAATGAGTGATATTGTTGATAAGGGAATTGTTAATAATGACAAAGGCTATATAATTGATACTGGTTTAAAAATGATAGTAGTTACTATAGGAGGTGGTATAGTAACAATAGTTGCAAGTTTTTTTACAGCTAAAGTAGCAATGGGATTTGGTAGAGATTTAAGGAATAAAGTATTTGAAAAAGTTGAGGATTTTTCCTTACAAGAATTTAATACAATAGGAACTGCATCATTAATAACAAGAACTACAAATGATATAACTCAAATCCAACAAGTAGTAATGATAATGCTAAGAATGATGTTATATGCACCAATGGTAGCTATAGGTGCAACAATTATGGCAGTTAAAAAAGATGCAAAATTATCATTAATAATTTTAGTTTCAATGCCAATTTTAATAATTACCATAGGTATTATATTAAAAAGGGCGGTACCATTATTCAAAGCAATGCAAAAAAGAGTAGATAATTTAAATAGAGTATTTAGAGAAAATTTAACAGGTATAAGAGTAATTAGAGTATTCAATAAGATTGAAGTAGAGGAAGACAGATTTAAAAAGACAAGTTTTGATTTATGTGAAGTAGCAATTAAAGCAAATAGAACCATTACTTTATTAATGCCATTTATGATGTTTGTTATAAATGTAAGTATAGTAGCTGTTGTATGGTTTGGAGCTATAAGAATAGACAATGGTAAATTACAAGTTGGGGATTTAATGGCATTTATACAGTATTTATCACAAATACTATTCTCTTTAATGATGTTATCAATGATGTTTGTAATGATTCCAAGGGCGTCTGCATCAGCTGATAGAATTAATGAAATTTTAAATTTAGATAAGAGACTTAAGGATAAAGATAATGCAATTAAAAAAACTAATATGAAAGGCTACGTTGAGTTTAGAAATGTAAGCTTTTCATATGATAATAATTCTGAAAATGTATTAACTAATGTTAGTTTTGTAAGTAAGCCTGGAGAAATTACAGCTATAATTGGAGGGACAGGTTCTGGAAAATCTACATTAGTTAAATTAATACCACGATTTTTTGATGTTACAAGTGGAGAAGTATTAGTAGACGGAATAAATGTTAAAAATTTAGAGCAACATGCTTTAAGGGATAGAATAGGATATGTACCTCAAAAGGCTATATTATTTAGTGGTAGTATAATTGATAATTTAAAGTATGGAAAAAAAGACGCTAATCAAGATGATATTAATAATGCTATAGAAATTGCTCAAGCAAAAGAATTCGTATCCAATATGAAAGATGGTACAGAATCTTTTATAGCACAAGGTGGAACTAATGTATCTGGAGGTCAAAAACAAAGGCTATCAATTGCAAGAGCGATAATTAAAAAACCAGAAATATATATATTTGATGATAGTTTTTCAGCTCTAGATTTTAAAACAGATGCAGCACTTAGAGCAGCTTTAATAGAAGAAACAAAAGAGGCAACTGTAATTTTAGTAGCACAAAGAGTATCTACTGTTATGGATGCAACTAGGATTATAGTATTAGATGATGGTCATATAGCAGGAATAGGTACGCATGATGAACTATTAAAAACTTCAGAAATATACAAAGAAATAGTATCCTCACAATTATCTAAGGAGGAGGGATAGTATGTCTAAAGTAAGTAAAGACAATGGGCAAGTAGGACATAATATGAGAGGTGCTATGCCTGTTGAAAAAGCTAAGGATTTTAAAGGAACTTTAAAAAGACTATTAGGATATTTAAAAAAATATAATAAAAATATAATGCTAGTGTTTTTATCAGCTATAATAAGTGCAATATTTGGTATAGTAAGTCCGAAGATATTAGGTATGGCTACTACAAAAATATTTGAAGGAATAGGAATGAAAGCAACTGGTGTGCCAGGTGCAGCAATAGATTTTAATTATATAAAAAAAACACTACTAATACTTATAGTACTTTATATAATTAGTAGTATATTTAATTATGTACAACAATACATAATGGCAATGGTAGCTCAAAGAACAGTGTATGATATGAGAGCTGATGTTTACTCAAAACTAAATAAGCTACCTCTAAAATATTTTGACTCGAATACATTTGGAGAAATATTAAGTAGAGTTACAAATGATATTGATAATGTAAGCTCAACGTTACAACAAAGTATAACTCAATTGATTACATCTATAGTTACTATAATAGGCGTTATAATAATGATGCTTTCTATAAGTCCTTTACTTACTTTCATTACAATAATAACTCTTCCTTTAGGTGTAATCTTTATAAGACCTGTTATGAAAAGGTCCCAAGGTCAATTTATTAGACAACAAAGAGAAATTGGTATGTTAAATGGACATATAGAAGAAATGTATACTGGACATGATGTAGTAAAGGCATTTAACCAAGAAACTATATCAATTAATAAGTTTAAAAATATAAATCAAAATTTATATGAGGCTGGTTGGAGAGCTCAGTTTATGTCAGGGATTATGATGCCTGTTATGAACTTTACAAACAATCTTGGATATGTTTTTGTGTCAGTAGTAGGTGGAATACTAGTGACAAGGGGCAATATTCAAATAGGTGATATACAAGCATTTATTCAGTACTCAAGACAATTTTCACAACCAATTAGCCAAACTGCAAATATTGCAAATATTATACAATCAACCGTGGCATCAGCAGAAAGGGTATTTGAACTTTTAGATGAAGAAGAGATGATACCAGATGAAATAAATAACAAGATAATTGAAAATCCAAAAGGACAAGTTACTTTTGAACATGTAAAATTTGGATATTCAGAGGATAAAATATTAATAAAGGATATGAACCTAAATGTATTGCCAGGACAAAGTGTTGCAATAGTTGGACCAACAGGGGCGGGTAAAACAACACTAGTAAATCTACTTCTTAGATTTTATGAGTTAAACGGTGGAAAAATATTAATTGATGGTGTAAATATAGTTGATATGAAAAGAGAAGATCTAAGAGATTTATTTGGTATGGTACTTCAAGATACATGGCTATTTAAGGGGAGCATAAAGGATAATATTGCATATGGAATAGATAATGCAAGTGATGAGGATATAATAAAAGTAGCAAAAGCTGCAAATGCAGATTACTTTATAAGGACTCTACCAGATGGTTATGATACAGAGATAAATGAAGAAGGATCTAATATTTCCCAAGGGCAAAAACAATTACTTACAATTGCAAGAGCTATGTTAAAAAATCCTAAAATATTAATTCTAGATGAGGCTACAAGTAGTGTTGATACTAGAACAGAATTAAATATTCAAAAGGCTATGAATAAAATGATGAAAGGAAGAACTAGTTTTGTTATAGCGCATAGGCTATCCACAATAAAAGATGCTGATATAATACTTGTTATGAAATCTGGAAATGTAGTTGAAAAAGGTAGTCATAATGAATTATTAGGTAAAGGTGGATTGTATGCAGAACTTTATAATAGTCAATTTAAAAACTAGGTTGTCAATTAGACAACCTAGTTTTTTATTTAAGGCTTTATTTGTATTTCAACTTCAGGGTATATTCTAAATGTATAGTAACCAGGGGCAGTAGAAATAGGGTTAGTAATAGGATCGATATGATTGTCTGGAATGAAAGAAATTGCATCATATCCAGGTGCTTTAGAAACAGTTGCTACTACTGGATGGGGTTCAGGTGTCATTAAATCAAAAACTATATAATCCCCAGTAACAGGATCTTTTTCACTATATGGTCTAAATACCATTTTAAAACTATTTGGTGATATAGGCGCATCACCTGGACTATAACATCCTAAATTTTGTTCAAGACCAATAAACTCTTGAGCTCCTGCTAGTAATCCTAGTGTTGAAGAATAAAGTACTGGTGCATAAGGTGAAGCTCCACCAACACTAAGTTCGTCTATATCATAATAAATTCTTACAATTTGACCATCACATTCAGTACTAGGATTAGGATAGTCATAATATTCAGTAGATTTTACAATTGAAGATTTGAAATATTGATCACCAACTGAATTTATAAAAGCAGTTACATAAGGAACGACTTGCATATAGTCAAATGGATTAGTAATTAATACTCCAATATTTTCTAAGTTTGATCTTCTTACCTGAAGATAGATAGGAGCTTCTTTTTGAAAAGCCATGGAAACATCTCCTTTTTATATTAAAATAATTAAATAAATATTATGTTATATTTTAACTGCTTTTATTTCTAATTCACCAGAAACTTTAAACGTGTAAAGATTAGAATCTACAACTGCATCTACAGATTTTAAAGCCAACTTAGTAACGCTTATATCTAATGTATACGTATCAGTTATACTATCAGCGTAAGCTAAAAGATGTTCTGGAATATATTCAGTACCATCAGCACTAGGCCATGCTAATGAAACTGAACTAGGTATTGAGATTGAATTGTCTTTAAATAAGTTAGCACTAACAACAAAGTTCATAGAACCATGAACAGCGACTCTATTAACTGTAACGTTAGATACCTCTACAAAACCATTAGGATTACAATCCATAGGAATAGTGATGGGCGGTATTAATTCCTCTACTTTTTCAGTAAGAGTTAGCTTAATATTTTCAGTGTTTATAGCTAATCCGAGCATATTAGTAGGAAAATCTTCAATAACTCCTGTTAGGTACTTTATAGTTGTTTCATTAAATGGCATAGGATAGTTGATTTTTATACCACCTGTAAATGTTACGTTTAGTGGTTGACTAGCACAAGGTATAGCCATGCGTATTCCTCCAATACATAAATTATATTAAAGAGACTATTAATCTCTTTGATATAATTTATGTATTAAATAATAAAGTGTGATATGAATGAAGAAAATAAGCAATTAAAAAAACAGTTGTAGACAATAAGTACAAAAAAATATTTTTTTTAGATTAAAAGTACATTTGTTTGGTAAAAATAAAGTAGTAGTATAGTTATTTTAAGATTAAAGATTGAAAAAAATGTAAATCTAGTATACTATAAAATAAAGCTAAAATAGAAAGTTAACAATGAAAGGATAATTATTATGTCAAAAGAGTTAGTAAAAGATAGAGTTATAAAATATTTAATAGAGGATTTATTAGTTCCTCAAGATATGATAGATACGAATGTGCCTTTAGCTGAGTTTGAAGAAGGAGCAGAAGGGGTACTTGATATAATTGTGAATGTTAAAGATAAACAAGAATACTATGCACCTGTAATGATAGTTCAGTGTATGGATGAAGATATAACGCTAGAAGGTGAAGTTTTACAAAAGCAAATTGATTTCTTAGAGGATGTTGATAATATTACAATGGCAGGTAGATTAGTATTAACAAATGGAGATGCTATGATGTATGCAGATTGGACAGGAGAAGAATATGATACAGAAGCTAAACTTCCAATGTATGAACAAATGGTAAAAGAGTTCTTTGAAATGGAAGCACTAGCAGAAGAGGAGGATCAACATCATCACAATCATAATCACGAGTGTGGTTGTGGACATGAACATGGAGATGGTCATGAATGTGGTTGTGGATCAGATTGTGGATGTCATAGCAAAAAATAATTATTTAAATCATAGTAAACTTGACTATATTTTTCAATGATGTTATTATAAAATAGTTAAAAATTCTTTATTAAACCGTAAGTGTTGGGGCAAAAACGCAGAGGATTTATTAATAAGGGGATTTATAACGTCGTTCGAATAATGTGGAATATACATATATATAACACAAAAAAGGTGAAATCATTTGATTTCACCTTTTTAATTACTATAAATACAAGAAAATTAATAAATAAAAGTAAAGAATGTCGAAAGAAAATAACTATAAAAAAAATTTCAATATATATAAATATATATTGAAATTGCAACTGTTCAGAGGGGAATTATTTATTTAAAAGTAATAATAAATAAAAAATTACATATAAAAAAAAGGAAAATTGATAATATAAGTAGAATATTAGATAAATAAATATATTGACATTTAAATCAAATTGAATGGAATCTTTTTATTGTAGTAATCATATTATAGAAATAGATGGTACTACAGAAAATTTAACATTTCATTTAACAAACTAAATAGTAGAGAAGGAGTTAGATTATGGGGGCTACTAAAAGAGAACATACTTATGAAAATTATATTTACGGGGATTCTTCAAATACATCTAATGCAATGAAAATGTATTTGAAAGAGATTGAAGAATATAAGATGCTATCAGCAGTAGAAGAGGTTGAATTAGCAAAGGAAATAATAAATTCCTCAGCAGAGGCTAAAGAGCAATTTATAAATGCAAATTATAGATTAGTTGTTAGTATAGCAAAAAAATATAGAAAAGAAAACGTAGATATGCTTGATTTAATTCAAGCGGGGAACATTGGACTTATAAAAGCAGTTGAAAAGTATGACTATAAAAAAGGATACAAATTTAGTACTTATGCTACATGGTGGATAAAGCAGAGTATAACAAGATATATAGATGACTGTGAAAATACAATAAGAATTCCTGTACACCTTCATCAAAGAATTAACTTTGTAAAAAGAAAGAAACAAGAATTAGCAAATGAACTTCAAAGAGAGCCTAGTTTAGATGAACTAGCTGAGGTTTGTGATTTAGAAGTAGATAAAATACTGGATATATTAAAAAGGGACAAAAGTATTGTATCTTTAGACACTCCAATAAAAGAGGATGAAGATAGTAGTTTAGTAGAGTTTATACCATCAGATGCCAATTTTGGTGATGTTGTTATGCACGAGATAGAACAAAAAAATCTAAGAGAAAAAATAGAAGAGCTATTAACAGGTCTTAGTGAGCAAGAGCAAAAAGTACTAAGGATGAGATTTGGGCTAGATGATGATACACCTAAAACATTAGAAGAAATCGGTAAGGTGTTTGGTGTAACTAGAGAAAGAATAAGACAAATAGAAGCAAAGGCTATAAGAAAGTTAAGACACCCAAGTAGATTAAAGCAATTAAAGCACTTTTATTAATTAAATAATAAATTAAAGTGGAAGATGAATCTTCTGCTTTATTTTATTTAATCAATAAACGTTTTTCTTAACTAAATAGTAGCACAATGATTAATAGAAATCATCTAAATTAATTTAATTTTAAGAAAAAAATATTATTGATGTTAATGAATTTATAGATAGATATGAATTATTGACAAATATTTAATGCCATTATAAAATACAAAGGATATGTTATAAGGGAAAAGGAGATTAAAATGAAAAAAGGAATTTTATCAATTTTAACAGCTTCAATAGTTATAAGTCTAGTAGGGTGTAGTGCACCAAAAGAAGAATTAGTTAAAGATAGAGAAGGAAATGAAGTTAAAGTACCTGATAATATTGAAAGAATAATATCAACTGCACCGTCTAACACTGAAATAATTGTTGATTTAGGTTGGGGAGATAAATTAGTAGCAACAGATACATATTCAACAGATATAGAAGGAATAGATAAGAATATTGAACAAATAGACTTTGAAAGTCCTGATGCAGAAGCTATAGTTGGATTAGAACCAGATTTAATTATTGCATCTGGTCACAATAAAACAGGTTCACCGGAGGACCCTTTCAAAGCTGTTAGTGAAGCTGGAATACCAGTTGTATATATACCAAGTAGTGATAGTATAGAGGGTATTTATAGTGACATAGAATTTATTGCAGATATACTAGATGAAGAAGAAAAAGGTAAAGAAATGATAAAAAACACAAAAGACGATATAGATAAAATTGCTCAAGTTGGTAAAGAGATTAAAGATAAGAGAAAAGTATACTTTGAAATTGCACCAGCTCCAAGTATATTCACATTTGGAAACTCAACATTTCTAAATGAAATGATTGAATTAATTGGTGCAGAAAATGTATTTAAAGATGATGGAGTATGGGTATCGCCAAGTGAAGAAGCTATAATTGAAAAAAATCCAGATGTTATATTAACCAATGTAAATTACATAGAAAATCCTGTTGATCAAATTAAAACACGTAAGGGTTGGGAAAGCATTAATGCTATTAAAAATAATCAAGTGTATACTATAGATACAAATTCATCATCAAGACCATCACATAAAATAACAGTAGCTTTAAATGAAATGGCAAAAGTTATATATCCAGATAGTTATGAAAAATAATAATAAAATAGCTGTACTAAGCATAGTTTTAGTATTTTTTATGATTTGTATTGGGACTTCTGTTGGAAGCTCTAATATTAGTATACTAGATACCATATCTATATTAGGAAATAAATTACTTAACCTTCCGTTAAGAGATGGGATGGAACCTAAAAATGTATCTATAATATGGAATTTACGATTACCAAGAGTATTACTAGCATTTTCTGTAGGTGGCTGTTTAGCAACAAGTGGTGCTGTAGTACAATCAATTTTAAAAAATCAACTTGCATCACCATATACTCTAGGAGTATCATCAGGAGCTTCATTGGGTGCTGGATTTGTAATTGTAACAGGAATATCAATACCAATACTTAATGGATTTACATTACCAATTATAGGTTTTTTATTTGGACTAGGAACTGTGTACTCAGTTCTGGTATTTGCTTCTAAAATTGATAGAAGTATGTCTAACAATACTATAATTCTTGCAGGAATGGTATTTTCATTATTTGTTAATGCAGTGCTTACAACATTAACAGCGTTATTTTCTCAAGATCTAAAGAGCATTACTCTTTGGCAAATGGGAACATTTGCAATGAAAGGATGGTCATATGTTGGTTTGATTTTACCATTTTGTTTGGTAGGTATGTTAGGTGTAATTAAATATATAAAGGAAATGGACATACTAACGTTTGGAGAGGAACAAGCAAAAGCAGTAGGTGTAAATACAGAAAAAGTTAAGAAAAAATTATTTATTTACTCAACTGTTTTGACAGGTGGAGCAGTAGCACTAAGTGGTGTAATAGGATTTGTAGATTTAATAGCACCACATGTAGTTAGAAAGATATTTGGATCTAGTCATAAATATGTATTGCCTATGTCGTTTATCTTTGGAGGTTGTTTGATGGTGACAACAGATTTAATAGCAAGAACAATAGTTTCTCCAGCTGAGCTACCAGTAGGAGCAGTGACGGCTATTATAGGTGCACCATTCTTTGGGTATGTATATTTTAAAAAAGCTAGGTGATAAATATGTTAGAATTAAAAAATCTTTGTAGTGGATATGATGGAATAGATATAGTTAAAGATGTTAATGTTACTGTAAATAAAGGTGAAAACTTATGTATAGTTGGTCCTAATGGATGCGGTAAAAGTACTTTATTAAAATCTATTGCAAATATTATTGATTATAAAGGTAATGTTGAAATTGACTCTAAGGAAGTTAATTCCCTAGGGAGAAAAGAATTGGCTAGGAAAGTAGGCTTAATGAGCCAAATAACACAAATCTATTTTCCATACACTGTATATGAAACAGTTGCATTAGGAAGGTATGCATATTCTGATGGAGTATTTTCTAAACTATCATCAGAGGATAGAGATATTGTACTAGATAGTATAGAAAAAGTAAGATTATTTGATTATAAAGATAAGATGATTAATGAATTATCAGGAGGTCAGTTGCAGAGAGTGTTTTTGGCAAGGACATTTGCTCAAAATCCAGATGTTATATTATTAGATGAACCGACTAATCATCTTGACTTAAAACATCAAATAGAACTACTTGAACATCTTACTATATGGACTAAGGAAAATAATAAAATAGTTGTGGGAGTTCTTCACGATTTAAATTTAGTTCAATACTTTGCGGATAATGTGCTGGTATTAAATAATGGAAAAGTAAGAGCTTATGGAAAACCAAGTGAAGTACTAAATGAAGAAGTACTAAAGGATATTTATGGATTAGATATTAAAAAATTTATGGTTGATATTTTAAATAAATGGAAATAAGCTTAATTAAGCCAAAGGTATGCATATTGTATCTTTGGCTTTTACTGTTTTAAAGTAGAGTATTTTTATAGTATTAAAAGATTTACTTGTTATAAAAAGTTGAATTAATTTCATATAATTATAATAATAAAATAATTTTGAGGATATATATATAATGAATTTAAAGAGAGATGAAGAGTTAAAAAAAATGAGTAATCTGCTAGATAAAATTGTAGGTGAATTAAATAGTATTAAACAAGACTTAGAAGCTTACAAATCAAATTATAGTGAACTAGTAAATCTAATAGAGGATGAAGTTAAAAAAAATAGAGTAAGTATAAATGAATTAAAAAATCCATTCTTACTATTTATAATAGGATCTGGAAACTACGGAAAGTCTACATTGATTAATTGTTTAATAAAAGATGATTTCATAAAAATAAGCAATCTACCAAATACATGGAAGCTAGATTTATTTATAAAGGATAATAAAGAAAAAATTGATTTTACATATGAAGACAATACTAAAGGCAGTAAAGACTTAAAAGAAGGATTAAAGCTACTTAAGTTAGAAGAAAATAAGTACAAAGATTCAAAAAAGAAGATAAGTAAATTAGTAAATGATTATAAAAATACACAAGAATTTGATGTCAGTGAAATACAAAATTATAAGTTTGAACTTGACCAAAAGTATTTATATAAATCAAATATTACAGAAATAAAGTACTATATTAACAAAGGTGGATTACTACAGGATTTTATAATAGTCGATACTCCTGGATTAAATCAAACACTATCTAAAAACACATATGAAAGAATGATGAAATACTATGAAAGAGCTGATGGTATAATATGGATGATAGATGCACAAAATTTAATATCTAAAGAATCGTATAACTTAATAGATCAAATAAATAAATTTGAAAATAAGTATAAACATAAAAAAGATATTATTGGTGTTGTAAATAAAATGGACATTATAAAAATATCAAATGAAGATAATGTAAAAAAAGTAAAAATAAAAGCTAAAGAACTTTATGACAATAAGTTTAATGACTTGGTTTTTATATCTGCTAAAATGGCGTTAAATGGCATTGTAAAAAATGATAAGAAAGAATATGATAAAAGTAATATAAATGAGTTACTAGAAAGTATAAAGCTGAATTTTTTTATTAAATCAGAGGAAAAACAGATAAAATCAAAATATAAAAACTTGTACATTATGAAAGAGAAAATATTAAAAGAAATAACAATATATAAAAGAGAAGTATATAAAGACATATCAAAATACAATGAAAGTAAATTTACTCAAAGTGAGTACATAAGAGAATTCAGAGCATTTGTTAATGAATATTTAACTAATATAACCTTAAAATACAGTATAGACAAACAAAAAACAAGTTATCTATTAGAAGAAATAGAAAAATTTCAACAAATTTGTAGTGTAGAGTTAAATAAGATATACAATGAAATAATCTATAAATCAAATCTAAATAAAATTGATATCTCTAAGAAACTAAATATATATATGAATTTTACTAAAAGTAAGTATCTAGTTCAAACTATATATATATATAACCGAGAACAAAATGTAAAAAAAGATATTTTTAAAGACATATTAAATACGATAGTTAATAATAAAGTACATGAAAAAAACACTATTAATGAACAAATGAGATTTAATTTAAAAGATAATGTTATTAGCTTAAGTAAAGAAATTAATGATATTATTGAAGACAATATAGAGTTAATAGAAAAAGAGATTGACCAAATTAGAGTTAATAGCTTTAAACTTAAAAATATAGAATACGAAAAGGTAAGAACACATATTAAATATTTAAATAATATAGAAAAACATTTAACAAGCTTGGGGTGATATTATGGATAATATTAAAAAAAATATTTATGAAATTAAAGAGTTGGTGCTAAAATCTCCTTTAAGAGAAAGACTTTCTAACTCAGAAAATATTCCGTACAAGGATCTCATTGAAAATAACTTAAATACAGTAATAGAAAATATTAAAAACTTAGAAGAAAATAAAAAAGAATCAATTAATATAGTTATAGTAGGAGAAGTAAAAGCGGGAAAATCAAGCTTACTTAATGCTATATTAGGTCAAGAGATAAGTGTAGTAGATGTGTTAGAATCAACATCAGGAATTATTGAAGTATCATATAATAAAAATACGTATACAAAGAAGATAGGAGATATAACTCAAGTAAAACTAGATAATGAATTATTAAAGAAAGTTAATATTATAGATACACCAGGTCTAAAAAGTATAACAACTAGAAATGAACAGAAAACATTAAATTATATAAAACAAGCAGATATAATATTATTTGTATTAGATGGAACTCACCTTGGTCAAGAAGATATACTAGAAGCGTTAGATATAATAGCTCAGTGTAGAAAAACAATAGTAGGTATCATTAATAAAGCAGATCTCTTAGGTGATAATAAAGAAGAAACAATGGAATATGCTATAGAGGAGTATGGACTTTATATAGATAATTTCTTTTTAATATCATCATATCTAGAGTATCAAGATAAAATTAGCAAATATGCTAAAGCTAAAAGTACAGATTTGACTATATCTAATTATAATGAATTAAGAAAAAATTTTAATGATTTAGTTTTATATATAAAAGAAGCTGAGAAAAAATATGAAACTATAAAATATGAAAGTCTTAAAGGCTCAATAAATAGTATAATACACAAAGAGATAATAGTTCACCATGAATATAAACAAAGTCTATTAGTGCTTATAGAAGAGTTGAAAAAGTATGATAAATTACTACAAAATAAATGTGATTATATAAGAGCTAAAATGGAGTTTGAAGTAAATGATTGGAGTAAAAGGATATTTTTAGTAGATGAGCTTGATAGGATCAATAATGATATAAAAAATGCTAATTATTATATTAATGAAAGTTATATTAATGAGCTTATAAATAAGAAGAAAATACAACTTGATAATTTGTTTTTCAATGAATGGAGTGAATGTTTGAGAGAAGTAAGTGATCAAATAGATAGAGATATAAAGAAATATATAGAAGAAATAACTTATGATAGTGAGTTAATAGACCAACCCTTATTAAAAATAGACTATGAAAAAGCAAATATAAACGACTTACTTGCAACTGTAGGAACGGGAGCTATCTTAGGTGTAACATCAGGTGGGATTATTTCTTTATATAGCGCAGCATTAGGTTCATCTGCAGCATCAGTTACAATTACAACTGCATTAATGACATATTGTCCACCACTTTTAATAGCAGGAACTATAAGTGGAGCTATTGGAAAAGTAATATATGATAAAGTTAAAAATGACAATAAAAACAAAGAAGTATTAGAAGATATAGATGACTATATCAATAAAATAAGATATAGGATTATTGAAGATTTAAATGATGGTTATAATAAATCAAGTCAGGAAATAGTTATAACGACTTTAGAAGTACTTAGAAAATTAAAAGGGATAGTTTATAACAAATATGATGTAGAAAATTTACTAAATGAACTAGATTTATATACAGATGATGTAAAAAAATATATAAGTAATTAAAGAAAATAAAAATAATATAGAATATAGTCTTATGGCCTAAATATAGGTCATTTTTTTTGTTTTCATCATATATTACATTATAATAAACAACAAAGGAGACATAACATTGATTTCAATAAGCCTATGTATAATTGTAAAAGATGAGGAAAAAGTTATAAGTAGATGCCTTGAAAGCGTAAAAGATGCTGTAGATGAAATTATTATAGTTGACACAGGCTCTACTGATAAAACCAAAAACATAGTTAGTATATATACAGATAAAATATTTGATTTTGAGTGGGTTGATGATTTTTCTAAAGCTAGAAACTTTTCATTTAGCAAGGCAACGAAAGATTATATAATGTGGCTAGATGCAGATGAATTCTTTGATAATGAAAATAAATCCAAATTGATTTCTTTAAAAAATGAGGTAACAGATGAAATTGATATAATAAGTATGCAAACATGGCTTTGTATGGATAATAATAATCCTGAAATTATATTAAAAAGAAATAGATTAGTAAAAAGGGATAAAGATTATAAATGGATAGGTGTTATACATGAATATATAGATGTTTTTGGAAATTGCTATGATAGTGACATTAAAATAATACACAATAAAGTAAAGTCTATAAATAATAGAAACCTAGAGATATATAGAAATATAATAAATAGTGGTAAATTATTAAGTGATAGAGACTTATATTATTATGGAAAAGAACTTTATTATAATAAGTTTATTGACGAAGCTATAGATGTATTGGAGTGCTTCACTAAAAAAGATGCTTGGGAAGAAGAAATTGTTGATGCACTTTGTAAAATAGGAGAATGTTATTTATATAAAGGTATGCCTAAAAAAGCAAGAGAATATCTATATAAGACTTTTGAATATATTGAACCAAGAGGTGAGATATTATATGATGTAGCGAACTCATTTGAAATAGAGAAAAAATATGTACAGGCAATAAAATGGTATGAGATTATACTAGATTTAGCACTACCAAATAATTGCAGCCAATGTGTTAATTTTGGATGTTGGAGATTAAAACCACATTTAAATCTATGTTCGTGTTACTATGAAATTGATAACCTACAAAAATCCTACTATCATCACTTAAAATGTCTAGAGATAAATCCTAATAATCCTTGTGTAGTTGAAAATGATAAGTATTTTAACTCTATAATTAGAAAGAAATAGCATAAAAAGCCTAGATACTATCTAGGCTTTATTTTAATTATTTGAATTTATTGTGAGATACTTTATATAAAACCATAGCAACTTCTCTGATTATATAATCTACTTTGCTTAGAATAAACTTATCTTCCTCATCTGAGTACAATTTTGTTACGTCCATACCGTATTGTAAATTAATATTATTCATATAACTAAACTGAATACATACTTTAGATATAAAGTATATTAGTGAAAAAATAGAAAATAAAATAATAACAAGAATCATAAACATCCCCCCAAAACCATGCAGTTTAGCATGTCCTTTATATAATTTTACTATAACATGAAATTATTATCACTAAAGAAATAAAGATAAAAAAGCTATAAAATAAACAAAAAAACACACAAACATACAAGAAAAAACCGAAAAACAAAAAATAAATGTCGATAATTTATGAATAAAAGTATTAGATATTATAAAAAAAGTAAAAAAATATAATATATAAGTGAAAGTAAAATTATTGTCAACAAAAATAAGTATTTAATAATATTTTTTGATAATAAATTAGAGTTGTTATTTTGTGAAAAAGATACTTTATTTTTCAAAGAAATTGAATAATCATAGGTTCTCTTATTAAAATTAGATCTTACTCGAGTCGGATCCAATGTTTTAGGAAAAGAATCTTTTATGGTATTTATTTTAGTTACACATGATTCATCTAAATAAATAGACATAGAGCTAAAAAAACTTTGATCATTATCAATAATCCTAAGAGCGAGCCATCTAGGGTTGATGCCATCAATAGATTGCCTAAGTATTGGATTAAAAGAAGTTAAAACACTTTCAATATTACAATCATACAAAGAGTATTTTACTTTATAGGTAGGTTTATTAAATATAGTATCTTCTAAAAGGTTTAACAATAATTCTAAGTCAATATTATTATCTCTATACAATAGCACAGGTATACCAAGCTCAGACTCCAATAAATCTATATCAAGAACTGTATTTTTATTGGAATCTAATGTATTTATACAAAATACAATTCTTTTATTTATTTCCATAATTTGAAAAAGTAAATTTAAATTTTTTTCTAGGTTATCTTCATTGCTTGTTACAATTATACATTTAGGATTAGCAAAGCATATAAAATCACGAGTAATTATTTTATTGTGAGGTAAATCTAGCAATGAAGATGTAGCTGGCAGGTTTACTATATTATAATCTATAGAATTATAGTAAATATTTATATTAGGCAAAAATAAATCATTACATATATTAAAGTTAGAAAGATTGAGAAGTTTATTAAAAATGAAGCTATTGTCAAAATGGCTACATCCTGTTAAAGCAATTAAGTTTTTAACTTTACAGTTATATAAATGAAAAAAAGTATTTGAACTGTCCATACTAAAAAATCCTCCTTAAGTGTTAATTTTAAATTATGATAAAGAGGAGGTTAATGTGATTAATACATTGAATATTGTAGTTAATAAAGAAAAGTACACTAATCCCTAGTGAGAATAAAATATAAAAGGAGTTTTTAGAATATCAAAAAAGATGGGATTAACCCATCTTTTAAAATTATAGTCTCATTTTTATATGTGGTATTCCCACCTCATCATAGACTTCAGAGATTTCCTTGAAACCACATGATAAGTATAGGTTTTTAATATATTCTTGTGCAGATAATATAATATGTTTTTCATTTAAATAATCATTAACAAAATCTATAGAAAAGAGCATCATCTTCTTAGCAAGTCCTTTATTTCTACAATTAGGGGTAGTAAGTACTCTACCTATAGATGTATCATCATACGAACTATATTCTTTAGGAATTATTCTACAGTATGCACAAACATTATCATTATTTTCATAGAATACGTGATAAGATACTTTATCAACATCGTCAAAATCATTTTCTCCAAAAATTCTTTGCTCACAAGCAAAAACTTCATATCTTGCTTTTACAATCTCATAAAGTTCATTTATAGTTAAATCATTAAAGTGTTTTACTTTAAACATAGGTCACCCCTTTATTTATTATGTAATTAGTATTATTATAATTATATCAATAATATAAAATTAAATAAATAATATGGAGGGTTTTATTTGAATAATACAAAAAAACTGACTGAAGCATCAATATTATCATCCTTATTTATTGTATGCACAATAGCTGCAGTGGCAAGTGGATTTGGTTATACATTGTATCTAGATTTTATAGTACCTGTATTTTTCTCTTTGATATGCTTAAAGTGTGGATTTAAATATACGATGCTATCAGGAATAAGTTCACTTTTAATAATAGGACTAGTACTTGGAAATATAGGTACTGCAATATGGGCTACTCAAAGTGTGTTACTTGGTATTATGATAGGCGTATTACTAAACAAATCAACATCAATTATGGATGATTTAGTGTTTGGATCTATTTTGGGAGTCTTATTAATGGTATTAGTTGATGTTTATGCATCTACACTTATTGGGTATAGTTTTATGAAAGAATTCCAAGGGTATATAAAGTTTATACCAAATAATCAACTAGCAAATACAATATATTATCTGTTAATAGCAACGTTTCCATTTGGAATGGTATTTAGTGTATACTATATATCGTTAATAGTTGGGAAAAGGTTAAAAGTTGTACAAGGCAACTCAAAGAAAAAGTTAGAAATAATGAGTAGATTTAGATTGTATTCGAGATACTTATGTTGTTCAAAAGAAGTATTTTATTCTTGTGCTATATACATATTGTTAGTTGAAACAATAAAATTGTTTAGTTTTACTACAGATATAGTGTATTTAAAAACAGTAATGATAAGTGTAGAGTATTTATGTATGTATTTTGTAGTAAAGGATGGATTCTTAGCAATACAAAATTATGTAGTAGGTAAATATAAGAATATTTTTTATGCAAAAGTGCTTTCTTTATTTACATTATGTTTAATAATATTTTTATTTAAAATAACTATTTTTATAATAGTTATATGTAATATTTTACTAGATATAAAAATAAATATAAGGGTGATACAAAATGATATTATAAATAATCTAGTAAACAACTAGTATGTTAAGAGGTTATCATATGAATAATAATGATTTAACATGGTTAATAGAAAAGCCTATTGCACATAGAGGGCTTTTCAATGATTTATATCCTGAAAATTCACTAGGAGCATTTAATAATGCAGTAAAATATAACTATGGAATAGAGCTAGATGTACAATTTACTAAAGATAAAAAAGTAATAGTTTTTCACGATGATAACTTAAAAAGAATGACAGATCTAGATAAAAATGTAAATGAATTGGAATATAAAGAAATAAAAAAACTAAAATTATTAAATACTAATGAAAACATACCATTATTAGAAGAGGTATTAAAATTAGTTAATGGTGATACCCCATTAATTATTGAAATAAAAAACTGTAACAATATTAAAGAACTAGGTGAATATACATACAATATCCTAAGAAGCTATAAAGGAGAATTTGCAGTAGAATCATTTAATCCAATAGTATTAAAATGGTACAAAATAAATGCACCGTATGTTGTTAGAGGACAATTATCAGGAGATTATAAAAAATTTGAAGGAAAGTCTACAGCAATTGAAAGGTTTATACTAACTAATATGTTGTTAAACTTTTTAAGTAAGCCTAATTTTATAGCATATGAATTAAATTCATTACCTAATGCTAGAATTTCAAGCCTTAGAAAAAAAGGAATGATAGTGATTACATGGACTATTAAGAATGATAAAGATGAAGAAAAAGCGTATAAATATAGTGACAATATAATATTTGATAGTTTTAGGCCGAAAATAAAGAATATATTAAAAAAAAATGAAAATAATAATATTAAATAGTTGACAAAAAACGTAATAAATAATATATTAATATTAACAATTTATAGAATAAAGCTATGAAAAGAACAAGTAGAATTAATATAGTCTTACAGAGAGCTTCCGGTTGCTGAGAGGAAGAAGATGAGTTAATTTGAATACATCTTAGAGCAGTAATCCCCAAAGATAACAACTAGTAGGGATTAACGTATTAGCACACGTTATAGTGCTATAGTATAACCAATTAATATTGGCGTACTTACTGAGGTTAATGTCGAAAGGCATTGATGAATTAAGGTGGTATCACGTAAGCACAAGCTTTCGTCCTTTTGTTAGGATGGAGGCTTTTTTTATTATAAAAAATACAAAAATTAAGGAGTGATATAGCGATGACTATGACAGTATATGATGAATTAGTTGCAAGAGGTCTTGTAGCTCAGATAACTGATGAAGATGAATTAAAAGAACTTGTAAATACAGGTAAAGCAGTATTTTATATAGGATTTGATGCTACAGCAGATAGTTTACATGTTGGACATTTTATGGCTTTATGTTTAATGAAGAGATTACAAATGGCAGGAAATAAGCCAATAGCTCTTGTTGGTGGAGGAACTACTATGGTAGGAGATCCATCAGGAAGAACTGATATGAGACAAATGATGACTCCAGAACAAATAAACTACAACTGTGAATGCTTTAAAAAGCAAATGAGTAAATTCATAGAGTTTGGAGAAGACAAAGCGGTATTAGTTAATAATGCAGATTGGCTATTAGATTTAAATTATGTTGAATTATTAAGAGAAGTAGGAGCAAACTTCAGTGTTAATAGAATGCTTACTGCTGAATGCTATAAAAATAGAATGGAAAAAGGACTTAGCTTCTTAGAATTTAACTATATGATAATGCAAGCATATGACTTCTATCATTTATTTGAAAAATACGGTTGTCAAATGCAATTAGGTGGAAATGATCAATGGAGTAATATGTTAGCTGGTACTGATTTAATAAGACGTAAATTAGGTGAAAATGCTTATGCAATGACTATAACATTACTTCTTAACTCTGAAGGAAATAAAATGGGGAAAACAGCAAATGGTGCAGTATGGCTAGACCCAAATAAAACAACTCCATTTGAATTCTACCAATACTGGAGAAATGTAGCAGACGCAGATGTATTTAAATGTATGCGTATGTTAACATTCTTACCACTTGAAAAAATAGAAGAAATAGAAAAGTGGGAAGGCAATAGAATAAATGAAGCTAAAGAAGTATTAGCATTTGAGTTAACTAAACTTGTTCATGATGAAGAAGAAGCTATAAAAGCACAAGAAAGTGCAAGAGCATTATTCTCAGGAGCTGCAGATGCAAATATGCCAACAACTGAAATACAAGAAGGTGATTTAACTGATGGAGTGATAGATTTAATATCTCTATTAGTTAAGGCAGAATTAGCACCTACAAGATCGGAAGCTAGAAGAAACATAGAACAAGGTGGAGTAACTGTAGATGGTGAAAAAGTAGTAGATATTAAAGCTACATTTACTAAAGAAAGCTTAGCTGGTGATGGACTAGTTATAAAGCGTGGTAAGAAAAAATTCAAAAAAGTAGTATTAGTATAATAAAAAAACTCCTGCAAGTTATTTGTATGCAGGAGTTTTTTTATATAAATAATTGGAGATTTAAAAGAGAATATATTTTATAAATATATATTAAGGTGTATAATTAATATGTAGTAAAACTTATAACTATAGTAGGGGGTATTTATGTTATATAGAGAATATGGGAAAACAAAAGAACAGGTATCACTATTAGGATTTGGGTGTATGAGATTTCCGATAAAAGATGATAAAATTGATATTGAGAGAGCAGAAGAAATGTTAGAATTTGCAATAGATAATGGAGTAAACTATATAGATACTGCATATCCATATCATAATAAAGAAAGTGAGCCTTTTGTAGGAGAATTTTTAAACAAAAATAATCTTAGGGAAAAAATAAAACTTGCAACAAAGCTTCCAATTTGGTCAATAAACAGCAAAGAAGATATGTATAAATATTTTAATCGACAATTAGAAAGGTTACAAACTGATTATATAGATTTTTATTTAGTTCATGCTTTAAATAAAGAATACTGGGATAAATTAAAAGAATATGGATTATTTGAATTTCTAGATGAAATAAAATCATCTGGTAAAGTAAGGCATATAGGATTTTCTTTTCATGATAGTTTAGATATATTTAAAGAAATAGTGGATAGTTATGAATGGGAATTTTGTCAAATACAATATAATTATTTAGATGAATACTATCAAGCAGGTCTAGAAGGTCTATTATATGCTTATGAAAAGGGATTAGGTATAGCAATAATGGAGCCTTTAAGAGGTGGCAAATTAGCTAATAATCTAAGTGATGACTTATTAGATATGATTAAAGAAAACAAAGTAGAAAAGTCACCTATAGATTTGGCATTCCAATTTATTTATGATAAAAAGCAAGTCAATGTTGTATTAAGTGGAATGTCAACACTAGAACATGTCAAAGAAAATATTAGAATAGCTAATGAATTAGGTAATGAAAACTCTTTAAATGATAATGAGATAAAGGTAATAAGTAATTTATCAAAAATGATAAAAGATAAAACTATTGTACAATGTACTGATTGTAAATATTGCATGCCATGTCCTGCGGGAGTTAATATTCCAAGGTGCTTTGAAATATTAAATACATCATCAATGTTTAATGATTTGAAAGGATGCAAGTCAGTATATGATAATTTTATAAAAGGTGAAGACTCACACTCTTCTAAATGTGTAAAATGTGGTAATTGTGAAGATGCTTGTCCTCAAAATATAGATATAATAAATAAGTTAGAATTGGTTAAAAATACTTTTGAATATTAGTAAGAATATGACAAAATAAGCTAATAAGTTTACATAACAATATTAAAAATAACCTATATATTATATATAGGTTATTTTGTATTTTTACTTATATGATATGTTAAAAGTACAAATAGAAATTATTTTAAGGGGAGGCAATTATATAAATCTATAAAAAGTAATATACACTAGAGTAAAATTTGCATATTATATAGTATGGATTTAAACTTTAAAATACCATATTTCATATAAATTGGATAGTAAATAGTTTGTTTTATGATAATCAATTTTAATTTGCATTTTAGATGTTATTATGTTATCATCTTATTAATTTATTATTAGGAGGTAAAAAATGAAATTAGAACCCGAGCCCGAGAGGCTTATCTTGCAACTTGTACTAATAACGCTATTAACAATAGTAAATGCTTTTTTTTCCAGTGCGGAGATGGCATTGATATCAGTAAATAAAAACAAAATTAAGAAATTAAGTCAAGAGAACAATTCAAAAGCCAAACTACTAGAGGAATTAATAGATGAACCTAGTAAATTCTTAGCTACGATTCAAGTGGGCATTACTTTAGCAGGATTTTTATCTAGTGCCGCAGCAGCAACAGGTATAGCTAGTCAAATAAGTATGGGCATAAACATACCTTATTCTAAGGAAATATCCATGGTGATTGTAACGGTAATACTTTCTTATTTCTCACTTGTATTTGGGGAGTTAATACCAAAAAGAATTGCACTTCAAAATGCAGAGAAAATTGCTTTATTTTCAGTTAAACCAATTTATATAGTATCAATTATAACGAGGCCTTTTATAAAAATATTATCTATATCAACAGGAATAATATTAAGGCTATTAGGTTATAAAGATGAAAAAATAGATGAAAAAGTATCTGAAGAAGAGTTAATGACGTTGATTTGTCAATCTCAAGAAGATGGATATATTGAAAAAGAAGAAAAAGATATGATTGAAAGTATTTTTGAATTTAATGACATACTTTCAAAAGAAATAATGACTTCAAGAAAAGATACTTTTTTTATTAATATAGATGATGATATAAATAAAAATATCGATAAACTTTTAAGCCAACCATATTCAAGGATACCTATTTATGAAGGTAGTATAGATAATATAATAGGAGTTCTTCATATAAAAGATTTATTAATAGAAGCAAAAAAAGTAGGTTTTGAAAGTATAGATATAAAAAAAATAATGAATAAACCATTCTTTGTGCCTAAAACGAAAAAAGCAAATGAGCTCTTTAAGATGCTACAATCTAATAGAATTCATATGGCATTATTGATAGATGAATATGGTGGATTTTGTGGGATAGTAACAATGGAAGATTTAATTGAAGAGATTATGGGTGATATTGAGGATGAATACGATTTAGAAGAAAATGAAATAATTAAAGTAGATGATAATACATTCATAGTGGATTGTAGTATTCCATTAGATGAATTTAATGAAAAGTTTAATCTTAATCTAAAAGAAGGAGAATATGAAACTTTAAATGGTTATATTATAAATAGGTTAGGAGAGATTCCTCAAAAAAATAAAAATATAGAAATTAAAGAAGATATGGTAAGCATAAAAGTGATCAAAACAAATAATAAAAAAATTGAAAATGTAAAAATTAGTTTTGTTTAATAAATAAAAAGCATACCTAAATAAAAGGTATGCTTTTATATTTATTAAAAAACTAAGAACCGAATATTTTATAAAGAATCCAGTTGCAAATAGATAATAAAATTGAAGCCCATATTGCAGGTAAGAACCCTTCTAAGTGAACACCTGGTACAATAGCAAATGCAATTTTAAGAACTATAGCATTAATAACTAAAGAAAATAATCCTAATGTTACTATTGTTATAGGTAAAGAAAAAATCTTTAATAATGGTTTAATAGTTGAATTTAAAAAACCAAGTACTATAGATAACAAAATTAATGATGGAATAGAGACTATATAGATACTGTTCACTCCAAGTGAAACTATATAAATCGATAAAGCACCTAAAATTATATTAATTAGAAATTGTTTTAACATAGCATACTCCTTAAAAAAGTTATTAAATTTAATTATATATTATAATATGCAAAAAATAAATAAAATAAACTCTATATATCTTAAAATAAGTAAAGTCAGGTTTTATAATTATATCTTTACAAAAAACATAGAATAGATTAATGTTTAATTATAACGGTAAAGATTTATAAAAAAATTTAATATAGGAGGGGAAATATTGAAAAGATATATTGGTGAAATGGGGTTATTATTCGTAGCTATAATTTGGGGAAGTGGATTTGTAGCAATGAGTTCGGCTTTAGAACAGGGATTTGAACCACTTCAAATAATAACATTGAGATTTTTTATATCTGCACTACTTATAAATATTATATTCTTTAAACAAATTAAAGAAAATATTAATAAAGAATCACTAAAGGCAGGTTGTATATTAGGTGTATTTTTGTTTATAGCATTTGTTGTTCAAACCATAGGGCTTGTTTATACAACACCTTCTAAAAATGCTTTTATAACAGCAGCTAATGTGGTTATAGTTCCATTTATTGGGTATTTTATTTATAAAAGAAAACTTGATAAGATAGGTATTATATGTAGTATTACAACTATTATAGGTATAGGTATATTATCTTTAAATGATCAATTCTCTATTAATATAGGAGATGTATTAACGTTAGTATGTGCATTTGGGTTTGCATTTCATATATTTTTCACTAGTGAATTTGCATCAAAGTATAATCCGATAGTTTTAACAGGGATACAGTTTACAGTTACTTTTATACTATCATTTATAGCTCAAATGTTAATGGGTCAAGGATCACTTAGTGGAAATACATCTGGATATTTTGGTATTCTTTATTCAGCTGTATTTTGTACAACAATAGCATTTTTAACACAAACAATATGCCAAAAGGTGGTAGAAGGTACTAAAACTGCTATTATACTATCAACAGAATCTGTTTTTGGAGCATTATTTTCAGTAATAATATTGCATGAAGTAATCACATTTAGAATGATAATTGGTTGTGCAATAATATTCATATCAATAATAGTAGCTGAGACAAAGTTATCATTCTTAAAGAAGAAAGACAGAACATTAGAACCTGCAGTAAATATAGAAAGAAGTAATAAAGATTAATAGGGGGTATAAGGTATGTATTTAGAGGATATTACATTAAGCTTTATTCAACCGTGTACAACAGACTCATTGCGAATAAGAATTAAAGCAATTTTTTCTAGGGATATTAGTGATATATTTCCGTTTTTAAATACATATATAAAGTCAGGAATATACAATAAAAAAGCTAATACATTTACATATAATAAGGATCATAAAATAATCACAATGTATAGTGATAATATAGCAATTGCAAAACTACTTAATGAAACCGATGCATTTGAAATATTAGATTATATAAAAGACATTATAAATGAAGTTGATAGTAAAAGAGAGGAAATAGTGCCATCAATAGAAATGATAAAGCTACCAAGCCCTTTAGAACTATACAATTATTTGCCTAAGTTAAACTGTAAAAAATGTGGACACCCAACATGCTTAGCATTCGCAACAAAAGTATTGAATAATCAAACAAAGTTGAGTAGATGTATACATCTATATCAAAAAGGAAACGAAGTAAATATAAATAATGCTGAAGACGTAATATTATTATGTGGATATAGTGTTTAGAAAAATAACAAGAGTATGTTGTATTTGGTACTCTTGTTATTTTCTTTTGAATTAAACGTATATGTGCTATAATGATATTAACAAATATATTTTGATAATGTTAAAGGGAGGTTTATTTTAGGATGAAAAAAATAATTACTTTATTATTTCATATTGGTGTTATATCCTTAATTACTTATTCCTATTTATACTTTACAGACAATATAGAAGCATTAAAACATCCAATATTTATGATAATTGGGATAACGTTTTCTACAATGGCAATAATGTTAAGCGGATTGTATATATATTTTGAAAAAAGTGATAATATAAATATAGAATAAGGGGCTAAGTATAACTTAGCCCCTTATTCTATATTTATGTTATGCAGAATGATGATTATCAAATAAATATTTATATACTTTCATATTTTTAATAGACGTTTTATGTTTATAAATATCTAAAATAGTAACAATAGTACAAGTACTAATTATAGATAGTAACGAAGCTACTAAAATTGAAATTTTGGATATGTCTACTATAGATCCATTTCCTAAAAATGCTATTTCAGAAACAAATATAGACATTGTAAATCCAATTCCAGCAAGGGTTGATACGCAAAATAATGATATCCAACTAGTATTAGTAGGTTTTTCGGTGATATTAAGTTTTGTTGCTATAAAACTAAATAGCATAATACCAAGAGGTTTACCTACTGATAATCCGACGATTATTCCTAGTACTAAATTAGTAACTGAACTAATGTTAATATTTATATTAAAAGTTATTGCAGTATTAATTAATGCAAATAATGGGAGTATAATAAGATTACATAACGGTGTTAATTTATGCTCTAAGAATTTAGCTAAAGACAATTTAGAATTATTCTCAGATGAGCAAGGTATAGTAATCGCTAGTAGAACTCCACTTATTGTAGCATGTACACCACTAGCATATACAAATAGCCAAAGTAAAGCACCTACTAATAAATAAGGCAAAGGTTTATTTATTTTTGACTTTTTGTTCATTATGAGAAGTATACAGAATGTTATAAAACCTAAGCATATGAAAGTCATATTTATATCTGACGAATAAAGAATTCCTATAACAAGAATGGATATCAAATCATCGACAACTGCTAAGGACAATAAAAATATCTTTAAGTTTGGATCAATTTTATTTTTTAAAATCATAAATATTCCAACGGCAAATGCTATATCAGTTGATATAGGTATACCAACTCCATTTGCAAATTCATTATTTCCATTAAATATTAAGAAAATAATAGAAGGAACTAATACCCCACCAAAAGCAGAGATAATAGGAAACGATGCTTTCTTAAAGCTAGATAGATTGCCATATAATATTTCTTGTTTAATCTCCAATCCAACATATAAGAAAAAAATTGCCATTAAAAGGTCATTTACTATCATATGTAAATTAAAGTGATTAAAAATAGTAATTTCACTTATTAGGTGATGATAGTGTTCTTTTAAAGGACTATTAGATATTAATAGTGAAACAATAGTTGCTAATATTAATAATCCTCCTGGTAAACACCTCATTATCTAATAGTTTTTTTGTTGATGTATTCATAATTTCACCCCTTTAAATATTAATGTTCGCTATATTGATAAATGTAGTCTTATTTTATATATATGTCAACAGATTTATTAAGGATATATTAAATAAAATTAAATATTTGTTAAGAACTTAGTAACAGGGTATAAAAATATGATAAACTTTAATTGTATAAATTTAACATATATATGGAGGTACGATATGATTTCTAGAGAAACAGCCTCGATTGTTTTATCAAGATGTTTGATAACAGGTGGAGATTTTGCAGAAATATTTGAAGAGGATACAATAAGCAATACAATAGGGCTAATAGATAGTAAAGTAGAAAGCGCACTTGGTGGAAGAAGTTATGGAATAGGTATAAGAATATTTAAAGGATTGAAAAGTGTGTATGCATATACTAATGAGAATTCTTTAACGAGTCTTTTAGACACAGCATATAAAGCAGCATTAGCATTAGGAGACTTGAGAGAAGAAATGGCAATAGTGTTAAATAATGACAATATATATAATAGCATACATAACTATAAACTATACCCAAATGCAGTTGATTATAATAAAAAAATAAAGATAATAAAAGAGGCATACAGTGGGGCTAAAGGATATAGTAATGATATATCTCAAGTCAATGTAAACTATACAGACAAAGATCAAAAAATATTAATAGCCAACACAGAAGGTAAATTTATAGAAGATAGAAGAGTAAGAACAAGGCTAGGTATAAGTGCTATAGCATCTAAGGGAAATGAAAATCAAACAGGATTTGAAGGTCCTGGAATGTTAAAAGGTTTTGAGATGTTTGAAGAAATAGACCCAGAATTGTATGGTAAAGAAGCAGCAAGAGTTGCTCATACTATGCTTTATGCTAAAAACTGTCCAGCTGGAAATATGACAGTAGCAATTGATAATGGCTTTGGAGGAGTTATTTTTCATGAAGCTTGTGGTCATGCATTAGAAGCTACATCAGTAGCAAAGGGTAACTCTGTATTTGCAAATAGGTTAGGAGAACAAATAGCATCTAAAAAGATTACTGCTATTGATGATGGTACATTAAAAAACTATTGGGGATCATCAAATATAGATGATGAGGGAAATGAAACTAAGAAAAATATTTTAATTGAAAATGGAATATTAAAATCTTATATGATAGATAAATTAAATGGTAGAAGGATGAATATGAAACCTACAGGAAGTTCAAGAAGGCAAAATTATAAATTTGCACCAACATCTAGAATGACAAATACATATATAGCAGCAGGAGATGATAATCCAGAAGATATAATCAAATCAATAGAATATGGATTATATGCTAAGAAGATGGGTGGAGGATCAGTAAATCCTGTAACGGGTGAATTTAACTTTGCAGTATCAGAAGGCTATATTGTAAAAAATGGAATAATACAAGAGCCTGTAAGAGGAGCTAGCTTAATAGGAAAAGGTAGTGAAGTTCTTATGAATATAGATATGGTAGGAAACAATATGAAGCAGGCCCAAGGTATGTGTGGTTCAAGTTCAGGAAGTATACCAACTAATGTAGGTCAACCTATGATTAGAGTTAAAGATATTACTGTAGGTGGAAGAACGGAGGAGTAAGAATGGAACTAGAATTATTTAAAGAAAAGTTATTTAAAAAGGCTAAAGATGAAGGCTTTAAAGAATATGAAATATATTATAATAAGGGTGAAAGTATAAATATATCAGTTTATGATAGTAGTATAGATAAATATAATATAGAAAAATCTTTTGGTTTATCATTCAGAGGTAAACTAAATAACAAGATGGGATACTCCTTTACAGAGATTATAGATGAAGATGCAATAGATATGCTTATAAAAAAGGCTAAAGATGCAACAAAGGTTATAGAGAATAATGATGAACAGTTTATATATAGTGGAGATAGTGAGTATAAATCTATAAAAACATATTATGAAAAGCTAGAAAATGTCAAAGCTGATAAACTAATAGATATTGCAATAAGCCTAGAGAAGGAAACAAAAGCTTACAATAAAAATGTTATTAATACAAATGGATGTAAAGTATCATATAATACATCTGAGTACGGGCTATCTAATAGTAAAGGATTAAACTTGAGTAATAGAAATAATTTATTAGTAGCTTATGTAGTACCTATAGTTCAGTATGAAAATAGAAAGTACGATGGCATAGGATATGTAGTAGCTAGAAGTTTAGATGAGGTTAAACCAAAAGAAATAGCTAAAGAAGGTGTAGAGGATGCTATATCTAAAATTGGATCAAAGAGTATAGCATCAAAAAAATACAAAGGCATTATCTATAATGAAGCAATGGTTTCACTAATTCAAACTTTTTCAGAAATATTTAGTGCAGATGCTGTACAAAAAGGATTATCACTTTTAAAGGACAAAGAAGGTGAGATTATTGCATCTAAAGCACTAACGCTTGTAGATGATCCATTTTTAGAAAATGGCTTAGGCTCAGCATCATTTGATGATGAAGGTGTAGCTACATACAAAAAAGATATAATTGCTAATGGAAAGCTAAATACTTTATTGTATAACTTAAAAACTGCCAATAAGGCTAATGTAAAATCTACCGGTAATGGATTTAAGAGTTCGTATGCATCTACAATAGGAACATCAGCTACAAACTTATATATAAAAAAGGGTGATTATACATTTAATGAACTTTTAAAAAATTTAAATGAAGGTGTTGTAATAACCGATTTTCAAGGGACGCACTCTGGTGCAAATTCAATAACTGGAGACTTTTCACTTGCAGCTAAGGGGTATTACGTAATTAATGGTAAAAAAGAGTATCCTATAGAACAAATAACCGTTGCAGGTAATTATTTTGAATTATTAAAGAGTATAGAATGTATAGGTGATGACCTTGTCTTCCCTATGAGTAGCGTAGGATCACCATCAGTTTTAATAAAGAGTTTATCAATAGCAGGTAAAAATAAATAAGATAAATAAAAGTAAAACAAAGCGATAAACTAATCGCCTTGTTTTACTTTTGACCAAGAAAAAATTTAAGGTTTTCTATAATAGACCTTTCCATTTCTATAGAAAAATCAGCAGTAGTTTTTTTATTATATATTAATTCTCCGAAATTTTTAGCGTTAAATTTATTGGTTTTAGGCATATTACTTTCCTTTATTGAGAACATATTTAAGAGTTCACTATCTGAGAGTTCTTTGTATTTGTCATTAAATATTACGTATTCATTATCAAATCTATCTCTATATATTTTCTTATAATTATCTGGATAATAGCCAAGTGTCAACATAGCGGCTGGAAAGACATAGTTAGGTAGATTTAATAATTCTTTGTGTACCTCATAGTTTTCCATAATATCACCAATGTAACAAGATCCAATACCTAAACTTTCAGCTGCAACAACAGCATTTTGTGCTGATATTAATGCATCATTTACACTCAACATAAAATCATTCATACCTGGAGATTTAATATTTTCTATTTCACATAGCTCAAAATACTTAAACCATTTATTTAAATCGGCTAAAAAAATTAAAATAACAGGTGCATTTTTTATAAAAGGTTGATTATCACAACTTATACTAAGTTTTTCTTTAATATTATTATCAGTTATTTTTAAAATAGAGTACATCATCATATTACCGGCAGTAGGAGCCTTTATAGCAGAGTTAAGAACTATATCTAAATGTTCTTTTGAAATAGGTTTATCCTTATATCTTCTTAATGATACCCTATTGTAAATAGTTTCAATAGTACTATTCATATTTATACCTCCTATAGATTAAATTTGTAGCATTTTAAATAAGATTAGACAATGTAGACTATATTTCCTTTAAAAAGAGTATAATGATTTTAACTTAAATAACTTCAAAAAATATTGTATACATAATGTAATATAAGTATAAAAATATAACAAATTAATACTTAGAAATTAACAAATGAGAATTATTAAGGGTTAAAATGGAATTAAATGGAATAATTTAGATAAATTTATTGTAGAACTTAAGCGTAATATGCTAATATTATAAAGGATATATATATTTATGAGGGAGATAGGCTAATGAAGATTTCAAAAGAAATATTATCTAGATATGAAGATAAAGAAATTATATCTTACAATGTAAAGTTTGACAACGGATTTGAAGTAGAAGTTTTAAACTTAGGGGGAATTATAACAAAAATTATTACCCCGGACATAAATGGTAAATTAGAAAATATTGTATTAGGATATAAAGATATAGAAAGTTACATTGAAAATCCATCATATTTTGGAGCTATAATAGGAAGAACATCAGGGAGAATTTGTGATGGTTTAGTTAATATAGATGGTAATAAATATGATTTAGCAAAAAATTATAATCCTCATCAAGGTCATGGTGGAAATGTAGGGTTTAGTAAAAAAATATGGGATGTAGAAATAGATGAAAAAGAAAATAGTGCTACAATAAAGTTGAAAAATATTAGTGACGATATGGAAGAAAATTACCCAGGAAAAGTTGAAGCGATTGTTTCGTTTGAAATATATGAAAATTATATTATTGAACAGACGTATGAAGCGATAGCAGATAAAACAACATTAATTAATTTAACAAATCATAGCTATTTTAATTTAAGTGGTAATATAAAAAGTCCAATAACAGAACAATACTTAACGTTAGCTTCTGATTATATATTAGAAATAGATGAAACTTGTGCTACTACAGGCAAAAAAATAAACGTAGAACAAACTCCTTTTGACTTTAGAAAAACAGAGTGTATAGGAGATAGAATAGATGATAATCATAAACAAATACAAATTGGGTGTGGATATGATCACTCATTTTTATTAAATAATACTGAAGAACAAATTTCTTTAGTAGATAATGTGAGTAGAAGAAGTATGACAATAAGTACAAATCAAAAGTGTGCAGTAATATATAGCATGAATTTCCCGGACAATGTTCCTTTATATAATGGAAAAGACACTCAAAGAAGATACGGTATATGTTTTGAAACGCAAGCACCTCCTATAGGAAGAGGTCTGTGCTTTATAGAAGATTCAATAATCAACAAAGATGATAAATATCTTCAAAAAACAACTTATAAATTTTCAATAAAATAAATATAATTAATAGAGTGTGGATATTATTTCTACACTCTTTATTTTTAAAAAACGTACATTGTATACAATAACAAAAGGAGTAAAATATGAAAAATGTTAGTGTAAGAAAGTGTAATGACTATAGTTATGAAAATGTTAAAGTATCTATAGAAAAACTAATTGAAGATTTGGGAGGTTTAGACAAATATATAAAACCTAACAGTAAGGTATTAGTTAAACCGAACTTACTTATGAAAAAAACACCAGAGGAAGCGACTACAACTCATCCTATGGTGGTAAGGGTAGTATGTGAAAAGCTGCTTGAACTAAATTGTAAAGTAACAATAGCTGATAGTCCAGGAGGACCTTATACTATAGCATCATTAAAAAGTATTTATAAGTCAACAGGACTAGAAGAAGTAGCAAAGGATTTAAATATAGATTTAAATTATGATATATCGGAAATAAAGGTAGAAAATGAAAATGCGAATGCACTTAGATATATGGATATAATAAAACCTATAAAAGATGCTGATTGTGTAGTGAATTTATGCAAATTAAAAACGCACCAAATGGCTACCTTTACAGGTGGGACAAAAAACTTGTACGGATGTATAGCGGGACTAAAGAAGGCAGAAATTCACTATAGATTTCCGACGGAAGAACTATTTTGTCAAGACGTATTGCTAGATATATGCTCATATATAAACCCAACACTTACTATAATGGATGGGATTGTTGGTATGGAAGGAGAAGGACCATCTGCAGGAGTGCCAAGAAAAATTGGTGCAGTTCTAGCATCCTCTAGTCCATATGCAATAGATTATGTAGCATGTAAATTGATAAACCTAGAGGCAAAAAGAGTACCTACATTAATAGGAGCTATAAAAAGAGATTATATAAAAGAGGATGCTTCAGATATAAATATTATAGGTGATGATATTAATCCAATAATTATATATGATTTTGATATTCCAAATACAAGTAAGGACTTTAGGTTATTGTCATCAAGTTTGCCTAAATTTATTCATGAACCTTTAACTAAGATGATTACACCTAAACCTTCAATAAGGCATAAAGATTGTATAAAATGCAGTAAGTGTATAGAAGCTTGTCCGGCAAAAGTAATGAAACTAAAAGATAAAGTTGAAATAGATTTATCTAAATGTATAAGATGTTATTGTTGTCATGAATTATGTCCTAAAAAGGCTGTAGATATAAAGCGTAGTTTTATATTTAAACTTATAAAATAAAAATATTATTAAGTATATTATAAATGAGTATAAATATTGTATATAAAAAAATATTATGTTATTCTTTTATATAACAAAGATAAATATTAGGAACATATGAGGTACTATATGAAAATAAATGAATTATTAAACTTTATAGATAATGAAAATGATAAAAATATTATAAATAAAATGCTACTAGATAAAGAAGAAACGCTAAATACATTTATTTCAAGTGTTATAAGTGATTTACTAAATGGCCTTTTATTAGAAGATGAATTTAAAGTAAATGCTAACAATAATATAAAAAGTTATGATGATATTTCTTTAGGAGAGATAGCTACATTTACAGCACTAATTCCTTATGTACAATTAGCGTTAAAAGAAAATAAAGATGGATATACAATATCAACATCATTTGTTGAAGCATTAATTAGTTATATAGTGGGATGTATAGCTAGAGATGAATTTAAAAAGCAACTTATTCAAATAAAAATAATTTTAAATATATCTGATAAATTATATGAAGCAATGATTAAATATTTTAGTTATCAAAAAAATGATATTACTATAAAAATATTAGAAAATACCTATGGAGCCTAAACCATAGGTATTTTTTAATAAACAAAAAAGGGGAGGACAATATGCTAAAATGATAAACAAGAATACTTGCCCTAAATATAATATTTACTTTTTATAAAAAATTATGACAGAAAAAGAAGGTAGAAATTACTTTTATTGGGTATGAATTATATTATTATTAGATTTATGATATAATAAGGAAAGACAATAATACTTAGGAGTGAAAATATGGAATTAGAAATATTTATATCACAAACTGCAAAAGCAGAACTTGATAAATTATTAGAAAATAGCGATAAAAAATATATAAGAGTTTTAACAAGAAGACCATCTATATATGAGCAAGCGACTTTTGACTTAGAGCTTGATGATGTAAAATCAAATGATATTACATTTTTTGTAGATGATTATAAGGTTATAATAGAGGTTACCTTAGCTTCTCAATTAGAAAGTGTAAGTATATCTTACGGGGGATTATTTAGTAGAGATAAATTCTGTGTTGATGCAGACTTAGGAATTTTCCGTTATTAAAAAGAACATAGCTAGATGGCTATGTTTTTTTTAATATAATTTAGAGAGTCATTAAAATTATTAAAACTCTTTTTGTCAATTATAAGTCTTTCAATACCTTTATAAAAATTTTTCTCATCAAACACTTTATCAATGCTAACTTCAATATAATCATCAAAAACACTTATATAAATACACTTAGTGTACTTATGAAAAATCTTGAATATGACAGCTTTGTTACTAGTAGTTTTAATAAAAATAAAATTACGTAAATCTATATTATCTTTGATGTGATTTAAAAAATTATCCATGTAATTGTAACTCCTTTAAAATTAGATATAGATTCTTTTAATGTTAAATAGTTTAGAAATACATACATATTATTGACAAAAACATAAAAAATATATTTTTGAAATGTAAAATTTATAGAAAAATATTACGACATATAAATTATCAATTATATTTGTTCATAAAAAATAATTAATAAAATAGACTATAATATAGTATTAAAATAGTTAGAAAAATGTTATTAAAAGAAGGGAGAAAAATATGAATCCAATTATAGGTATTTTATCAAATTTAACTCCTACAAATGATTCAGCATCATTACAAGAGAAAGTATATGTAAATAATACATATATATCAGCTGTAGAAAAAGCAGGAGGGGTTCCTATTATAATACCTGTTAATACAAATAGAGATAATATTAAACGTCAAATGGATTTAATAGATGGATTGATAATTTCAGGCGGGGCAGATATTAATCCGATTTTATATAAAGAAGAACCACTAGTAGGCCTTGGATATTTTGATAATGATAATGATGAATTTGATATAATAGCTACAAGAATAGCCTTAATTTTAGATAAACCAATACTTGGGATTTGTAGAGGACTTCAGGTACTAAATGTGTGCTTAGGAGGAACCTTATACCAAGATATAAATCATATAGAAGGTAGTTATATAAAGCACTCACAAGGTGCTAAAAGATTCATGGGAAGTCATTCGATTACAATAAGTGAATGGAGTAAACTAGCAGAAATACTTGGAACCGATAGTATTGTAAATAGCTTTCATCATCAAAGTGTAAAAGATCTAGGCAAAGGATTGGTTGTAAGTGCCTCTGCTAAGGACGGTGTTATTGAAGCTATAGAATTAAAAGGAGATAAATATGCAATTGGAGTGCAGTGGCATCCTGAAGAAATGATAGAAGAAAATGAAAATATGCTACTCTTATTTAAAAAGCTAGTAGGTATTGCAAAACAAAAGAAAGAAGAAAAAGAAGATAATGAATAGGTAAAATATTGGAATTTAGAAAAAATTATAATATAATCAAATAGACAGAATTATATAAAAACATAGGGGGCAAATATGAAGAATATCGTATCGCCAAATTGGTTAAAAGAAAACATCAATAATAAAAAATTAGTTATAGTTGATTGTAGGTTTGACTTAAATGACAAAGAATATGGAAAAAAACAATATGAAAAAGAACACATAAAAGGTGCTAAAAGAGTTGATATAGAAACAGAACTATCAAGCGAAATAAAAGAATATGGAGGCAGACACCCATTACCTTCAATAAAAAAACTAGAAGAAGTCTTTAGTAATATAGGAATTAATACAGACTCAATAGTTGTAGCTTATGATGAAGGAGACTTAGCAGGACCATCTAGATTATGGTGGATACTTAAATATTTGGGTCATAAAGAAGTCTATGTTTTAGAGGGTGGAATAAATGTATTTAAATCTATTAGTGGAGAAGTAACTAATAAAATAGAGGAAAGTAAAAAAGGCGACTTTAAAGCAAATTCACTAGAAGAACTAAAAGCAGATATGGAGTATGTAAAAAGTAGAGTAAATAATAATAAGATTGCAATAATAGATTCGAGAGAACATAAAAGATATCTTGGAGAGTTTGAACCAGTGGATATAAAAGCGGGACATATACCAGGGGCCCTAAATTATTTTTGGATGGATATACTAGATAAAAAAGATAATTATATTTCATTAAAATCACTAAAAGAACTAAATGAAATATTTAAAGAGCTAAGAGTATATGATGAAGTAATAGTTTACTGTGGATCAGGAATCACAGCCTGTTCAAATAGCTTAGCGTTAGATGAAATCAATATAAAGCACAAAGTATACTGTGGTAGCTTTAGTGACTGGATAAGCTATGAAGGTAATGAGGTGCAAACAGGAATTAATGATAAAAATTAAAAATACAACTATAAAAAAGAAGGAGGTTAAAATCTCCTTCTTTTTTCACTTTACTCAGATCTATTTATGCTATCTTCGCTACTAAAACCATTAGGATATCTCTTTTTTAATTTATCAATATTACCAGTAGCTACATCACTTAACTGGATATCTAATACATTACAAATATTAGATAAATACCACATCACATCACCTAATTCTTTTACTACTTCCTCAACATCTAGCTCATGGTTGTGATATAAGTGTTTTTTTATTATATCTCCAAACTCACCAGCCTCACATACTAGGCCAAGTGTATAGTTTGTTAATTCTGATTCATTAAAACTTCTAGTTCTTTGAACTTGATTTTGATATTCTTTAAATGTATCAATGCTCATTACTTCCCTCCATAATAAATATAATAATATAGACATTATTTTACCAAATAATACAAAAATAATAAACAAAGATATAAAATACATTTACCCAAATAGGTATTATGTTTTATAATTAAATATATCTAAAGTGTTAAAAAACGTTTTACAAAAACGGAATGTATATATGCAAGTATCTGTTTAAGGATTGTAAGTGGAGGGTATTATGAATAAAACAAGAATAAATTTATTAATATGTGTATCTATAATAGCGATTGGATTTATACTTTTGGGGATAAAGAGTGAATTCAAAGTAAATAACTCATTGGAATTTGATAAAGTAGATGTAGTATCAACTTGGACCTATGATAATGAAAAACAAGTACATAATTATGGATTTGATATAACAAATATTGAAACAAATATTATAAGCGATGAATTATTAAACTCAAAACTAAAAAGAGGAAGTATAAAAGATTGTCCAAATAATGAAACTAAGGAAGTTACTATTTTATTAGATGGAGAAAAGATAAAAGACAAAGGCGATATATTATATTTATATGAAACAAAAATATATCTTAAGAATATAAATGATAAAAGCACATATTTATATATAGAAATATTAGATATTGATAATAAAAGCTTAAAAACCATTATAGAAAGACATTACACTATTGAGTCAAAAACTTTAGCTGATGCAATAAATAATCTGTACAAATAATAAAAGATAAAAATGTATCTAACGCTAATATAAAGAGAGGTTAAAATATGAATGAACAAATTTTAAAAAGATGTATAATGATATTTCCTGAGTTTGAAAATATGGAAATAATAGATAAAATCAGAGAAAAATATGACCCATTTGCAAACAATGTAGGACCACATGTTACATTGGTATTTCCTTTTGATAGTTCTATTAAATCAGAGGATTTAAAAGAGTATCTAAAAGAACATCTAAAAGATAAAAAGACATTTGAAATTAGATTAAAAGATATTATTAAAATAGATGATGATACAGGTAAATTTTTATTTTTAACAGTAAAAGATGGTAATGAAAAAGTAAAAGAGTTAAATAAACTTTTATACAGCGGTATTTTAAAAAAGTATAAACCTGGATTTTTGAATACTGTGGAGTTTATGCCTCATATGACTTTAGGAAAATTTGATTCTAGTGAAAAACTAAACATAGCATATGAAAATATAAAAAATATGCAAGATGAATTTAAATCAACAGTAAAAAAGGTATCAGTTGAAATTATAGATGAAAATATGGATTCGATCATTGAAATGGAAATAGATTTAAAGGAAAAGTAAGTACATAAATAAAGTAGACAATAAAATTTGTCTACTTTATTTATGTATATATGAAATTTATGTTAAAAGAACTATATTAAAAAAATTATACATTATAATAATAGATATGAAGAAAGCATTAATAAACTTAAAGTGATGTGATGATAATGAATAAAATATTTAAATTATCTTGGCCAGTAATGTTAGGAATGATTTTGCAGAGTCTGTTGTCTACTGTTGATATGGTGTTTATAGGTAAATTAGGTACCTATGAACTAGCAGCAGTTGGAATATCTAACTCTGCTTTAACTGTTGTTTTTGTAATATCAACATTTGTATCTGCAGGGGTAGTTGCATTAGTATCTAGATATTATGGTGAAGGTGATTTAGAAAAAGTAAAACAAGTAAGTACCCAAGCATATTTACTATCATTAGTTATTGGGGTAGTAGTAAGTATTGTATGCTGTAGTTTTACCAAACCATTTCTTAAAATTTTATTTAACCCAGAACAAAGAACTCTTCAATATGCATATGATTTTTCTGTTATTGTATTTTCAGGAACGGCCTTAGTGTTTATATCATCAACTCTTAGAACAATAGTACAATCAATAGGGAATACTAAAACTCCCTTATATATTTTTGGATTAGCAAATGTTTTAAATATTATACTTGATCCAATACTTATATATGGGTTTGATTTAGGGGTGAAAGGTGCTGCTATAGCAACCTTGAGTTCTACTATACTTAGCTTTATATTAATGAACATAGTTATAATAAAGAGATTGTACAACAATGATAAACGTTTATTTATTAAATCTCTAAAAATATCTAAGTCAGTTTCTGTAAGAATACTAAAAATAGGAAGTTGGGCGTGCATTAAAGAGGTTACAAGACCTGTTACAGGAATGCTTATGGTTAGCTTGGTATACCTTGTAGGTAAAGAAGTTGGAAGTGCTGCGTTTTCAGTAGGTCAACAAATATTCAATTATACATTTATATTTTTAAATGGACTATCTATATCCATATCGATACTAGTAGGTCAAAATTTAGGGAAAGGTAATATTGACGAATGTTACAAATTAATTAAATCAGGGTTGAAGCTTGCCTTTATAAATATGCTAGTATTTGCAATTCCGTATTTTATATTTCCTAAAAATATGATTTCTATATTTTCTACAGACCTAGAAGTTATAAGTGTAGGTTCATCTTATCTTAGAATTACTTATTTAGGCTTATTATTTGTAGTTTTCCCCATAATATTAGGAGGTGTATTTCAAGGGTCAGGTGATACTAAGCCACCGATGGTATCATCAATAGTAGCTAATGTAGTATTGAAGCTACCACTAGCATATTTATTAGCAATAACATTTAAATTAGGCCTTAATGGGGTTTGGATAGCAATTGCTTTATCTGTTTTAATAGAAGCAATAATGATTGTAAATTATTATAAAAAAGATAAATGGAGGGAAAAATTAATTTGATGCTTTATGAGAGTGAGTTAAATGTTAATATTAAAAAATTACTATATAAAGATTTAATAAGCAATTTAAATATTATTGGAATATTAGAAAATCAAGAAAATACAAAAATATATGTTGATGACATAAATTATCCAACAGGAATAGTAGTTAATATAGGGTATTTGAATTATATGTATACAGAAAATGAAAAATTTACAGATAAGGTTATAGACTATATCTCAAATAATAAAGGTGAGTATGGATTTAGCGGGGTGAAAAGTGAAATTGCTAAAAAAATACAATCAAGATTTAAAGTGGAATGGAAGAATCCTTGCACATTATATTATTATGATAATAACAAATATATTAGGAGTAGTATTAAAGATAATGTATGTAGCTTAAGCGTTGATTATGCAGAAATAGTTAATAATTATTATACTTTTAAAGATGAAGATTCCTTATTTGAAATAAAAGAATCTATATTAAATAGAGTTAGCAAATGTGTATTTAAAGAAGGTGAATTGGCATCTTGGTTACTGATTCATAAAGATAATTCACTAGGTCCAATGTTTACGAGAGAAGAATATAGAAAAGAAGGGTATGCAGTAGATATTACGTTAAGTTTGGTTGATGAAATTTTAGATCAAGGTAAGATACCATATTTACAAGTAGAAAAGGGGAATTATGCATCTGAGAAGTTAGCTGAAAAATGTGGATTTAAACAATATGGAAATTGTGAATGGTTTGGTATCAGAGTATAAATTATTATATTTATAATCGATAAAGTCGTATAATACATAAAGTATAATTATAGGAATGTAAAATGTAATTCATAGTCCTATAATTATACTTTTTTATATATAAAATATTGCTAAAATATGACATAAGTATTATTATATTATTACAAGACTGACCAGTCGGTTCTAAAAAGCGAAGGGGTGAAATTATGATTTCTAAATTTAGCGTAAAAAGACCATTTACAGTAGCGGTAGGTGTAATAATGGTACTAATATTAGGTATTGTATCATTTATGAATATGACTACAGACTTATTACCAAGTGTTGATCTACCGTATGTGATGGTGAATACAGTGTATCCAGGTGCTAGTCCTGAAAAGGTAGAAGCTACTGTAAGTAAGCCGTTAGAACAGGCACTAGCAACAACTAGTGGGTTAGAAAATATAAGTTCTGTATCAAGTGAAAACTCCAGCATGGTTATACTAGAGTTTAATCAAGACGTAAATATGGATTCTGCTATGATTGATGTTAGTGGAAAGATAGATATGGTAAAAGGTATGTTTGATGAAGGTGTTCAATCTCCTGTTACAGTAAAGATGAATCCTGATATGATGCCTATAATGATGTTAAGTATTGATATTGAGGATATGGATATTAAAGAAGTAACAAAGTATGTAAATGATAATATAATGCCTAAATTTGAAAGAATAGAAGGTGTAGCATCTGTAAGTGCAGTAGGTTTAGTACAAGATCAACTGAAGATTAAACTAGATGAGAAAAAAATCGATGATATAAATAATAAGATACTAGCAAACATAGATGATGAATTATCAATACAGCAAAATGAATTAAATAAATCTAAAACAGATTTGAGTAAATCAAAACAAGAATTAGATAGTCAAAAGAAAAATCAAACCTCACAAATAGAGAGTGGACTAAAGGAATTACAAACAGCAAAAAAAGAGTTACAAGCAGCGGTTAATGTAATTGGTTTATCAAAGGGAGAGTTACAAGATAAAATCGATGAAGCTAATATGGCATATGCACAAAACTCATTGCAGCTTAGTACTTTGAAAGAAGCACAACGTAATCTAGTAGAAGGTTCTGAAGAGTACATAAAGCTTCAAGGGCAAATAACTGCACTAGAAGAAGTTGATGCTAAAATTAAAGAAGGTATAAGTCAGGCTAAAAAGGGAATAGAAGCTATCGATTCTTTAGCTCAATTAGATGCAAAGGAAAAAGAGTTATTAACAGGTAAAGTAACTTTAGAAAAAGAGTTAAATAATGCATCAAGTCAAATAACTCAAGGTGAATCTCAATTAAAATCAGCACAAGAACAATTAGATAATGCAAAAGAAAGTGCATATAAAAGTGCTAATATAAAAGATAAAATTACTCCTGAAATGATAGGAAATATATTAACGGCTGAGAATTTCTCTATGCCAGCAGGATACATTAAAGAAAATGAAACACAATACTCTGTAAAAGTAGGAGAACAATTTGCAACTGTAGAAGAGTTGGAAAATTTACTATTATTTAATGTAGATGTCAAAGGAGTAGGAGACATTAAAATTAAAGATGTAGCTAGTGTGGAATTTGTGGATAATTCTTCAGATACATATACAAACGTTAATGGCAATCCAGGTATAATGCTTACATTCCAAAAATCAAGTGCATATTCAACTGCAAATGTAACTAAGTCTATTAATAAAACTATAAGTAGTTTATCTAATGAAAATGATAAAATGCATATTACAACGTTAATGGATCAAGGTGTGTATATAGATTTAATAATAGATAGTGTATTAAGTAACTTAATATATGGAGGAATACTAGCAGTTATAGTATTATTACTTTTCCTAAGAAGCTTTAAGACTACAATTGTTGTAGCTTTTAGTATTCCAATAAGTGTGCTATTTGCAATAGTACTTATGTACTTTAGTGGTATTACATTAAATATAATATCTTTATCAGGTTTAGCACTTGGTGTGGGTATGCTAGTTGATAATAGTATTGTTGTTATTGAAAATATATACAGACTAAGAAATGAAGGAATGAGTATGGCAAAAGCTGCAGTATATGGTGCTAAACAAGTTGCAGCAGCGATTAGTGCATCAACATTAACTACAATATGTGTATTTTTACCTATAGTGTTTACTGGTGGTATGACTAAACAATTATTTGTAGATATGGGGCTTACTATAGCATATTCATTGATTGCAAGTTTGGTTGTAGCCTTAACCGTAGTTCCAGCTATGAGTTCAAATTTATTAACTAAAGTAGATGAGAAAGAACATATTCTATTTGATAAGTTTGTAAATATATATGAAGTTATATTAAGAAAAAGCTTAAAACATAAAATAGTTGTAATATTATTTGCAATAGCATTATTAGGATTTAGTGGATATAAAGCAGTAACAATGGGAACAAGCTTTATGCCTACAATGGATTCAACGCAGATGACAGCAACATTAACAATGCCAAAAGAAAGTAAAAAAAGTGATACTTATAAAATGAGTGATAAGTTTATTGATACATTGTTAACTATTGAAGATATAGAAACAGTAGGTGCTATGGAAAGTACTGGAATGATGGGACAAGCAGGAGAAGGAATGTCCTTTTATATAATACTAAAAGAAGAGAAGAAATTATCAAATATTGAGGTAGAAGATTTAATATATGAAAAAACTAAAGATTTAGAGTGTGAAATAAAAGTAACAGCATCAAATATGGATATGAGTGCTTTAGGTGGTTCTGGAATACAAATAGAAGTAAAAGGAACTGATCTAGATAAACTTCAGGAAATAGCAAAAGATTTAGCAGCAGTTTTATCTACAGTTGAAGGCGTTGCAGATGTATCTAATGGTATGGAAGATGCATCGACAGAAACACGTGTAGTAGTAGATAAGAATAAGGCAATGGAATATGGATTGACAGTAGCTCAAGTATATCAAAAGGTATCTAGTATCATAGAGGAAGAAAAAGAGGCAACAAAAGTTACTATAGAAAATAATGAATATCCAGTTATAGTAGCAAGTGATGTTGATATTTCAAGATCAGATTTAAAAAAATATAAAATAAAGGCAACTAAAGGTCAGGAAGAAGTAGAAATAAAGTTATCTGATATAGCATCTATACAAAGTGCGAATAGCTTAGCTTCTATAAATAGAGATAATCAATCAAGATACATTACAGTAAGTGCATCAATTGATTCTAAGTTTAATATCGGGCTAGTGAGTAGAGATGTACAATCAAAGCTAAAAGATTATGAGTTACCATCAGGATATACAATTGAAATGAAAGGTGAAAATGAAACCATTAATAAATCATTTACAGATTTATTACTTATGGGAGCATTAGCTATAGTATTCGTATACTTAATAATGGTTGCTCAGTTCCAATCGTTACTATCTCCATTTATAGTAATGTTTACAATACCTTTAGCATTTACAGGAGGATTACTTGCATTATTAGTGACTAATAATGACTTAAGTGTAATATCATTACTAGGGTTCCTAGTATTATCAGGTGTGGTAGTAAATAATGGTATAGTATTTGTTGATTATATTAATCAACTAAGATTAAGTGGAATGAAGAAAAAAGATGCTATAATAGAAACAGGACGTACTCGTATTAGACCTATACTTATGACAGCTCTTACAACAATATTAGCAATGTCAACAATGGCGATAGGTGTTGGTATGGGTGCAGAAATGACACAAGGGTTAGCTATAGTGACTATTGGAGGGTTATTATATGGAACGGTACTTACATTAGTTGTTATACCAGTTTTATATGATTTATTACATAAAAAAGAATTAAAGCAAATCCTAATAGAGGAGGAATAAAATGAGTTATGAAAATAAGTACTCAAAAAAAGAAATTTTAGTTTTTGAGGGATTTATAAAACTTGTAGATGAAGGCGTTAGTTTAAGTAGTATTAAAGTTGCAGATATAGCGAAATCAGCAGGAATAGGTAAAGGCACAGTTTACGAATATTTTAGAAATAAAGAAGAAGTAATAGCAAAATCCATTTTGTACAAGATGCACAAGGAATTTGCCAATATGATAATAAAGATAGAAAATGTTGACGGATTTAAAAATAAATGTGATGTTGGATTTCAAGAAATTCTAGAAGTAATGACCAGTAGATGTGCATATTTTCAAATGTTAATGACAAGTAGGGAAATACATGATGTATTTAAATGTATAAATCATGGCAAAGATGAAATGATTGAATTTAGAGATTACGTTGTTGAAATACTTGAACCTATTATTGAATTAGGCATAAAAGAAGGTATAATAAACTATAAACTTGATAAGATTTATATTAGAAGTGTATTTGTTAGTGTTTGTAGTGGGATATCAACGATTTCTCGTTTTCAGTTTGGAGAATTTAATCAAAGTGATCTGATAAGACAAAAAGATATTGCGTATACAATGTTAATAAAAGCATTAAACTAAGAAAAGCTAGCAAAATTTGCTAGCTTTTTTTGTGAAAATCGTACAAGCAAAAACGACAAAAAAATACGAAAACAATGCTATATATAAGGATATTGAATCAAAAAAAGTATTTTCATATTGAAAGAAATGTCGAAAATAAAGAAAAAATAATACGATAAGCTTTATTGAAATACTGTTATTTAAAAATACAAAGGAAAGCTACATTCCTTTAGTGAATTATATATATACAGAGATTTTAATAAAGGGGACAAAATATATGAAATTGAGTAAAAAAATGGTTAGCTTAATGTGCTTATCTTTAGTGATGATGGGTTTTGGCAAATCATCAACAAGTAACATAATAGATGATTCAAATTTAAGCTCAAAAGTAATTAATAAGGCTACAGATAATGTAGTCAAAGAAGCATCTATAGAAATTGAAGAAAAAGAATATATAGATGAAGAAAAAGAACGTATAGATATAGAAAATATTGAAGTCAGATATACAAGAAGTGATATGACAGTACCGAGTAATATAACAAAAGAGGAACTAGAGAACGTATTTGAAAAATACAAAGGTGCATCAACTATGAATCATCTTGCAAGTGCATTTGTAGATGCGGAGAAAGCGTACGGAGTAAATGCGTTTGCTATGGCAGGAATAGTAGCATTAGAAAGTGGATTTGCAACATCAAGAAGAGCAGTGGAAGATAATAATCTAACAGGATATGAAGTATATGCGGATGATTCAAAAGGAAGGTTATTTTCTAGTCAATACGAAAGTATAATGCAAACTGCAAAGCATTTAGGTAAAAATTATTTAACTGAAGGTGGTCAATACTATAATGGGGTATCTGTAGATGCGGTACAAGTATCATATTGCCCTGATGAAGGTAAAGGTAAAAATTGGAACGGGAAAGTAGATTCATTAGCTTTAGGTTTTTTTAAAACCTATGAAGAAATTTATAAGAATTAAATAGAAAAAGTTACCTCCTTTTAAATAGTATTAAAGTCTTAAGATATGGGATATTTATATTATAGATGGCATAATGGAGGTGGGGAATGAAAAAGATTATATTAATTTTAATGATGGCTATATTGATAAGTATAGCAATTGAAGATTTGCCAATTAGTGCATTATCAAATGATGATTTAGAAAAAATAATTATACAAGAGTATCAAGGAGAAAATGCAGTTTTTACAAGTCAAAGAGAAATTAATGAAATAGTAAAAGTGTTAAGAGAAAGTTCTATAGAAATATCTGATATTCAAAACATAAAATTAGAACCTGATTTATATATAATTGAGGACTATGAAAATAGAGGAACGTTAACCTTTGGACTAATAAAGGGATCTCAATATATTAAGTGTGATATAGAAGGGGATATATACTGGTACAAAGTTCCTATAGAAAAGAAAGATGAAGTATACAAAGCAATAAAAGAAAAATTAAAAACTAATATAGAAGCGAATAAGTAAAAGTGTAGATATAATCTACACTTTTTTTGAGTATTAAGGCAGCATATTAAATTGAATATTTAGCTAATATACATAAAAATGGATGGTAATGAAAAAAAAAACGTTCAACTTGAAAAAAATACGACTCCTCGGAAAATAAAACTAGATATATCAAGGGTTATAATCTTGTAAATTGTTTGATAAAATAAAAAAATGAAATATAAATAAAAAATATTGCATTTTTATAGTGATTAACATATACTTAAAAAAGAAGCATAATTAAAACAAAGGGGGGAGATATATGAAATATTTGATTGTAGGCGATAGTGCAATTTCAATAGAATTTGGAAATGAGATAAATAGCCAAATAAACGATAAAATTAAAAATCTTAACTATGTAATTAAAAAAGCTAAAGTAGATGGAATAATTGAAACTGTACCATCATTTAAATCATTATTAGTATACTATGATCCTGTAAAGTTATATTTTAGAGAAGTAAAAGAAATACTTATTAATTTGGAGAAAGAAGTTGAAAACATAGATGTAATTAATAAGAGAATAATAGAGATCCCCGTATGCTATGATGAAGAGTTTGGAAGTGATATTAGATATGTAATGGAACATACTAAATTATCATATGAGGAACTCGTGAGTATACATACTAATCAAGAATATTTAATATATATGCTAGGATTTCTTCCAGGATTTGCATACCTAGGTGGTATGGATAAAAAATTAGTTACTCCAAGATTAGATAATCCACGAATTAAAATAAATGCAGGGTCAATTGGTATAGGGGGAGAGCAAACAGGTATATATCCAATAGAATCTCCTGGAGGATGGAGAATAATTGGAAGGACGCCGATTAAACCATACGATATAAATAGAAAAAATCCAGTGATTTATGAGGTTGGTGATTATATTAGATTTATAGCTATAAATAAAAATGAATACTACAGAATAAGTGATTTACTTCAAAAAGGAAGTTATGAGTATAGGGTTATAGAAAGGAGTGGGGAAAACTGGGGATATTGATTGTTGAAGGAGGACTACAAACCACGATACAAGATTTTGGAAGAGTTGGATATCAAGAATTTGGATTTTCTCCATGTGGAGCCTTGGACAAAAAATCCTTAGCCATTGCAAATATACTTGTGGGGAATGTAGAAAATGAAGCTGGTATAGAAATAACTTTAATTGGTCCAATAATGAAATTTACTAAATCTAATATAATAGCCATAACTGGAGGAAATTTAAATCCAAAGATTAATGGAAAAGAAGTAAAAATGTATAAAGCAGTATTAGTTGAAAAAGGAGATATGCTAAGTTTTACCAATGCTATAAATGGAGCTAGAGGTTATATATCCTTTGCTGGAGGACTAGATGTTGACTGTGTAATGGGAAGTAAATCAACTAATTTAAAATGTAAGATAGGGGGATTAGAAGGAAGAGAATTAAAAAAGAATGATTTTATAGAATTCACATCACCTAAAGATTATCTAGAAAATTTCGCATCAAGAGTAATAAATGTAAATGATAGAGCTAATAAAACTATTATATTAAGAGTAATACTAGGACCACAAGATGATGCATTTACTAGTGAGGGTTTAAAAACATTTTTAAGTTCAGAATATGAAATAACTAAAGAGTTTGATAGAATGGGATGTAGACTAGAAGGTCCTGAAATTGAACATAAAAGTTCTTCAGATATAATTTCAGATGGAATAGCACTGGGGTCAATTCAAATTCCTGCCACTAAAAAGCCAATAATAATGTTAAACGATAGACAAACAACTGGAGGATACACAAAGATTGGAACGATAATTTCAGTAGATATTCAAAAAATTGCACAATGTAAAGTTAAAGATAAGATTAAGTTTGAAAGTGTTGATGTTGAAACTGCACAAAATATATATAGAAAAGAACTAGAAGAGTTAAAAAAGATAAAAGACGAAATTAATAGACCTTGTATAGAGGTACTAAAGCCAAGAAAAGCATCTAGGAGGATAGAACATTTACTAAGTAAAATTTAGGAGGGAAATAATATTGGATTTTGAAAAATTATTAAAGTTAATAGATGTAGTAGATAAAGCATCCTTTTCAAAGTTTAATTACAAAGAAAATTCTATTGAAATAAATATAGAGAAAAGCGTATTAAATGAAAAATATATGAAGAGAGAAATGCTAAGAGAAGAAAGTAAGATTAATGATAAGTTAGATTGTGATATTTATGAGATAAAATCACCATTAATAGGTACATTTTATATATCACCATCTCCTGATGAAAAACCATTTGTATCTGTTGGTCAAAAAGTAAGTAAGGGAGACGTTATAGGAATAATTGAAGCTATGAAGATTATGAATGAAGTAACTAGTAGCGAAGATGGAATTATAGAAGAAATTTTAGTTAAAAGCAATGATATTGTTGAGTATGGACAAAGTATATTAAAGGTGAAAAGAATTTGATTTGGAGAATTAAATATGATAAAAAAAATTTTGATTGCTAATAGGGGAGAAATAGCAGTAAGGATTATTAGAACATGTAAACTATTAAAAATAAAAACTGTGGCAGTATATTCACTAGCAGATGAGATGTCACTACATACAGAACTAGCAGATGAAAAGATATGTATAGGTCCACCAAATCCAAAAGAGAGCTATTTAGATATGTATAAAATAATAAGTGCAGCACTAGCTACTAATAGTGATGCAATACATCCAGGTTTTGGGTTCTTATCAGAAAATAGTGAGTTTGTAAATTTATGCAAAGAGCACAATATAAAATTTATAGGGCCTAGTAGTGACGTAATAGATATGATGGGAAATAAAAGTAGTGCGAGAAATACAATGATAGATGCAAATGTACCCGTAGTTCCAGGTAGTAAAGAAGCTGTTTATGATGTAATAGATGGAAAAAAAGTTGCCAATAAAATAGGGTATCCGGTAATAGTAAAAGCATCCTCAGGTGGGGGAGGCAAAGGAATGAGAATTGTTGAACGTGAAAATGATTTTATAAAATTATTTAACTTGGCTCAAAAAGAGTCATTAAATGGATTTGATAATGATGCTATGTATATTGAAAAATATATAAAAAATCCTAAACATATTGAAGTACAAATACTAGGAGATAAATACAAAAACATTGTACATTTAGGAGAAAGAGATTGTTCTATTCAAAGAAATCACCAAAAGATGATAGAAGAATCTCCAGCAGTATTTTTAACAGAAGAGACTAGAATTAAATTACTAGAGTGTGCTGTAAGGGCAGCAAAAGCAGTAAACTATGAAAATGCAGGTACTATTGAGTTTTTAGTAGATAATAATCAAAACTTTTATTTTATAGAAATGAATACTAGAATTCAAGTAGAGCATCCTGTTACAGAGATGGTAACAGGTATTGATTTGATAAAAGAGCAAATTAAAATAGCTAGTGGAGAAAAATTATCTTTTGCTCAAGAAGATGTAAATATAAAAGGACACTCTATAGAGTGTAGAATTAATGCTGAAATACCGACAAATAACTTTATGCCTTGTCCTGGAAAAATAAAGAGTATGCATTTACCTGGAGGATTTGGTGTTAGAGTAGATACAGCTATATATGTTGGCTATAAAATACCAACTAATTATGACTCAATGATAGCAAAGGTTATTGTTTATGGAAATGATAGAAATGAAGCCATAGAGAAAATGAAAGTTGCACTAGATGAATTAGTTATAGTTGGTGTGGAGACTAATGCAGATTTTCAATATTCAATAATGAACAACAAAACATATTTATATGCAAATGCAAACACTGGATTTATTGAATCATTGAGTAAAAAGTAATATGAAATGTTTTAAATAATGTATATGGGGGTCTTATGTTTAATATTGATTTAAATTGTGATTGTGGGGAAAGCTTTGGAAGATACAAATTGGGCATAGATGAAGAAATTATAAAATATATAACATCAGCTAATATAGCTTGTGGATTTCATGGTGGAGATCCTTTAGTTATAGAAAGTACCGTAAAGCTTGCAAAAGATAATGGGGTAAGCATAGGAGCACATCCTGGTTTTTTAGATTTAATGGGATTTGGAAGACGAAATATGGAGCTTAGCTTTAATGAAGCCAAAGCATATACAACATATCAAATTGGAGCATTGTATGCATTTTGCAAATCTTTAAAAGTGGATTTGATTCATATAAAGCCACATGGTGCTATGTATAATATGGCAACAAAGGATGAAAAATTATCTAGAGCTATTTGTGAGTCTATATATGAATTTGATAAAGATTTAATTATATTAGCTCCCTATAACAGCGCAATGATAAAAATAGCAAACGATATAGGTATTAAATATGCTAAAGAAGCTTTTGTAGATAGAGCATATGAAGAAGATGGCTCGCTAGTTAGTAGAAGCAAAGAAGGTGCGATAATTGAGGATGAAAATGAGGCAATAGATAGAGTAATAGATATTATTAAGCGTAAAAAAGTAAAATCGATTAGTGGAAAATATATAGATATTGAAGCTGATTCAATATGTGTTCATGGAGATAATATTAAGGCATTAGAGTTTTTGAAAAATATTAGAACAAGTTTAGAATTAGAAAAAATAAATATAGCACCTTTTAAAGAATTTATATATTAAGGGGGATTTTTAATGATAGAAAAAGTAGCGTCAAATAAAATAAAAAAAGAAAATAATAAACTAAAAGAAAGGCTTAGAAATATAGGTCCTGGAGCATTAATTGCAGCAGGATTTATAGGGCCGGGAACAATAACTACATGTACAAAATCTGGAGCAAGTAGTGGATATACATTACTGTGGGCTATGTTATTTTCTACTGTAGCTACGATAATATTTCAAGAAATGTCAGCTAGACTTGGGATAGTGACTCAAAAAGGTCTAGGAGAGAATATTAGAGAAAAAATATCGCATAAAATATTGAAAACATTCGCGGTAACGATAGTAATAGTTGCTATATTTATAGGTAATATTGCTTATGAAACTGGAAACTTAGTAGGAGGTTCAATGGGACTTTCAACATTAGTTCCATCAGTACCTAATCAAATATGGGCACCTCTATTAGGTGTATTGGCATTTATGTTATTGTGGTCAGGTAACTATAAGAAAATAGAAAAAATATTGATAGCTTTAGTTTTAATTATGAGCGTTACATTTTTTAGTACAGCTATATTATCCAAACCAGATATAGGAGCGATACTAAAAGGAATGTTTATTCCAAGCGCGGGTACAAATGATTGGCTAACTATAGTAGGATTAATAGGGACTACAGTGGTTCCGTATAATTTATTTCTTCATGCATCATCAGTATCAGAGCGTTGGAAAAATAAAGAAGATTTAAAAAATGCAAGAATAGACACTGTAATATCAATAGGTTTGGGAGGATTAATATCTATAGCAGTAATAGTATCTGCATCAGCATCATTTTATGGAAGTGATGTAGTTATAGATAGTGGTGCAATAATGGCTCAACAATTAGAACCTTTACTGGGGTCATGGGCAAAGTGGTTCTTTGGTATAGGTTTATTTGCAGCAGGTTTTACCTCTTCAATAACAGCGCCATTATCAGCAGCATTTGCTACAGCAGGAGCACTAGGATATAAAAAAGATATGAAAAGTATTAAATTTAAATCTATATGGATAGTAGTACTGGGAGTGGGAATAATATTAAGTGCGATAGGTATGTCATCAAGTCCTATGGAACTTATATTAGTAGCACAAGCTGCAAATGCAATAATACTACCAATAATAGCAATTTTCTTAATGTATGTATTAAACCATAATGACTTAGGTGAGTTTAAAAATAAGCTTTGGAACAATATATTAGGAATAGGTATATTATGTGTAACGCTAGTTATAAGTTACAGGTCCTTATTATCATTTGCAAGTACTTTTAAAAGTTTACTTTAATTTTTAAGAAAAGACCTTTGTTTCTAAAGAGGTCTTTTTTTGTATATATTGATGACAATAAAATAAAATATTCCATATAGATAAAATATACTAGAAGAGTTTTATTTGTTATATAGTATTTTAAATTTATTAAAGAGCTCAAGAGAGCTCTTTTTTTATTATTAGCAAGTGGAACAAGGGCAATTATAGTTAGTAGAGATTTCTCTAACACAAATATTAATTGGGTTTGTTGATACTAAACTAATTACGCCACTACAATTAACATTTACAGTTACTAAAACAACACTTGTAACAGGAGTTGATGTGACAACTGTTTTTTGTGCTATATAATAATATACAGTTTGGCAATTACATTTTTCTAGTACTAATAGAGGAACATAAGTAGTACCTAAGATATTGCCAATAGCTGTGTTGAAAATTTGTAATTGAGCAGCTGTTAATGGTGCGAAATTACCACAAGTATAAGTGTTATTTTGGTTACAATTATTTTGTACCATAATAGCATCTCCAATATTATATTTAGAATAGTATAAAAATACGATTCTATGAAATATTATATGTATTTAAAATCAAAATGTGACAAAATAAATAAAAAAAGACTATACCTTAAATCCGATCAGGTATAGTCTAAATACAAAATATATTATAAAAAGGGGTTTATTAGGGAATATATTTTATTTGGGGAGTAAATTGGTTATTAGGGGAATAACCATGTATTAATAATAACATTGCTTCCCAGAAAAAGCAACAAAAAACGACAAAAAAATTGAAAAAAATGAATGAGTAGCTAAAATAAACAAATAATATGTTTGAGGTCTAATTTGTTATTGAAAGAGGTTGTGCAAAATGATTTTGACGAAAGATAAATATTTTTATAAGACAGCACTTAATATAGCACTACCAATAGCTATACAAAATCTTATTACTTTTTCTGTAAGTATGGCGGATACAGTAATGCTTGGAAACTTAGGTGAATTAAGCTTATCAGCATCATCAATAGGTAATCATCTAGGATTTTTTTTAATGGTATTAATGTTTGGTGTTGGAGGTGGTGCTAGTGTTATGGCATCTCAATATTACGGACAAAAAGATGTAGATTCTATACATAAGGTGATTGCTATTATGTACAGAGTGTGCATTATACTTAGTGTATTTTTCGCACTTATAGCTATAATTACACCTAAATTGTTTATGAATATATATACAAATGATATAGAGGTTATAAATGAAGGGGTATTATATATTCGAATAATTGGAATTAGTTATATATTTTACTCTATTACAAATTGTACAATTTCTATATTAAGGTCTGTAAAAACAGTAAGAATTTCGCTATTAGTATATTCAATTTCGTTAATTATAAATATATTTTTTAACTATATATTAATTTTTGGGAAGCTAGGATTTCCAGTATTAGGCATAAGAGGAGCTGCTATTGCAACCGTTATATCAAGAATAGCTGAATTTTTAATAGTATTAATATTTATAATATATTTTGAAAAGAAGATACATCTAAGGTTTAAAGATATTACAGTTATAGATAAAGATATGATTAGTAATTTTAAAAAGGTATGCACACCTATAATATTAAATGAACTATTTTGGGCAATAGGTTCAACTATAATTTCAATAATAGTAGGTAGAATGGGAAGAGTAGTAGTAGCTGCAAATAGTATAAATAATGTAACTTTCCAGTTTGCATCATTATTTGTTTTTGGACTTGCTAGTGCATCTTCAGTAATTATAGGTAATATTATAGGTGAAGGAAAGTACGAAAAAGCTAAAGAATATGCAAGTACAATATGTATTTTAAGTTTTGCTATGGGGATTTTATCAGGATTAACTATATACTTAGTGAGACCGATAGTGGTTAATTTTTATAATGTATCACAAAGTACAAAAGTAATAGCTATGCAAATAATGATAGCTACATCTATAATAGCTATATTTAAATCTTTAACATCAAATATAATGATGGGAGTACTAAGAGGTGGTGGTGATAACAAATTTGTTTTTAAAGTTGAAATGATTTTTTTATGGTGTATATCAATTCCCCTAGGATTATTAAGTGCTTTTGTATTTAAATTACCTATATTTGTAATATTTATAGCAATTAAAATAGATGAAGTTTTAAAAGCGTTAGTAGGCATACTAAGGCTAAAAAGTGGAAAATGGATAAAAGATTTTACAAGAGGATATAAATAAAAAAAACAAAATTTCACATAATAATTTTAGTACTTTTAATAATCTATATTGGATATTCGTATATATCTGCTAGTAAGAAATAAGTTAAAAATCATAACTTAAGAAGGGAGATCCTTATGGATGATATTGTCACCTTTTCTTTAATAGTTATAATATTGTTAGCGAGTTTCCAATTGGTAGATTCAATACAAATATTTATGCAAAGGAATAAAGGCAATCCTAAAAAGATATTGAAATTTGGGATAATACGTTTAGTTACTATATTCTTAGCATTAACATCTTTTGCTTATTTAACTGGATTGTCAAATTGGATTATTAATAGTATATTAATATTAATGGCAATTGTTATTGCTATATTTGTACTAATGATTAAAGTTATGTACAAAAACAATATTAATTAAGCTACTTATTTTTAATAAGTAGCTTTTAATATGTAAAGTAGTATCATTGTATAAACATAATAAATATGATAATATAAATTAAAATAATTATAGTGGAGGAAGTTTTATGAAAAAAACAATATACAATGAGTCGGGAGTTAGACTTCTTAATAAATAGGGAGTTTAATAAGATATAAAATTTTAATAAGCCCTATTTATAAGAAGTCTAAATAGAATACTAAATAGACATTTATAAATAGAGGAGAAATAAATCAATGAATTTAAATACAATAGAAAAGCTTCAGCTAAATGAAGTAAAAGAATTAGTTAAAGTACACTGTGTAAGTAGTCTTGGAAAAGAGCTTGTAGATAAATTAAGTCCTAGCGGTAACACAAATATAGTAAGAAGAAGACTAAAAGAAAATGAAGAAGCTAGAAAAATACTAGAAAATAGTAACTATATTCCGTTAGAAGGACTATTTAATATAACATCAACTATAGAAAAGGTTGAGAAGGGTATGATATTAGACCCTACAGAACTTATACGTATAGAAGATTTCTTAAGAGGTTGTAGAAAGATAAAATCATTTATGGTTGATAAAGAATTTTACTCTCCTACATTAAGTTCATATGCACTAAATATTACAGAGTGCAAAAACATTGAAGAAGAAATATTATACAGTATAAAAGGTAATAAAGTAGACTCTAATGCATCAAAAGAATTAAAAAAGATACGTAGAAACATTGAAGTATGTGAAAGTAAAATAAAAGAAAGAATAAATAAATTTTTAACTTCAAGTGTAAATAAAAAATATATACAAGAATTTATAGTTAGTAAAAGAGATGATAGATATGTTGTGCCTATAAAAGCATCATATAAAAATGAAGTAGATGGAGTTATACTTGATACATCATCTAAAGGTAATACCGTATTTATAGAGCCAAGAAGTATATCTAAGTTTAGTGTAGAACTTATAACTTTAAGGTCGGAGGAATTAATAGAAGAATACAAAATACTATCATACTTAACTGAGCTTGTATCTGAAAGAATAAATGAAATAAATCTAAATATGGAAATAATATCAGAATATGATTTAGTATTTGCAAAGGCTAAATTTAGCCAAAATACTAATGGTATTACACCTAAATTAAACAATAATGGATATATAAAAATCAAAAATGGAAAACACCCTCTTTTAAATAAAGATTGTGTACCTCTTAATGTTGAAATAGGAAAAAATTATAGAAGTTTAATAATTACAGGACCTAATGCAGGAGGAAAAACAGTTGCATTAAAAACAGTGGGAATACTTACACTAATGGTACAATGTGGATTTGATATCTGTGCAAGTAAAGACACCGAGATGAGTGTGTTTGAAAAAGTATTTGTTGATATAGGTGATAATCAAAGTATAAAAAATGCACTAAGTACTTTTTCATCCCACATAAAAAATATATCAGATATTTTAAAATCATCAAATAAATCAACATTAGTATTATTTGATGAAATAGGTAGTGGAACTGAGCCCAATGAAGGTGCAGGACTTGCTATATCAATATTAGAAGAATTTTACCAAATGGGATGTATAACAATAGCATCTACTCATTATGGAGAGATAAAAAAATTTGCAAACCTACATCCAGAGTTTGAAAATGCGGGTATGATGTTTGATAAAGAAACGCTAGAACCTATGTATAAGCTGACTATAGGAACTTCTGAAGATAGTAATGCGCTATTTATATCTAGAAAAATGGGTATAATGGAAAAAGTATTAAGACGTGCAAAAAAATATATAAATGATAGAGAATATAACCTAGAACGAGTAAAATTCACTAAAATATCATCAAATACTAATCCTGAAGATGATATTTTAGTAAATGAAATGCCGATATATGATATTGGTGATAAAATAAAGCTATTAGATAAAGAAGATTTTGCAATTATATACAAGCCAGTAGATAAGTTTAACAACGTAGAAGTTTTATACAAAGATGAATTTATAACTATAAATGTAAAAAAGGTTGAGTTGTTTTTAAAAGCTAAGGACTTATATCCACCAGGTTATGATTTAGATACATTATTTACTAGTTATGAAGATAGAAAACTAGAAAAAGATATTAAAAGAGGATCTAAAAAAGCATTAAAGAAAATACAAAAAGAAATAAAAAATAAGAAATAAATATGATATCTTAGTGTGATTCAATAGATATTATAGTAAAAAAGAGTAAATTTATTTAATAAGCTTACTCTTTTTTTGTAATAAAAATATTATTATTATTTAATTCAAATACTAACATAATATTGATACAAGTGGATATACATTGAATCCTATCACATTTATAAAAAGTTAGCATATATATATACTAGATTAATTATATGATTATTCTAATATATATATAAGATGGTGATTAAAATTTCAAAGTCTAAAGGAATATTATCCAATTTAAAAAAAATCTTAATCTCTAGTGAAACAAATGTAGTTTCTTATGATGAATCGAGCAGAGATAAGGCTATTGTTGATGAAAATAATTATGATGACTCAGATATAAGCCTATCACTTGATCAAGCTATTACAAATGAGACTCAAGTAAATACTGAGGAGTTAAAAGAATTCATAAATTCGGAGGTAAACATAAAAATTGATGAGGATACTTGTTTTGATGTGCTAGATACAAAAGGAAATAGTTATTATACAACTGGAAAAAGAAAAATTCTTTTCAAGGTAGAAAAATACAAATTTAACTACCCAGTACCTAAATCTACAACACTATATTATTACCCCAATTTACCTATAATACAAAGCTTAGAATATACAACAAAAACTAAAACGGATAAAACTAAAACTACTACAATAATTTGTAACAATCAGCAGGTAGATGTACCAATTGAATATGAGTATGATGAAGTTACATTTAAACCATATGTTTCTTATTCTGTTGCTCTTTATAATCAAAAACCATCGTGTTTAATTGATACATCTAAAGGGGATTTTGATATAAATAATTTAGATATCTACACATTAGAAAATGACTCTTTATTTTTAATACCATTTACAATGTGTTTTCCTAAACCTGCAAAAGTTTTTTATCCTTCAGATTATTTAGTTGAAGTTTCAATTGTAAATCCAATAGGAGGTAAAGTTTCCCCAGTTTGTGAATTTGATTCTTACTATCTATATGAGGTTGAAGTAATAATTGAGTTAACTATAGCTCAATCTGTAAATCTAAACACTATAAATATGGATACTCTAAATGTTTTAAATGCTAAATTAGATAAACCTTTTGGAAATACAATATTTACTCAATGTGAACTTGAATCTGTCACAGAAATTGATTTTTCAACATTAAATACATTAAATAATTCTAGAATTAGTACTGTGTATTTAGATTATAATATATTTGATTATCTTCCAAATCTGAGTATATTAAATATTTCGGGAACTAATGCAAATCAAAATACATCATCTAACTTTGCACATTTAAATAATCTTCATAAATTAACTAGATTAATAGCAGCAGATAATAATTTTAATAATTACAATGGATTTAGCATACTTACAAATTTGGTAGGGAGTCTTACTGGTTTAAATCTAAATAATACATCTGATTTAGTTAATAATATCAGTGTATTAGGAGTACCTGATGGGGATATTTCACCTATTATGATATTTACTAATTTAATAAGACTAGATCTTTCTGGAAATAAATTGAGTAGTTTACCTGCGTCTATTAGTAGTCTTTCTAATTTAGTTAACTTAAATTTAAGTAATAACAACTTGATTTCATTACCAACAGAGTTTTCTAGTCTTACAAACTTAAAATCATTAGATTTATCAAAGAATAAGATAGATGATTTGTCAGCTTTATATGGTCTTGATAATATAGAGTATTTAAACATAGCAGGTAATACTATAGATCCAAATATTATTGAAAATTTAAAGGTCACGATATTGGATTTTTCTAATAGTAACCTTAATAATCAATCTCTAAATACATTGAAATTAGCTAGTACAGTAGAAACTCTTATAATTTCAGAAAATCATATATCTGATTTAACTCCATTAGGAGAATATAATATTGAGATTATAGCTAAAAATCAAAGTTTCGATTATGGTACACTTAATAGTCAAGCAGGAGGAATATATATACTTGAGTTAGAAGATTTCTTACTAGATGAGCAAGGATATGTTCCATGTATTAATTATATTTCAGATGAAGGTACTTGTGAACCTGTTGAAAGTTGTGATTGTATGAGTATAATATGGATAAATTTAAATCCTGTAACTCAAGCTTATTTTACTTTCTCAAATGAAACTAATACTTTTGATGGGACGGTTACAGTCGAACTTACCTTGACTCAAGCATAGAAACATAATTTAAAATAAAAGTCTTCTATTATTTATAAAGATAGAAGACTTTTATTTTTATGAGGTGATTGTATGATTAATAATGGATTTTCTATTATTACTGTAACTAATAGGAAATATTGCATAGATAATATATTGAAAAACTACTATAATCAGATGTTTACTAATAAAGAACTTATTATTATTATTAACTCAGACTATATTGAAATAAGTGATTTTAGTAGATATACTAATGACTTAAATGTACGTATATTCAATAAATTAGGTAACGTCACACTAGGAGAATGCTTAAATTTTGCAATAGAAAAATGTAATTATGACTTTATTGCAAAATTTGATGATGATGACTACTATGGCGTGTATTATATACAAGAAGCCTTTAATATATTTTCAAATAACAGTTGTGCAGTTGTAGGCAAAAGTAGAACGTATTATTATATAGAAAAAAATAATGAATTAATGTTAAAGAAAATAGGAAATGAAAATAAATATAGCAACTCTATAATGGGATCTACTATTTGTTTTAAAAAAGAAGTTTATCAGAAGATAAAATTTAGACATATATCATCTAGGGAAGATTACTATTTTAATAAGGATTGTATAAATAGTGGGTACAGAATATTTTCATCATCTTCTTTTAATCATATTGTATTTAAGCATTCAGATGAATATAAACATACTTTTATGTCTAATATTGAGATACTAATGGGTAAATGTGAAATTATTAAAGAAAATATATCTTTTGAAGAGAGTTTTAAATTTGTAGACTTTTTAACTTAAAACTTGATATAAATATTAATACAAGGAAGAATAAAGACGTTTTAGTCATTAATCTTTCCTTGTATATTTTATTTATCTAGTATTATTAAACCTTGTCTTGCACCAGAATGCTTATAGTTTATACCAGTATAATAAAAGTAATATATACTATTGACAATAGTTAAACTTGGTCTGTATAATCCATTCTTATCCCAATTATTATCACTTACCTTTAGTATTGTAGAACAATTGCTCCAAAGTTTATTATCTAGGCTACAGGAATATATACATGATTGTCTATTTTTTACATTTGCTACTAATTCATACAGTTCACCGTTTTTAATAACGTCGATATGCCAGAGTTTAATTTCGCTAAGTTGCATATCTCTTATGTGCATTAAATTTATGCCATCCAAGCTCTCATAATATCTAAGTAGATAAGTGTTATAGTCTAAAGTTCCAACAAACCATACTTTGTATATATCATCATTATATATAACGGCAGGAGATAATAGCCAACCATCAGTACCATTACTTTCTAATAATTTTATTCGTGTAGACCAATGTATTCCATCAGTGGAAACTTTTTTATATATAGTCTCTTTTCTTGGATTTTTAGAAAAGTGTCGATACCATACTTCCATAGTATCTCCATTCATAACTATATGTGTATCGCTATTGTATTCCAAGTTTTCTTTTTTTATATTATCAATAGGGTTTATTAATCCATTAGGCACAGTCCAATTTACACTATCATTTGAAACAACAATACAGGGATTTTCTATATTTTCATTTATTGAAGGGTAGTATGTTAAAGGTGTAAATACCATCCAAAATTTATATCCATTCCACCCATTGTCAAAGTATAATGTTTTGCTGTGAACACATTGATTGCTACCGTCATAAGTAGGAATATTCAAATATTGAGATGCATTATCAAGATAAGTTTTATCTAATGAGAGAGTTTTTTTGTAAAACATAATATATACCACCTATAATTATTTTATATTTGACAAACACATACAAATATATCTATATATTAGCATATGTATTTTATAAAAAAATGTAACATTATATAATAAAATAAAATATACACATTATAATTTAAAGATATAAAATTAAGAATAATTCAGGAACTAATGAAATTGCAATGCATATTATATTATAAATATATGAACATGGTAAATTTAAAGGAGGAGAATTAAGTTGACTATTGAAGAGGGATTCTCTGTTGTTACATCAACTTATAGATACGAGTGTATAGAGAACTTGATTAATAATTTTATAGTTCAAGATTTTAAAAATAAAGAATTAATAGTAATAATAAATAATGATAGTATAGAAATATCTGATTTTGATATTTATACACAAAAAGAGTCGAGTATAAAAGTTTACAAACTTCCACAAGCGACAAATCTAGGAATTTGTTTGAATTTTGCAATAAGCAAAGCAAAATATAAATATGTAGCTAAATTTGATGATGATGATTTGTATGGCAAAAACTATTTAAAAGAAGCGTATAATGCTTTTATTAAAGAAGATTGTGATGTGGTTGGTAAATGGCAGTATTTAATTTATTTAGAAGGAGAAAATAAAATTCTTGCAAGGCCTAAAGATCCAAGGAGAAGTAGACAATTTGCATATGTATCGTGGCTTCCTGGGGCTACTCTTTGCTTTAAAAAAAGTATATTTGAAGACATAGAATTTTCTGATATAAATAGTCAAGTAGATGATGATATAATGAAAAAATGTGTTGAAAAAAAATTAAAGATATTTTCAACATCAAGAAATAATTTTATAGCAATGAGACATATAGATACAAATAAGCACACATGGAAGATAACTCATGAGAAACTTATAGAAACTTGTACTTTGATTAAAGAGGATATATCATTTGAAAAAGCGTATGAAGCTATAAATAATGATGATGATTTATATACAAATTAAAATTTATACTATACAAACATATAATAAGCAATAAATTATATCATAATAGAAAGGAGCCAAATATGTTATATAGTAAATCAGAATATAATAAAATCGCAGTAATTGGACTAGGATATGTAGGATTACCGCTAGCTATAGAATTTGATAAACATTTTAGCGTAATTGGATTTGATATAGATAAAAACAAGATAAAATCATATATTGAAGGAATAGATGCGACAAATGAAGTTGGAGATGATAATTTAAAAAACAGTACTATTGAGTTTACATCAGATGAAACAAAACTAAAGGAAGCGAACTTTTATATAATAGCAGTTCCAACTCCAATAAATATAGATAAAACACCTGATTTAAATCCTATAATATCAGCAAGTGAAATTGTAGGTAGAAATTTAGAATCAGGAGCTGTAATCGTATATGAATCAACTGTTTATCCAGGACTTACAGAAGAAGTATGTATTCCTATACTTGAGAAAAGTTCAAGTCTTAAATGCAAAGATGATTTTAAGGTGGGGTATTCTCCTGAAAGGATAAACCCTGGAGATAAAGTAAATAAACTTCCAAGTATAGTTAAGATAGTTTCTGGATGTGATGAAGAAGCATTAGAAATTATATCTAATATATATGGTGTAATAATTAAAGCAGGATTATGTAAAGTGAAGAATATAAAAGTTGCAGAAGCCGCAAAAATACTAGAAAATTCACAAAGAGATATAAATATAGCATTTGTAAATGAAGTTGCAATGATTTTTCATAAAATGGATATAGATATAAATGAAGTATTAAATGCTTGTAAGACTAAGTGGAATTTTTTAGACTTTACACCGGGCTTAGTAGGTGGAAATTGTATAGGTGTAGATCCATATTACTTAATATATAAAGCAAATACTCTAAGCTGCTCATCTCAAATAATATCTTCAGCTAGAAATATAAATGATAATATGGGAAATTATATAGGTGAAAATATAATAAAAAAACTTATTCTTTGCAACAAAAAGGTAAAAAACGCTAATGTAGGCATATTTGGAATAACATTTAAGGAAGATTGTCCAGATTGTAGCAATAGTAAAGTAGTAGATATAATTAATTATTTAAAGGAATATGATGTAAATATAAAGGTTTTTGATCCAGTAGCTAGTTTTGATGAAATTAAGAAGAAATTTAATGTAGAGCTATGCAAAATAGAAGAAATGAAAGACTTTGATGTTATAGTATTTGCAGTAAATCATCAGTTCTTCAAAGACACATTTAATATAGAAAATATAAGTATACTCTATCAATCTGATACTAAAATTTTGATAGACATAAAAGGTATCTTTGATGATACAGATAAGTATGTATATTGGAGATTATGATTTTAGTTATAAAAAATTAAAAGGTGATAGATATGAACTTGGATTTAAATCAAAGTAAATGGTTAAGCAAAAGTAAAGTGAAAATATATAATGATAATAATTTTTTAGTAATAGAATATGATGAATCAAGCAGTGAACATGGGTATGAATATATACAATATGAACATTTTACTACATTCACTAAATATAGTGAAAAAGATAGAACTGATATGAGCCCAAATAATGTCTATAGGGTAGATTTTGATGGCAAAATTGAAGGTAATATAAATGTACTATTGACAATAAAAACTTATTCAAAAGCAGGACAACTGTCCTCTAATAATATAACTACAGGTAGTAGTATTATTATGAAAGCAGATGAAAATATAATATCCTATAAAGTTGCAATAAGAGTAAGTGGAAAAGGTAGAATAGTAATCAATAATATAAGTATAAATGATTTTAATGAAAATTATTTAGCAAATAAAGACAAAAGTGAAAAATATCTTATATTAACCAATGGGTACCCTAGTGATAATGATTTATATAGAAATGCATTTATTCATAGAAGAGCAAAACTGTATAAATCTAGTAACTTAAATCTTGATATATATTATTTATGCAAAGACAGATATTTGATTAGCTATAAATTTGATGGAGTTGATATATACAAAGGTAATAGTAAAATGTTAGAAGATGTTATTAAATATGGAAATTATAAAAAAATATTAATACATTTTGTAGACTCAACTATGATTGATACAATAAATAAAAATATACCTAATATAGAAAAAGTTGTGTGGATTCATGGTTATGAAGCTGAACGATGGGATAGAAGACTATTTAATTATACAGGCGATGAAATAGATAGAAATAAGTTTATATTTGATAAAAATGATGAAAATAAGTTTATATTTCTAAGAAAAATATATAAAAGTCCTGAATATACATTTGTGTTTGTATCTAATTATCATAAAGAAGCTTGTGAGAGTGATGCTAATACAAAAACAAAACACTCATATGTAATTCCAAATGTAGTAGATGAAAAGCTTTTTAATTTTACACCAAAAGATATAGAACAAAGAAAAAAGATACTTTTAATAAGACCGTTTAAATACAAACATTGTGCTAATGACTTAGCAGTAAAAGCAATAATAGAATTAGCTAAAAGAGAAATTTTTAAAGAATTAGAGTTTAATATATACGGAGAAGGTAGTTTATTCTATGAGACTTTAAGTCCTATAAAGGATTTAAAAAATGTTAACATACACAATACCTTTTTAACTCAAGATGAAATTTCACAAATGCACAAAAAACATGGAGTGTTATTGTGTCCAACAAGAAAAGATAGTCAGGGTGTATCAATATGTGAGGCAATGAGTAGTGGACTAGTACCTGTTTCCACAAATATAGATGCTATACCAGAATTTGTTCCTTTCAATTGTGGTATGCTATCAAATCCAGAAGATTATATAGGGCTTGCCAATTCAATAGAATATATTTATAACCATCCTGATATATTTTTAGAAATGTCCCAAAATGCATCTTCTTTTATTAAGAATAAGTGTGGAATAGATAAGACAATATCAAAAGAATTAGAAATAATAAGACGCTAAAACTTTAGCCAATAGTACCTAGAAATTAATATGGAAGCTATTGGCTTTATTATGTCTATTCAAAACATTTCATTATTAGTTAAATGCTTGTTAGTATGATGAAGTTGTATTAATCCTTAGACAAGTTAAAATTATTTAAAATTATTTTCTTTTGAATAGAATTATCTATAATATTCCTTACAAATGGATGATTAAACTTAGTGCTAGTATTTTGACCATGTAGTATTACCATAAAATTTCCACTATTAAATACATAATGATTAAGTTTTATTGCATTAGTATGGCTATTTAGTATATATCTGAATCCACTTAAATAGTCTTGAACTTTGTAAATAAGAGTAAAAAAAGGAGGGGATTGAGCATACCAAATTCCCAAATTATCACCAACTATATCATAGACATAACCTTCTTTATTTACTATACACTCTAAGTTGGAGGTATGCTCAAAATCTATTAATTGTTGAATGAAATTAGGATGATACATATCATCACTGTCTAGTCTTACAATATAAAGATAATCATAACCATGTATAATTTTTTTTATAAGAGCGTTTCCACTAGATGTAAAGATTATATTAGAAGGCATTAAATCATATTGAGAAAGAGCGCTTTGAATTAATACCTCGCTAAGTTCATCATAGTGAATTATAGCAGTAAAAGATTGGTTAGTTTGATTTATCAAACTTTTAAATGTATAATTCATAAAAATGCTCATTCTATAGTCAATCCATTCTTTATTTAGTCGAAATTGGTTTAGTTTATTCTTATTGAAACTAATATCAATAATTATTTTTTTCATAGTATCACCTCAATATACAATATGTAAATTTATAGGAAATAGTGCTACCTTCTATACTCATAAGTGATTCATAGTTATTAAATATGCAAATTAATATCCTTTGATCAATATATAATTGTAAAAGATATTGGAATTGGAATGCCTAAAGAAAAAATAGAAAATAAAGATGATGACATATTAGATTCACCGACTCAATTTTTAAGTGGGGGAAATATATTATAGGTGGAATTTTCGGATATATATATAAAGATAAGATAAAAAGTCAGAATATATCAAAAGACTATGAATTTTAAAAATTAATAGTCTTTTTTGCATATCGAAATATAAAGGGAATAGTTTTATGAAAAAGAATATAAATTAAGAAGTAAATTATTGGGGGAAATTGTAACATGAGAAAGATACTAAATTCTATAATTATTTTTTCAGCATTAGTTACTATCACAGGGTGTACATCGACTATTCAAACTGAAGTAAAAAACGAGGTAGAAGAAGAGGTAAAGGAAGTAAAAGAAGAACTATTAACATCAATAGAAACATCATACTTAGATAATGAAACTTTATCATACAAAACAAATACAGAATTTGAACATAATAAAGATATAGTATTTCAAAATAAATATTCTGATATAGATGGAATATTTACATTTAGAGGAAACTCTCTTAGGAATGCACCTTCATTTGGTAATGCAAAACTAGATAGCAAAGAACTTGAAGTAGCATGGGAATTTAGAACATCTTCTAGCTCTTGGGGAGGAGGAGCTGGATGGACAGGTCAGCCAAGTATAATCAAGTGGCCAAAAGAACTTAGAGAAAGTATGAACATATATGATGAATTTAAGAGTAAAGAAGATTTTACAGAGGTTATATATGCAAGCTTAGATGGAAATATATATTTTATAGAGTTAACATCAGGAAAGCCAACCAGAGATAAAATAAGAGTAGGAAATCCAATAAAGGGAAGTGTAAGTATAGACCCTAGAGGAATACCATTGTTATATGTAGGAGAAGGTATAAATGAAAGTGGAACAGTAGGATTTAATATATATAGCTTGATAGATGGATCTCATTTATATGAATTGCCAGGATCTGATTCATTTGCAAGTAGAGGGTGGCCAGCATTTGATTCATCTGCTATAGTAAACAAAGAAACAGATAGTGTGGTATTAGGTGGAGAGAATGGGTTATTATATAATATAAAATTAAATACAGACTATGATAAAAATAACAACACGATAAGCATAGATCCTAAAATAAATAAATATAATTTTTCATCAAATCTAAACAAAGGGCGTTTAGGAATAGAAAACTCAGTAGCTACATATGCAAACCTTGCTTACTTTGCAGATAATGGTGGAGTAATACAATGTGTAGATTTAAATACTTTAAATCCAGTATGGTCAATAAATGGTTTTGATGATATTGATGCTACATTAACTATAGATGTAAAAGAAGGAAAACCATATGTATACTGTGGAAATGAAGTAGACCATCAGGGAACTAGAGGAATCAGTAAATTAAAAAAGATTGATGGGCTAACAGGAGAAGTAATTTGGGAAAAAGAATTTGAATGTCAGTCACTATTAGGGAAAAAACCTAATAATGGAGGTCTAATGGCTACAAATGTAATAGGTAAAAATAATATTGATGACTTAGCAATATTCTCACTAGCAAGATATAATGGATTTAATAAAGGAGGTACGTTTGCTTTAAACAAAGAAACAGGAGAAATAGTTTGGGAAACTTTATTTGATAATTATATGTGGTCATCACCTGTTGATATATATGATGAAAATGGAAATGGATATATTATCCAAGGGGACAGTGCGGGGAATTTACATCTATTAGATGGCGAATACGGTAAGAATCTAAATTCAGTATTATTAAATGGAAACATAGAAAGCTCACCTGCAGTATATAACGATATGGTAGTAGTTGCAACTAGAAATGGAACAATATACGGAGTAAAAATAAAATAAATTATAAAAGTCCCGTTTGTGATAATATTGATTTAGCATCATAAATAGGGCTTTTTATTATTTTGTTAAAAATATGTAAAGTTTGAATCTGTTGTTTGAAGATAATAAAAGCAGGTATATATATTAAAGATAAAACATAAAACTTAAAATATAGTTATTTTTTTAAAAAAATTGAAAAGGGGCTAAAGTTTATGGATTTAATTAGTAAAATAAGAAAAAATACAGGGGCTTTACATAGTGCGACTGAAAATAGTGGTATTATAAAAAGAATATTAGATGTAAATTCTAATAAAGATGATTATGCAGAGTATTTATTTAATCTATATCCAATGTACAAAGCAATAGAAGATACTATTGAAAATAATAAATCTAATGAAACTGTAAAAAACTTTGCAACAAAAGAATTATATAAGTCTGAATTAATAAAAGAGGACTTAGAGTATTTACTAGGTGACAAAATAGACACACTAAAGTTACTACCGTCAACAATAGCTTCAGTAGAAAGAATTCGACAAATAAATGAAAATGAGCCGGAGCTTATAGTTGCATATGCATACACAAGATTTATAGCAGACTTATTTGGAGGACGTACTTTTGCTACATTATTAAGTGAGAAATACGAACTACCAACAGAAGCTCTAAATTATTATAATTGTGAAGGTATAAAAGATATTAGAGGCTATGTAATGAACTATGCTTCTAAAATAAATAATATAGAATTAACAAAAGAGAAGGAAGATAAAATTTTAAATGAAGTAAGTAATGCATATATATATAACTTAGGAATATCATGTGAATTAGAGGCTAAATTGAATAAAAAGTAACTATAATGAAAACGTATAAACAAATTAATCACCCCCATATGAGTTAAAATAAACTTATATGGGGGTATTTCTTATATATAATACCGCGAAATAATACAATGAATTAATAATATTTTATAAATAATACTTTAAACATCAAATAAAAATAGCACAATAAAATAGTTGCTGTCATATTATAAAGAAAATATATAAATAGGGGGCAATTATTATGAAAAAGTATATTGATAATAAAAATAGACCTGGTGGAATTGTAATATTCCCACCGGGAGGAGGACCAGGACCGGTTATATATCCACCAAATACATTTCCACCTATACCGCCATTACCACAACCAGAAAATGATAAGTTTAAGGTGAAAATAAAATCAGTATTTGAAAATGGATTTGTAGTAGTTGGGGAAAATGGATATTTATACGTAGCTGAAGATAAGTATACTAAAAATGCAGTATTTAAATTGATATTTGATAAAAATCAAGTAAAAATCAAGTATATAAATGATAACTTTATAAGAGTTGATCAAAGGGGATTCTTGATAGCTGATACCAATAAAAAAGGTGCTACAGTATTTAATTTATATAAAGTGGACAAGGAACAATATGTATTACAAGCTCCAAATGGATATTATGTAAGAGTAAGGGATAAAGATAATTTACTAGTAGCAAAAGCTGAAAAAGCAGGGCCAAGAACTATATTTAAATTTAAAATGGTAGATTAAATGAAGCTGTATAATAATAAAGCTGTATCCTAGAAATTATATGATATAATCCTAAGGTGTAGCTTTATTGTTATATGAATAATATTCGTGATTATATGAGTATAACCTAGGATTGATTTGTTTAATTTATTATAAACGAGATAAAATACGAACTAAATTTTAAAAAAAATAAAAAATATATGGAAAAAATAAACGCGTTGTGCTAATATTATAAATGTAAAACACAGGAAACTAGGGGGACTAATAAATGAAGAATGGATCAATTTATGAATTAGAAGGGAAAGTTGCTTTAAACAAAGCTATACCTTTAGGAATACAACATGTATTAGCTATGTTTTTAGGAAATATATCACCACTTATAATTATTAGTGGAATGTTAAATATGCCAATAGAAATGAAAACTATGTTAATTCAAAATGCAATGTTTGTAGCAGGAATAGCAACATTAATTCAGTTATACCCAGTATTTAAAGTAGGAGCGGGACTACCAATTGTAATGGGAACTAGTTCTGGATTTATAGGAACAGCAAAAGCAATAGGAGCAACTTATGGATATGGAGCAATACTAGGAGCATCACTTGTAGGTGCTATTATAGAAATGTTCTTAGGATTTTTTATAAAACCACTTAAAAAGTTATTTCCACCTATAGTAACAAGTCTAGTAGTTATAGCTATAGGGTTATCTCTTTTACCAGTTGGGATTAAATACTTTGGTGGAGGAGTAGGAGCAAGTGATTTTGGTAGTACTAATCATTTATTAGTAGGAACAACAGTTATCATAACAATATTAATACTAAAGCAATTTAAAGGATTTATAGGAGAATCATCAATTTTATTAGGAATTGTAGTAGGATACATATTAGCAATAGTACTTGGAATGGTAGATTTTACTCAAGTAAAAGAGGCTGAATGGTTAAGTTTACCTAGACCATTTGTAACAGGAATAGAGTTTAATATACAAGCAATAATAGCAATGACAATAATGTTTATAGCAACAACAGTAGAAACAATAGGAGATATATCTGGAATTACAAATGGTGGACTAGATAGAGAGCCAACTGACAAAGAATTAGCAGGTGGAGTAATGGCAGATGGGGTCGCAAGTTTTATAGGAGCTTTATTTGGGGTATTACCAAATACATCATTTAGTCAAAATGTTGGATTAGTAGCAGTTACTAAAGTTGTAAATAAGTTTGTAATAATGACAGGGGCAGTATTTTTAATAATATGTGGATTTGTACCAAAGCTAAGTGCAATATTTTCTGTAATGCCTCAATCTGTACTTGGTGGAGCAGCAGTTATAATGTTTGCAATGATTTTAGTAAGTGGGCTTCAATCATTAACAAGAGAAAAAATAGATGGAAGAAATGGACTTATAATAGCAGTATCAATAGGAATTGGTGTGGGAATAGGAAATGTACCTGAAGTACTTTCACAGCTACCAGAGTGGGTATCTAATATATTTGCTCAAAATGGAATAATTATGACATTTGTAATAGCTACTGTACTTAATTTAGTTTTACCTAAAGATAAAGAAGAAGGTATAAAAGTAGAAAATAAGCTTATAATTGAATAGCCTAAAATCAAAAGTGTATCAATATAAATATTATTATATTGATACACTTTTGATTTATTATTTTTTAATAATAAAATCCTTTATATATCCGTAAGACTCATAATTATCAAACATAGGTATAGATGAATCAAATTTAACATAAATAGGTGTATTAATAAGCTCTGGGTATTTTATGAATAAATCCTTATCACCATAAAATATAGCTTCTAGGGCTAATCTCATATGGTATTTAAAAGCGGCATATTTCATAGATGCACTAAAAAAATCTGACTCGTTAACATAAGCATAAAAATATAATTTATAAGAAACATCCTCAGACATTTTCCAAGAACCTAAAAGTTCATCTCTTAAATCTTTGTTTATAGCTTCATAATTAAAAAAATCAGCTATATTCAAAAACATCATACCAGTATCATCAGAATGGGTAAGGGTGTACTTTCTATTTTCAATAGGTCCAAAAGGAGTCATAGGTTCAATAAACGTAGTTTCTAATTTATTAGGGTTAAATTTCATATAATCACCACCATATAGTTTTCATAGTAATATAATATAGAAACTATATAGTATAAGTTACTAATTAAGGCCATACTGTTAAAATAAGAGTGATATAATAATATTACTCTAAATGGTGCCGCAGCTATGAGGTGTGTAAGATTTCTATGAAGAAGGATTAATATTAGAAAAATTAGGATTTGGAGGACTGAATAAAAAGGAATTAATAGATAATGTATAAAATATAAGAACAAAACAATAGCACTTATATCTAGCTAATATAAGTGCTGTTGTTTTGTTCTTATAAGACTATTGTTATATTATACTACCTATGATATACTTCAAAAGAATATGTAATAAAAGTGAGGTTTAAAATGAAAAAAACGAATTCTTTTAAGGTGATAATCCTTACAATCTTAATGTTGACAATGAATAGCATTACAAGTATTGTAAATGCTCAGAATAATCTAGGGAAGATTGAGGGAATAATTGCCGAATCAGCGATAGTTATGGATATGGATACAGGGGAAGTTATAGCTTCAAAAAATGCGGATAAAGAAATGCCTGTAGCAAGTACAATTAAGCTATTAACATCTTTAATATTTGCGGAAAATAAGTCTAAAAATGATACTATATCATTTACTGAAGATTCATTAAAAACAACTATAACAGCATTAAATAACTTTAAGAAATTAAATGTTGGAGATACAATCTCAGCTAATGATTTAATGAAAGCAGTAATGATTTTCTCGGCTAATGATGCTGCATACTTAATGGCAGATTCAGTGGCTGGAAACTCAAAAGATTTTGTAAAAATGATGAATGAGAAAGTTAAGTCATTCGGGCTTAAAGATACTCACATTGTAAATCCATGTGGATTAGAGTCAGATGCAATAAATCCAGAAAATAAAGAAATAAATACATCAACGGCTTATGATATGGCAATAATTGCAAGTCAAGCTTATAAAAATGAATGGATTAGAGATATAGTATCAGATAAATACAAAAAGACATCAATAGATTTATCAGGATCACCATTATACATTGATTCAAGAAACAAAATATTAGGTGAAGTTGGCAATATTGGAGGTAAAACAGGGAATGAGACTAAAGCAGGTCATTGTTTTGTGGGTTACTTTGAAAGAGATGGAAGAAAGTTAGTTACTGTTGCTCTTAAATCGCAATATGGAGCAGATGGGATGAATGTATTTAACGATACTAAAAAGATAGCAGACACAGGATATGAAACAAAAAAGCAAGTATATAAAAAAGCTAATGAAGAAATAGGAAGTATAGATTTAGAATTCAAAGCATTTAGATTCTTTGGGCCAACAAAGAGTATAAATGCTCCAGTAATAGCTACAGAAGATATAATGTACTACAAAAACGATATAAACGATAAAAATGCAAAGTTAGATATAGATGATAAAAATAACAATGCATGGAAATTAGCAAACAAAGAAGTAGAAATGAAACTTTCATTACCAAATAATAACTCAAAGATATCAGGAAAGATAGATATATCAACATTTGATTTATTAAAAATGAATGCAGGATTATACGTAGGTACTATGTTAGGTATAGTTATACTAGGGTTAATAATAATATTTATAGTTAAATTAATAAATGATAGAAATAGAAGTAGTAGAAGAAGATATAAAAATAGATATAGAAGAAGATAGATAAAATCTCTCCTCAAATTTGATTTCAAATTAGGAGAGATTTTTTTAAAGATTACAAATATTTACAAAGTATAGAAACTACAATTAACCTCTGATACAATTTAACTAACATTTAACAAGGGGGAATCAAAATGGATGATAATGAAGTAAAACAAGTAGATAAGAAAAAAAATAATAACGCAGTTAAAATACTAAAGACAGTATCAATAGCAATACCACTCATAATAATATTAGGAATGTTAGCAGTTACATGTACTACAACTATAAAACAAGGGCATGTAGGGGCAGTATACGATAGATTTAAAAAAGGTATACAAAATTATACCTTGTCAGAAGGATTAAACTTCAAAGCACCATGGCAAAGTGTAAATCAATTCCCAGTATCAATAGAAACTGTATATATGAGTAAAGATACTAGAGAAGGATCAAAAGAGGATGAGTCAATACTAATAAGCTGTAATGATGGTTCATTAAGTGCAGATCTAACATTTAGTTATAGATTTAAATCAGAGGATGTACCAAAAGTACAAAAACAATATAGGGGTAAAGATGGTCAAGAAATAATGAACAGTGTCCTTAGAGGGCAATTAAGAAGCTGGATAAGTGAGGTAACAAAAAACTATTCTACAATGGAAGTGCATTTAACTAAAAAAGAAGTAGTAAATGAAAAATTAACAGAACATCTAAACAAAAAGGCTAAAAAGTATGGTGTACTATTTGAAAATGTATCTTTAGCAGAAACTAGAGCTTCAAAAGAAGTTCAAGAGGCTATAGAAAAAAGGCAACAAATAAGCCAAGAAGTAGAACAACAGCGTTTACAACTAGAAAAAGCAGAAATAGCAAAACAAGCAGCTCAACTTGAAGCAGAAAGAAAAATAATTCAAGCAGAAGGTGAGAAAAAAGCAAATGAAATAAAAGCACAAGGTTTAGATGAAAGAATACTTAGAGAAATGTATATAAAAAAATGGGATGGTAAATTACCACAAGTAATGGACTCTAAATCTAGTATAATGCTAGATATGAATAATTGATAAAATATATTAAACTTTAAAAGTTATATTCTAATATAGAATATAGCTTTTAATTTAATATATTCTAGGTATTTAACTTTATCTAAAGGTTATTATATAAATAGATGATTAAAATTTTCCTCAATAATAAATTTGCTTATTTTCCAATAAAGTAGTATATTCATAGTAGGAAATTTTTAGGAGGACTCATATGAAATACATGACAAAAGAAGAATTAGAACAAAAAGATTTAATATCACAATTTTCAGTAGTAGATGGTAAGCTAGTATTAAATGCAGGTTGTGAATACACAACTAACTTTAATACTGGAGACATAGTAGTATATAAAAACGATACAACAAAAGTTGGAGTTGTATCTTTTATAGAAGAAGACGAATTAACTATAAAGTGGACAAACAATGAAGAGACTACAGAAGCTCCATCTAATTTAATAATAGTTCCACCAACTGTCGGTATAGAGTTATTAGAAAAAAGCCCTTTACTGAGATTATGGGAAGAATTATCTAATGGTAAAAGTGAAGACTTTGATTTAAAATGCATTTACGTAGGAGAGAACGTAATAAACGAAGTTCCTTTTGTGAAAGCTTTTAAAAATACTAACACTATATTAGATAAAAAATTTAAAAGAACTTTTACACTTCACAGAAAGTTTGGACCTACACAAATTTTTAAAACAAGCCTATATACAATTTCTAATGGTAAAGTAGGGATAGACGCCTCAAGATATGTTTATTACCTATTAAAAGATAATGTTGTTTATTATTTAGGTATTGATTTAAACGATGCAAAGTTAGCGACTTACTTATTCAACAAATAAGCTAAATAAAAAAAGGACCTATCTCAAAGTCAAAATAGAGACAGGTCCTTTTTAAGTTAAACATTATCTTTCAAATAAATTACCAAGAGAACCTAGTATACTTCCTTCGCCCTTGTTATCACCATATAATTGAGGAGCTGAAGCAAATACTCTAGAAGCTAAGCGGCTAAAGGGTAAACTTTGTATCCACACACTGCCAGGACCAGTAAGAGTGGCAAAGAACAATCCTTCTCCACCAAATAAACTATTTTTAATACCACCTACAAATTGAATATCATACCTAATATCTTGAGTCATAGCTACTAAGCATCCTGTATCTACCTTTAACTTTTCACCAGGAGAGAGCTTTTTCTCTATAATAGTACCACCAGCATGAATAAAGCATAGCCCATCACCTTCTAGTTTTTGAAGAATAAATCCCTCTCCACCAAAAAAACCAACACTAAGTTTTTTTCTAAAATCTATTCCAATACTTACACCTTTAGCAGCACATAAAAAAGAGTCCTTTTGGCAGATTAACTTACCTCCGACATTATATAAATCTACAGGTATTATTTTACCTGGATAAGGAGAAGCAAAAGATACCTTTTGTTTGCCTCTATAAGAGTTTGTAAAGGCTGTCATAAATAGATTCTCACCAGTTAATACCCTTTTAGCAGCACCAAATAGTTTATTACCAACCTTTTGGCTACCATCTCCAAATATAGTTTCCATAGTAATACCTTCATCCATCATCATCATAGCTCCAGCTTCAGCTACCACCGCCTCGTTATGATCAAGTTCTATTTCAACAAATTGCATATCATCCCCGTACAATTTGTAATCTACATTATGTGATCTCATATGTACTCCTCCCAAATTTTTCTCTATATATTAATACATTAATTATATGCTTTTATATAAAGATAAATTACAAATATACTTAACAATTTAAATGCAATCCAAATGTTGAAAAATGTCATAGAGTGGCGTATAATGTGATGTGGAAAAAATTAACATAATATAAAAATTATAATTAGGAGGAAATATTGTGTATATAAGGGGAGCAAAATCAAAGAAAATACATATAATCACGTTACTAATATTAGGAATTATTGTATTTGGGGTAAGTGTATTTATTAGTAATAAAGAAAAAATAATAATCAATAAAATAGAAAATACATATTTAGAAGATAAAAACTTAAGTCAAAAACAAATAAAAATAATAGAGTCAACAATATTAAATAAAAAACATCTATTCCCAGATGAAAAGTTTATTTTGGGATATTATTATTTATTTGAAAAAAATAACCCCGAGTTAGCATATAACTACTTTGAACAGGTAGTAAAAAATATATCATCTGTAAAATCTAATTTCGCAAAAGTATATAGCTATAAATTTTTATCAGATAAATATTTAGAAGAGGGGGATATAGAAAGAGGTATAGAATTCACAAAACAAGCATGCCATAGTATGAGTACAAAATTATATTCAAAAAATTTAAATATAATAAATGATATATTTAGACCGATTTTAGATGTAAAAGAAGGACGAGAATTAATAATTAATTTCCTTGAAGGTATTTTATTAGAAAATGAAAAAATGGGAAATTATGAAATATCACTTTATGCTTATAGAACATTAGAACAATTTTATACACTAAAGGGTGATTTAGTAAGTGCAATAGATGCCAGTGTAAATACAATAAGTTTATCAACCAAACTGAACAAAGACTACTTTAAAGGTAAATCAATAGTGCATCTGTCACGAATATTATTTGAATTGGGGGAATATAGCGAAGCGCTTAAACTATTGAATGAGGTAAAAAATATACAACCCAATGACCTTGAGTGGAATGATAAACTAAACATATACAGGCTAATAAGCTTAGCACAGCTCGAAATAGAAAATAAAAATTATAATAAAGTTTTAGATTATGTAAATGAATTAGATAAATATAAATATAATATTAGCAAAGAAGATTGGCAAGATACAAAAATTTTACAATATATAATAAAAGCTCAAATATATATAAAACAGAATAAAATAAGTTTAGCAACAGAGAGCTTAGAACAAGCAAAAGTATTAATAGAGATAGATAAAGTAGTATATTTTCCAGATAAAGACATATATTATTATAATATATTAGCACAACTTAATGAAAAAAATGGAAATTACGAAATGGCCATAGAAGAATATAAAAAAGGTAAGCAATTAGCAATAGAAAGAAATAACATAGATGCAGTTGAACATAGTATATCTAATTTACAATCTGTATATAAAAAAGTAGGAAATAAAGCAGAGTATGAAAATAGCTCTATAGAATTAATCAAAGTAAAAGAAAATAAAAAACAAAACATATCAAAGTATTCTTATAGTTATGTTATGAAAAACTATGAGCTGAATAATATAATAGAAAGTGATAAGAAAATTAAAAATAATAATACGATTCTATTCATTATATCTATCATTGTGGTCTTGTTAATATATGTGATTAATATACATCCAAAAATTAAGAATAAGATTTTATCTATCAAAATAGATAAAAGAATTAGAAATAATAACTATATATTAAACTATCAAGCAATAGTAAATCCTAAAAAAGATGAGATTGTGGGATATGAAGCACTATTAAGATTAAACTCAAAGGGTAAAGTTATAATGCCATACATACTAATTAAGGAGCTGGAAGCATCTAAAAAGATGGGTGAAATATCTATTTATATACTAAAGCAAATAATTAAGGATTATGCTTTAATTAAAGAAAAAGCAAATATAAATAGTGATTTTTATATATCTATGAATATATCAATATTAGAAATAGAAGATGAGAAAATAATAGAACAACTTATAACAATTCTTAAGCAATCTAAATTAGGAAATAATACTATATGTATAGAAATAACTGAAAATATAGGTATTAAAGATTTGCAAAGTGTTGAATCAAATATTATTAAGCTTAGGAGCGCAGGATTTAAAATTGCTATAGATGACTTTGGTATAGAGTATTCTAATTTATCTATGTTACAACTAACTCAGTATGATATAGTGAAAATAGATAAAATATTTATAGATAATATTGAATCGTCTGATATAAATAAGTACATCATAGAATTTTGTGATTATATGTTTAGTAAAAAGGATAAAGTAGTAATAATTGAAGGTGTAGAAGAGTATAATCAGGTAGAATTTATAAAAAATATGAAGCATAATAAGTTTTATATACAAGGATATTATTATTCAAAACCATCAAAGTTAGAAGATATATTATAAAAATAAGATGTTATTTATGGAGGTTGTTAGATGAAAATAGGTGAGAGAAAATTAAATTTATTAATGGATTTATACCAACTAACAATGTCTCAGGGATACTACAACGAGGGATTAGAAAATGCAACAGTTGCCTTTGATATGTTTTTTAGAAAAATACCAAATGGCGGAGGATATGCAATATTTGCAGGACTAGAACAAGTAGTAGAATACATACAAGGGCTAGTGTTTAGTGATGAAGAAATAAAATCATTAAAAGAAATGAACATATTTAAAGATGAATTCTTGAATTACCTAAAAAATTTCAAATTCAAAGGTGATGTGTACTCAGTACCTGAAGGGACAGTAATATTTCCATATGAGCCCTTAATAACAGTAGTAGGAAATCCTATAGAAGCACAGTTAATAGAGACTATGCTTTTACTTACAGTAAATCACCAAAGTCTAATCGCTACAAAAGCATCAAGAATAGTTCAAAGTGCAAAGGGAAGGGATGTACTAGAGTTTGGAGCTAGACGATCACAAGGTTATGATGGAGCTATGTATGGAGCGAGAGCATCATATATAGGAGGAGTAAAGGGAACAGCAACAACCCTAGCTACTCCAATGTTTAATATACCATCAGTAGGAACAATGGCACACTCATGGGTACAACTATTTGAGGATGAATATAGTGCATTTAAAGCCTATGCAACAAGCTACCCAGATAGTTGCTCGCTATTAGTAGACACATATGATGTATTAAAAAGTGGTGTACCTAATGTAATAAAACTTCAAAAAGAAGTATTAGACCCATTAGGTAAAAAAGTAAAAGGGATAAGAATAGATAGTGGAGATATCGCTTATTTATCAAAACAATCTAGAGAAATGCTAGATAATGCAGGATTAAATGACTGCAAAATAATAGCTTCTAATTCACTAGATGAATATACTATATCTACACTTTTAGACCAAGAGGCAAAGGTAGATGTATTTGGAGTAGGAGAGAGATTAATTACTTCAAAATCAGAGCCTGTATTTGGAGGCGTATATAAGTTAGTAGCTGCAGATATAAAAGGAAATAAAGAGCTTGAACCTAGAATAAAAATAAGTGGAAATATAGAAAAAATAACAAACCCAGGACTAAAAGAAGTATTTAGACTATATGATAACTCTACAGGTAAAGCCATAGGTGATATAATAGCCATAAAAGGTGAAACAATAGATGAATCTAAACCATATACACTATTTGACCCAACTCACACATGGCTAAGAAAATCAGTAGAAAACTACAGAGTAAGAAATTTACAAGTAAAAGTTTTTGATAATGGAAAGTTAGTATACACATTACCATCACTAGATGAAATACGTGGAAATACTAAAACTGAATTGGATACAATCTGGCCTCAAATGAAAAGATTTAATAACCCACATAAATATCATGTAGATTTATCAGAAAAATTATGGAATCTAAAAGATCAAATGCTAAAAGAAAAATCAAAACTATAATATAAAAAGAGGACTGCATATGTCCTCTTTTCATTATCCATTAATATTTTTATCTTTGTATGATTTATAATTGTGTAAAAACTCTCTACTATTAAAAATATACTTACCACCTATTTGAGTATAATATGAACCTGTAGTATCATATATTTCTTTTAGTTTTTGACTTAAGTTTTTATTGTAATATCTAAGTTCTTTAAATTCCTTTTTTAACTTATCAGCAGTCATCCATACTTTGTTTGCCCCGATATCTGACTGTTTAATATTTTCAAAATTAATGTTGTTTTTCTTAGCATAAACATAAATCTCTGCTAATAATTCTTGTAAATTTTCGTTTGTTAATTGGTGATCAAGTTTTTTGTATAATATAGCACCCATAGAATCAGTACCTTTTGTCTCAAGTCCTTCTTGCTTTATAAGAGCATCAAGTGGTTGCCTCTTTATATACACATAGGCAGTATTATCAAGTATATATGTGCCTCTAAGGTACTTAGCAGGCTTATGAATTACAAGTATAGGGCTATATCTACCATTAATCTCAGTATCGTTTAAATCAGATATATCATCTATATTTTTTAAATCATAATCCTTAGACATAGTTCCATAAGTAGATCGTGCATTTAATGAGTACATATCTTCACTTTTTATATAAGCCACTATCTCATTTACATAATTTTCACTAATTATATCATCTAAGCAATGCTCTGTAGAGATATAACTATTTGCTAAGTCGTCTCTCATTTTATATAATTTTTCTAAATCTACTCCTAATGCAGAGCAAACATTTATTAATCTTTCCTCGATACTATCAATATCTACTTCTAAAAATGGTAATATCTCATTTATAGATTCCAAAGATTTTATCTTCATAATTTTATTTAGTATATCTAGAGGTGTTATCTTACTAGATTTATCAAATAGATACTTGTTTATTAATTCTTTTAAATTCTCGATATCTGTGTATATTTTTATATAATCTGAGACTGATTGATTTCCTTTATTTAATATTTGATGTGGTATATTTATATAAGTATTATTTTCTTTAACGTATAAGTTTAAATCCATATTTTCCATAATGTTATTTTGCCTTTCTGTCAACTTTCTTACAAATGTCATTTATATTATAACATTAAAATATACATTATAAGTTTATTTTTTAATAAATTACAAATAAACTTATAATGTATAGGAATATACTAAAAATTATTCTTGAGTAGAGTCACTAGTATGATTTAATCTACTATGTTTAGCACCGTATAAGAAGTAAACAGCTACACCTACAGCCATCCATATAGCAAATCTAAACCAAGTAACTAAAGGTATACTGAATGTTATATACAAGCAAAAAGCTATAGCAAGTATTGGTAAAAATGGAACCCATGGACATTTAAATTTTCTTTCTACATTAGGCATAGTTTTTCTTAAAACTATAATACCAGCAGATACAGCTATAAAAGCAAATAATGTTCCTATATTACATAAATCAATAATTACAGTTAGTGGGAAAAATCCTGCTATTAAGCAAGTAACAACCCCAGTTATTATAGTACAAGCACCAGGTGTACCATGTTTTTCATTAATAGATGCAAATGCCTTTGGTAGTAATCCATCTCTTGACATAGCCATAAATATTCTCACTTGACCATATAAAGTAACCAATAAAGTAGATATCATACCTATAACAGCACCAGTAGCAACAAGAGTAGAACCCCAGTTTATACCTATTTGAGATAACGCATTAGGTATAGCATTCATAACATCAATTTTAGTAAATGGTATCATACCAGTAAGCGCTAATGCTACACCAACATAAAGTATAACAACAGAAACTAAACAAATTAATAATCCTATAGGTACATCACGTTTAGGATTTTTAGTTTCCTCAGCAGCAGTAGAAACAGCATCAAATCCTATATAAGCAAAGAATATTACAGCTGTAGCTGACATTATTCCACCCATACCAAAAGGAGCAAATGGAATGTAGTTTTGAGGTTGTATATGAGTTATACCTAAAAAGATAAATAAAAGTATAACAAAAACTTTAATACCAACTATTATATTGTTAACCTTAGCACTTTCAGAAACACCAAGGTATAATAGCCATGTTATGACAGCAGTTATTAATACTGCAGGCAAATCAACAAAACCACCTGCTATTATAGATTTAGTAAGAAAATCTGGTAAAATTATTCCATAGGTACTCAACATACCAACTAAAGTAGATGACCATCCAGAAGCAACGGCAGCTCCAGATACTAAATATGTTAGCATCAAGTTCCATCCAATAATCCACGCTACAATTTCACCAAAGGCTACATAAGAATATGAATAAGTACTACCAGAAACAGGGAACATAGTAGATAATTCTGCATAAGTAAGTGCACATAATGCACTTGTTATTGCGGCTATAATAAATGAAATTATAATTGCTGGTCCTGCCATTAAAGCGCCTTGCCCAGTAGCTACAAAAACACCTGTACCTACCACTGATCCGATTCCTAATAAGCCTAAATCAAAGGCTGTTAGATTTTTCTTAAGTCCACTGTTTTCTGAAGTCACTTTGAAATCTGAGATAGTCTTTTTTCTAAAAAAATCTACTTTCATGATTTTACTTCCTTTCTTAGTTTTAAGATTTGGTTTAGATATAAAATATATTTTATATGTTTATATATATTATAATACAAAAAAACAAACCTAGTTATTTCAATGGTGTTAAAGTTTTTTAATAGATTAAATGATGGTTAAGTGATAGTTAAAATCTATTAAAAACATAAGAATGGCATAAAATCTGCTTAAGATGATAAGGCCTGTAGAAGTAATATTTAAATTAACTTTTAAATAGAGTATAACTAAGAGTATAAATATAAAAAAGGAGCGCTTAAATGATTGTAATAAAGAAAAAATATATATACATAGCACTGTTAATAATACTGATAACAATATCAATATCAAAACTTATAGACAATAAAAAACTATTAATGGGAGGCATAATTAACACTGCTTGCTATGAAGTAGAAGAGATAGAGGTAGATAGTAAAGACTTTAGCTTAGATCAAGAACGTTTTTTTAGACCATCGAAACAGCCAATACTTAACACTAGAAATATGAACTTTGAATACGATACAAACATAAAGCCTAATGACATAAAACTACCTAAAGAATTTTTCAAAACACCAAGTGACACCATAATAAACTACTATAGCACACTAAGAGAAGCCGCAAATCCAACAGACAATACAAACATAGGATGTGGTACTCTAGGAAGCGCTAAAGAGCCTTATAAATACGCATATAATTACTTTACAAATGCATATAAAGAAAAGAATACATACAAAAAATATTTAAAGTCCTTTGAAGATATACAACATATTAATTTAATAAAACTAGAAGAAGTACCAACAGATAAAGAACACAATGATGATTTAAAATACTTTGTAGAAATAGAAACAATACAAGGGTCTAAATCTAAAGTAGGAATGTTTGCATATTATTATGGATATATATATTTATCAAAAGAAGACGGAATATATAAAATAGATGAGATTGACTATACAGGAGAAAATTACCTATGTGCACCGTATCATGGATGGAGTTATGATGCAGAGCTTTCAGTAGATATTAGATATGGAGATTGGTGCAAACTAATAAAAGAAAAACGTCCAACAGAACAAGATGGGTTTAAAAAGAAAGTTAAATTTTTAGGAACTGATAACAATGAATATATGATATTATTTTACCAACTAACTAATGGAGTTGATTTAGAAATAGCACAATATAAAATGGATGAAAATGGAGAATGGGTAAATATATACTTAGACACAACTAAATGTATAGAACAATAAAACCACAGCAAAACTGTGGTTTTTTGAGTTAAGAAACCTAATCTATATAATTAGTTTTTATCAATATCAGATAATTCAATTCTACTAACATAATCAATAGGTGCAAAAGGTAGAGTATTAGAATCTTCTTTAGCATCAATTATAACCTGAGGAATAGATATAACAAAGGTAGTACCCTTATTAATCTCACTATGAACCTCAATACTACCATTATGAAGAAGAACAAGTCCTTTTACAATATAAAGTCCTAAGCCACTACCTTCATAGGGTCTTTCAAGAGAAGCATAAGAGTCTTCTTTTTTGAATTTCTCGAAAAGGTTTTTCTGTAAAATATCAGACATACCAATACCAGTATCTTTTACCGTAACAATAATTATATTATTATGTTTTTCAATGTTAACAAAAATTTCACCGCCAGAATTAGTAAACTTTATTGAATTTGACAATAGATTAAGCATAATTCTTTCAATTTTATTTTTATCAATAGAAGTAATTATTTCCTCTTCCTCAGTATCAAACAAAATATTTATATTATGGCTATTAGCCAAATCTACAACAGACATAGTTGCATCTTCAATAATTTCTACAATATTTTCATTTTTAAAAATCGAATCCATATATCCAAGTTCAATTTTACTAACATCAATTAAATTATTAATTAACCTTAATAATCTATTTGAGTTTTTAGATATCATAATTAGTTGAGAATCGAAAAAATCTAAATCAACATTATTATTACTAATTTTTAGTTTTAGTAAGCTAGTTGCATTAGTAATAATGTTTAGTGGCGTCCTTAGCTCGTGAGAAAGAGTAAGTATAAAGTCTGTTCTTATTTTATCTCTTTCTAAAGATTCGTTTAAAAGTTTTTGATTTTTTTCAAATGTTTTCTTTTCCTTACGATGTGATAATAATAAAAATATTATAAGTGATAATATCAAAATAATCACACCATAAAGAGCTATTTTAATAGGCTTAGAAATCAATAAATCAAAAGGTCCTTTATTTATAAATTCACTATTTGAAGGTAAAATAGATGGATTTATATTATAATGCATAAGTTCATCATAATTAAATAATAACCTAGAAAATGAATTATTAAAGGATATAGGTATATTAAGATTTTCTCCATTATTAACAGTATCTAATAAAATATTTGATAATATTTTTCCTAACTTATATCCATCATTTACCTTACCTCCAATAGCTCCACTTTTAACGTAAAAACTTAGGGTAGTGTATATAGGTGCTTTAGTTAAGGCCTTTATTTTATCAACTAATAACTTAGTATCAATATACTCATTATTAGCATACATATATGCTCCGGATAAGATAATAGCGCTATTTTTTTGATTTATAGCTTTGATATTATCCTCAATATCATCAAAGTATGCAGATTTTAGAATTTTAACATTAAAGTCACGTTTTCTAGAATTAGTTAAGTTCTTAATATTAGCTTCTAAAGTACTTGAATACATACTATTGTCTAATAATAAATAGATATTATTTATTTTAGAGGATGATTCTAATATAATATCTATCAACTGAGTATTGTCTTGGTATTCAAATATCCCCTTAATATACTTTTGTTCATTTAAAGTTAAAGGGACATAATTATTAACCCCTGCAAATATAACGTGCTTGTGGTACATAAATGAATTTTCATCAAAAACTAGAGACTTTGCAAGTATTAAAGCTTCATCATCTAAAGCAATAACGCAATCTAATTTTTTATTTTTATACTTAACATTTAATAAACTAATAAAACTATTAATAAACTCTTCAGAATCTGATGAACTTGAATCTAAATATTCAACTTTAAAATATAACTTGTTTTCTAAACCATCTCTTAAGCCATTTAGTATAGTAGTTTCCCATCTATTTTGACTGTTGTAAGATCCTAACACTAAAACTGACTTACTTGCTGTATTGTCAGTTTTATTTTCACTGTAGGCTTGTACAATGCTACAATATATAAAAACTAGAAGCAATGTAGTATATAAAATAATACGCTTATTACTTTTAATCATAATGACTCTCCTATAATAATTGTGATGCATTTAGTTTTAGCACTATTAAAAATACTATCCATCTTGAATACTGTAAGGTTGTTTTTACCATCTATATTTTTATACAAATTACTACACACTATTAAAGAAATTTCAACTTTAAATATTAAAGTCAGACATCAAGAGGAGGTTAATTTAATAGCTTACAAACTAAGTTGTTAAAAATAATTATGCCAACTAACATAACTTTAGAAAAAATACAAAAAGCAAAAGAAACAATAAAAGATATAGTAAAGGAAACTCCATTAGTAGAAAGTTCTACACTAAACGATAGAACAGGAGCTAATATATATTTAAAATGTGAAAACCTACAAAAAACAGGTTCCTTTAAAATCAGAGGTGCATGTAATAAAATAGCAAATTTAACAGATGAAGAAAAAGCTAAAGGCGTTATTGCATCAAGTGCAGGTAACCATGCACAAGGAGTAGCATTAGGTGCAAAACTAAGTGGGATAAAAGCAACTATTGTAATGCCATCTACAGCACCATTAGCTAAAGTAACTGCTACAAAAGAGTATGGAGCAGATGTGGTATTAAATGGACTTGTATATGATGATGCCTATTCTAAAGCTATAGAAATACAAAAAGAAACGGGAGCAACTTTTTTACATCCATTTAATGATGAGTTTGTTATAGCAGGACAAGGTACAATAGTTTTAGAAATCTTTGAACAAATGAACAACAAGGTAGATACTATTTTATGCCCAATAGGTGGTGGTGGTATTTTATCTGGTATATCAGTAGCGGCCAAAGCATTAAACCCAAATGTAAAGATAATTGGGGTCCAAACAGAAAATATACCATCAATGAAAGAATCTTTAGAAAAGGGTCAACTAACAACTACATTTAAAGCAACCTCAATAGCAGATGGTGTAAGTGTAAAGACCCCAGGGGAATTGACTTTTAATATAGCAAAAAAATATTTAGATGAAATAATACTAGTTGAAGAAGATGAAATTCATAGAGCGATGCTTTTCTTACTAGAGTCACAGAAAATAGTAACAGAAGGTTCGGGAGCATTAACAACCGCAGCTATATTGTCAGGAAAGTACAAACCCAAAAAAGATGAGAATGTGGTGTGTATAATTTCAGGTGGTAATGTAGATATAAACACTGTGTATAGGGTAATTGAATCAGGTTTAAAGGGATGTGGTAGAAGATTCACCTTTACAACTGAAATAAATGATAAGCCTGGTGGTTTAGCTGAGTTAACTAGTATAATAAGCCAACTAGATGCAAATATAATATCGGCTAATTTGACTACAACCTCAGAACTAGGAAAACTAAAAGCAGATATGACCCTGGAGACTTTTAATAAAAAGCATATAGAAAAGATATTGTCTGCTATAAAAAAAGAAGGATTCGTTATAATATAGGTTTTAGTACAACTATATGAAAGTTGGTGAGTTTATGAAAAAAGTTATTTTATCCATAATTATTTCAATAGCAGTACTATTATCAACTTCTATAAATACTTTTGCATATGAAAGAGATGATATTGTAAAAGAATATATATCATACCTAGAAAATATAGATAAAAATGTTGAATTTGCAGTGAAAAATTCTTTGAAAGCAAAAGAAGAGAATAATACAAAATTAATTGATGAGTATAAAAAAAGTATCAATACTGTTGATGGAGAGGTATCTAGACTATTAACAAGTGTAACAAATGATTATAAAGAGTATAAAAATGATAATAAAATTTCAAATATACTTCTATATATAGGAATTATATTATCAGATTATAAATTTGCAATAGATACATTAAATACTTATTTAGAATCAGATAATACAGATATAAAGTATGAATCTCTTAAAAACTTATTTATTTCATTATCAGATGCAGAAAGAAAGATAGATACGTTAAAACGTAGTAATTAATTAAGGTAAAATAGTTATATACTGTTAATCAAATATTTAACTAATATACAAGCTATATAAGTTAAGTATTTCAGATGCTACTTTTTTTAGTTCATCTATTGCAGCAATGGGAGGTCATATTTAGATACCCTTGCCATACCCAAAGGCAAACTTTATTCCTTGAAAAATAAAATCGAATTTTATATCTATATAAGGATTATAATCTTTAAAGTAAATCTTGCTAATAGGGATGAAAGGTCTATTCTTAATATGGTTTACTGTGATAAGTAGATAAGTTTAATTCACAAATGTTATAGCATCTAATAATAAATAGCCGTGTATTAGTATTTATAAATTAAAAACTAATATATGGCTATTTATTATTACTTAATTATATAAGGAAGTTTAGTGAGGAGTATAGTTATGTAAATATGTTGCCTTTTTATTTTTTTAGAATGTTAAAATATAAGGTGTGTTATAATAGTTTACAGCAAAATTAATAGGAGGAGATAAAATGGAAGAAAATATATTAGGTAGTAAAAGTGTACATAAATTATTTATAAAGTACTCGCTACCAGCAATAATATCAATGGTAATAACAGGTATGCAAACTATGGTTGATGGGATGTTTGTTGGAAACATACTAGGTCCTAATGCTATAGCAAGTGTAAATATAGCAGCACCATTTATGCAGCTTATAATAGCATTAGCTATGATTATGAGCATAGGATCTCAGAGTTATATGGGACTAAGTCTTGGAGATAAGAACATAGAAAAAACTCAAAATATATTCAAAACAGCTATTATACTTATATTAGGTTTAGGTTTTATAATAACTATATTTGGGTTTACTATGAACCACAAGATTGCTAAATTACTAGGATCAAGTGAGGTATTAATGGATAATGTTTCTGTATATATCAAAACATTATCTATATTTACTGTGCCGATGTGCCTAATGTTTTTATTTGGATTTTCAGGAAGAATAATAGAAAAGCCACAATTATATTTTTATGGTTCAATATTAAGTTTAGTAGTAAATATAACTTTAAACTATATATTAATATATAAGCTTAGACTTGGAATGGTAGGAGCAGCAACGGCTACAGGGTTTGCATATTCATCAGCATTTTTAGTTGTAGTTTGGCCAATGCTAAATAAAAATAATGTTATAAATATATTTAGTGGAAAGTTTGATAAAAGTACTGTAATGCCTGTTATATATAATGGTTCGTCGGAAGGGGTAAACTCTATATCTACAGCAACAAGTGCATATTTATTTAATATGGCATTTATGAACATAGCTGGGGAGATGGGAGTTGCTGCTTTTACCTCTATAAACTATGTAGCACAATTTGGAATACTTTTAATGTTTGGAGTATCTGATGGAATAGGGCCAATTGTCAGCTATAACTATGGAAGTAAGGACTTTGATAGAGTAAAATCAATAATGAAGTTAAGTAATAAAGTATTGATGCTTATGGGTACAGGAATATTTACTATATTATTTTTCTTTGGGACAAACTTAGTTACAGCGTTCGTAGGAAATAATAAAGAAATACTAGAAATAGCAACTATGGGTGCTAAGATATACGCATTTGCCTTCTTTATGAATGGATTTAATATAGTTAACTCAGGTTACTTTACGTATATAGGAAATGCAAAAGAATCTGTAATAGTTGCAGCATCTAGAGGATTGATATTTATATTTGTAGGTATATTTATATTACCTATTATGTTTGGTACAAATGGCATATGGATGAGTATACCTTTTGCAGAGTTTGTAGCAATACTTATTGGATTTAAGTTAATGAAAAACTCTTACAAAGCTATGGATAAAGTTACAATACAGTGTATGGTTTCGTAATTAACTTTTATAAATTCCCTATAGAATAGCTACTATTCTATAGGGAATTTAATAATAGATGTCACGGTAGTAGTTTATTATATAACTTCTTAATATCTGACTATAGAACTAAAAAATTATAAATCTAGTTTTAAATCACCGTCTTTAATAAATCCTTTTTTTCTCATTAAGTTATAAACGACTAAAGTAATAATAGCAGGTAATACAAAATGTAAAAGAATAATACCAACCCAAGTAGATAGGGAATTACCCATAGCAGTTATAGTTCCAAACTGACCAACAAAACCACTTGTCCCCATACCAGAGCCAATAGGAACATTCATCATCTTAAAGACAGTAGTAGACAAAGGTCCAAGTATCATAGACGCGATAGTTGGAGGAATCCATATTTTATAATTTTTTATTATATTAGGCATCTGAAGCATAGAAGTACCTAATCCCTGAGCAACCAGCCCTCCAACTCCATTATCTCTAACGCTCATCACAGCAAATCCAATCATTTGACAGCAACATCCAACAGTAGCCGCACCACCAGCAAGACCTGAAAGGCTAAGCATAATACAAATTGCCGCACTACTGATAGGTAGTGTAAGTGCTATTCCTACTAAAGTAGAAACTAGAGCGCCCATAATAATTGGTTGCATATCAGTGGTACTCATTATAAGGTTACCAAAGCTTGTCATAAAAGAAGATATAATCGGTCCAACTAACTGAGCAGAGAATACACCAACTAATATTGTAAGTGCAGGTGTAACTATAATATCTATTTTAGTTTCTTTAGAAACTACTTTACCAAATTCTACCGCAAGGATAGTAGCAACAAAAGCTCCAACTGGTCCACCTAGTTCATTACCACAAGCACCAACTATTGCAGATGAAAACATTACTAGAGGTGGAGCTTGAAGAGCATATGCAATAGCTACTGCAATACAAGGTCCTGTAACTTGCTTTGCTAGTGGATTTATTACATCTGTAAATAATGCGATATTAAACATCTCTCCTAGTGTATTAAATATAGTACCGATAAGTAATGATGAAAATAGTCCTAGGGCCATATAGCTTAGAGCATCTATTAGATAACGATTTACTGAAATTTCTATATTTTTTCTTTCCATAAAGTTTTTGATACTTGATGTTTTATTGATTTGACTAATCATAAATTCCTCCCAAATTATTAAGTATATATATATTTTATGTCAAAACTAATGACAAGACAACTGTAAATACGAATATTGTTAATAAAAAGATAAAAAATTAATATTACTAATTTATTACATATAATAAGTGTATAAGTATATGCAAGAAGATGCTCTAGTACTAGACTTATATAAACAAAATTCACACTATTATATTAAAAATAGTATTGAGGTAAAATAATGGATTTAGTAGAAGTAGTAATATACGTTTTTGTATACATATTTCTTATACCAGTGCTAGTAATTATGCATGAGTTAGGTCATGGTATAGTAGCACTTATTACATCTAAAGAAAAGGTAGATGTGGTAATTGGTGATTCAAATTTAGGTATAAAATTTAAAATGAGTAGATTTACAATATACTTTAGAAGATATAAGTCATTTTTAGGTATTAGTTTGGATTATGTTAGATTTATATCGATTTATATAGTATTATCATTAATAACTTATAATATAAATAAGAGATTATTCATAAAGTAAATAAGATATTTGAATCAATTAATAAAAGGGGGGAGGACAAAATGAATAAAAGATTAATTATAGTGATATCGTTACTAGCTACAATGCTAATGTTAGGATGTTCAAATAACCTAACCAATCCAGTTCTAGAAGGATCTTATCAAAGTGAAATGAAAAAAGGATATCATATACAATTCTCCTTTGCAAGTGATGATAAATGGTTTGTGAGTTATATCAATAACATAGAAATAAATAAAGGGACATATGAATCTTTAGGTGATGGGAAATATGCTCTAAATGGAGATGTTGAAAAATTAGAAGTTAAACTGGATAAAGATGATTCGTTTAATCTTGATATGGAAAAGTTATCAGAAAAATTAAATGAAGGTAAAGCAATAAAACTAAAAAATATAGATAAAACACCAACATATTTTGAATCCGTATTTAGTGACGAAGACAAAGAGGCTATACAAAATCTATTAAAATAGTAGGTAATGATATGATTACACTCGTTTTACTTATCTCTTTATTTAACCTAGGATGTAGTCAAAATTCGTTATCTGTAGAGTATCCAAATAAAATAATAATTAAATACACTCAAGGAAAAGAAGTAGAAATAATAGATAAAAAAGAGGTAGAAAACTTTGATTATATTCTTCAATATGGGACTTTGAAGGAGTTAAAATCAGTAGAATTAGACTTTAATTCGGATATAAGTATTGTAGAAGAATATAAATCATCAAAAACAAAAAGTAGAGAAATATATTTTGATAAAGATTCTAAAAATATAAAATTAGTTATAAATGGAGAATACATTTATATGTATGGAGTAGAAGCTAAAATATATAATGAAATATATGATAGTATATCAGCTAGACTATATAATTAGAATATGAACTAGAGATAGCAATATACAAAACCTACTTAACATTTTATGAATTTAAAATAGCAACTTTTATTAGATTGTAAAATATCTAATATAGTTGCTATTTTTATTACCAAGGTTTAGCCCATTCAAGTCCATAATATTCTTCAAGCCATACCAAATCAGTAGATACCCTAAAAACATCTGAGGATAAAGCTGATTTATAATATATATTTATTACATTTATTTTATCTGATAGATCTTTATTTAATATAATAGTAAAATCATCATATTCAAATGTAACATCATTT
>JBOFYV010000008.1:0-4223 GCA_051654865.1 Peptostreptococcaceae bacterium
GAGCACCTGCCTTACAAGCAGGGGGTCACAGGTTCGAGCCCTGTTAGTCCCACCATTATGCGGCCTGGTAGTTCAGTTGGTTAGAATGCCAGCCTGTCACGCTGGAGGTCGAGGGTTCGAGTCCCTTCCAGGTCGCCAACTTAAATTAAATACGCGGGAATATGGCTCAGTTGGTAGAGCAATTGACTGTTAATCAATGGGTCACAGGTTCGAGTCCTGTTATTCCCGCCAATAAAATGCGGCAATAGTTCAGTGGTAGAGCGCAACCTTGCCAAGGTTGAAGTCGCGAGTTCGAATCTCGTTTGCCGCTCCATATATTATGGGTGCATAGCTCAGCTGGATAGAGCAACGCCCTTCTAAGGCGTGTGTCCGGGGTTCGAATCCCTGTGCGCTCACCAATAAAGAAGTTTCACATTAGTGAAACTTTTTTTTATGCATATAAATCTAAAGTTAAATAGTTTGTATATACTAAGATTAATATAGTATAATACATAGTATAGATAATTAAGATATTATCAAGCAGGAGGATATAACTGTGTTAGATATAAATTCTTTTTTGAGTGATTTTTTTAGCATAATATTTAGAATGACAGTAAATGATTTTATAGATATATTAATAGTTGCATATATTTTTTATAAGATATTTATGTTTATAAAAGATACTAGAGCAGAGCAAGTTTTAAAAGGAATATTATTTCTATTAGTTGCAACTCAACTAAGCGAAACATTTAATTTACATACACTATATTGGCTATTAGTAAATGCCCTTCAATTTGGAGTTATAGCAGCTCTTATTATTTTTCAACCAGAACTTAGAGCAGGACTTGAACATATAGGTAGAGCTAAGTTTAATTTCTTTGGAAAAGGAGCCAATAACATATCTGAAGAAGCACTAAATAAGAACATAGAAGAGATTGTAGAAGCATTGTACTCACTATCTAGGCAAAAGATAGGTGCACTTATAATAATGGAAAGACAAACTAAAATAGGGGATATAATTAATACTGGTACAAGTATAGATGGAGAAGTATCAAGACAGTTATTAATTAACATATTTATACCAAATACTCCTTTACATGATGGAGCAGTTGTAATTAGAGATTCTCAGTTGAAAGCAGCGGCTTGTTTCTTACCGTTAACACAAAGCAAAGATTTAAGCAAAGATTTAGGAACTAGACATAGAGCAGCAATAGGAGTTAGTGAAGTTTCTGATTGTATATCACTAGTTGTTTCAGAAGAAACAGGAGACGTATCTATTGCTAAATCTGGTAAACTATATAGAAACATTTCTAAGGAAAGAATGACAAATATATTACGTAGCAATCTAAAAATAAAGACGGAAGAAAAAAGCTTTTTTAGAGGTGGTATATTCAGATGAGAGAGAGATTAAAAAATAATACAAAAATAAAATTAATAGCGTTATTAAGTTCTATTGTACTATGGATGTATGTAATGGCTGTGGTAGATCCAGATGAAACTAAAGTTTTTGAAGATGTACCAGTTACAATAACTAATATAGAAGAACTAAAAGATAAAGATTTAATAATTTATCCAGAAGAAGATATTACAACCAATGTATATGTAACAGGGCGACTTTCGGATATTCAAAAAATAAGTAAGGAAGATATAAATGTATATGGTCAAGTAAGTAAACCAATAGAAGGAAAGAATGATATATACTTAAGAGTAACACCATCTTCAAGAGTTACATATGAATTTAAAAATCCCGTAGCTATAGTGAATTTAGAGAAAATAATAGAAAATAGTAAAAATATAGAAATTCAAATAGAAGGAAACTCAAAAGATAAAATTGATACAGTTGAGTTAGAAAATGATAAAAATGAATTGTTAATATCAGGACCAAGAAGTTTAGTAGATCAAGTAAGCTCAATAAGAACTGTATTAAACACGGATAATAGAGTAGAAGACTATAATACTACATTAAAGTTAACACCTGTAGATAAAAAAGGAAACATCATAAAAGGAGTAGATTTAGAAATTAAATCAATAAAAGCAAAAGTAATATTACTCAAAGAAAAAACAGTTCCTATAAACATACAATTTACAGGCGAAAATGATCCAAATGTTAACTTAAAAGATTATAAACTTAGTCAAAATACAGTATATATAAAAGGTAAAAAATCTGATATAGATAAGATAGAATATATAAATACCAAACCAGTTAATTTATCTGAAATACCTCAAAGCACATCTCAGGAGATAAGCTTAGAAATTCCAGAGGGAATAACTAGTGATGTAAAGTATATAACGATGAAATTAAATAATATAAGCAAGATAACAAATCAATTCACGTATACTTCTGATGAAGTAAAAATGAATAATAGTGAAGATGTAGATTTAAGTAAACTAAAATTACCAGAAACAATCACTGTAACGGTAGAATATAATAGTGACATTGGAACAGTAGCAAAAGAAGGTATAAGCTTGTATATAGACTTAGCACAAGAAAATGTTACTGATGGAAAGTATGAGATAAAATATGAGTCCAGCTATAATCTGAACTCAATAGATATAAATCCAAAAACAACGGAATAGCACTAATATAAGCAAGATGTAATGAATGATATTTCAAGAAATTGAAGTAGATTTTGTTGCATCTTATTTATTTTATAGCTAATATAAAAGTGAAGGGAAAACAAAAATAATGTATTATTTTTATAATTACACTATGAAAACGTTAACAAAAACTATATAATTTAATTAAGATATAAAAATAGTACTTATTTAAATTTATTTGGACATATTTTCTAGCATTAAAATAGGGGGTATAAATAGGTGAAAAACTTTCAAGATGTAATTAAGTATGCAAAAGAAAGAGGTCCTAAAACAATTGCCGTAGCATGTTGCCAAGACAAAGAAGTATTGATGGCTGTTGATATGGCAAGAAAAGAAAAGATAGCAAATGCTATTTTAGTAGGGGATATAGAAAAAACTAAAGAAATAGCAAGTAACCTAAAAATAGACATAAATAATTATCAATTAATAGACATAAAAGACTTATCCGAAGCATCTCTAAAGGCAGTAGAATTAGTTTCAAATAAAAAGGCAGATATGGTAATGAAGGGTTTAGTAGATACATCAATAATACTAAAAGCCGTGTTGAATAAAGAAGTAGGGCTTAGAACTGGAAATGTATTAAGCCACGTAGCAGTATTTGATATAGAAGGATATGATAGATTATTTTTTATAACAGATGCAGCAATGAATTTATCACCAGATGTAAATATAAAAAAACAAATCATAGAGAACTCAAGTATAGTAGCAAATTCATTAGATATACACACACCAAAAGTAGCAGTATTATGTGCAAAAGAAAAAGTAAATCCTAAAATGCAAGATACAGTTGACGCAAAAGAACTAGAAGAAATGTGTCAAAGAGGGGAATTTGAAAATTGTATAGTAGGAGGACCTTTTGCTTTAGATAATGCAGTATCAATAGAAGCAGCAAATCATAAAGGAATAAATCATCCAGTAGCAGGAAATGCAGATATATTATTAGCTCCAGATATTGAAGCAGCAAATATATTATATAAATCGTTAGTATTTTTCTCAAAATCTAAAAATGCAGGTGTTATTGTAGGGGCAAAAGCACCAATTATATTGACTTCTAGAGCAGACAATGAAGAAACTAAATTAAATTCAATAGCTTTAGGTGTCTTAATGGCGGCTAAAATTTAATAGATACAATTAGGGGGGGATTGAGATGAATAATGTATTCAAAATACTAACTATTAATCCAGGATCTACGTCTACTAAAATAGCAGTATTTGATAATGAAAAATTAGTATTTGAAAAAACATTAAGACATTCGTCTGAAGAGATAGCTAAATATGATAAAATCTCTGAACAATTTGAGTTTAGAAAACGTGTGATAGAAGAAGCCTTAGAAGAAGGTGGAATAGAGATAGAAGAATTAGATGCAATAGTAGGTAGAGGAGGGCTTTTAAAGCCAATCCAAGGAGGCACTTACATAGTAGATGAATGTATGATAGATGATTTAAAAGAAGGTGTATTAGGGGAACATGCATCAAATCTAGGAGGAATCATTGCAAAAGAAATAGGGGATAAGGTTAGTATTCCTGCATATATAGTAGATCCAGTTGTAGTGGATGAAATGAATAATTTGGCTAGAATATCAGGAATACCTGAAATAGATAGAAAAAGTATATTTCATGCATTAAATCAAAAGGCAATAGCGAGAA
>JBOFYV010000009.1:0-2389 GCA_051654865.1 Peptostreptococcaceae bacterium
CTTGTATGATGCCATATATTACAGCATTCTTCATGCCAAGAACTGCTGGTGATAGACCTAAGGTTGTACCAGATAAATGTGTAAACTTTGCATTTTTAGGTCAGTTTGCAGATACAGTTCGTGATACTGTATTTACAACGGAATACTCTGTGAGAACTGCTATGGAAGCTGTGTATACTTTACTTGATGTTGATAGAGGGGTTCCTGAGGTGTTTGGTTCTTGTTATGATATTAGGGTGCTACTTGATTCTACTTCTAAAATGATGGAAGGTAAAAAATTGATGGATCTTGATTTACCTTTAGAGGTGAAGGGTAAGTTGGGTATGATTATGAAGGAAGCTTCTGGTACTGTTATTGAGGAATTGTTACAAACATACAATCTTATATAGAGTCCGTAAAGGAATGAATTGTAAAATAAATGGAGTCTTTTTAGACTCCATTTATTTTATATCTACCCGTTCATTTTAATTCTTCTATTATTAAACTTTTGTCTACAAAGTATTCTAATGCTTATACACTTTCTAATTGGCTTTCTTTTTATTAAAATAAACATTATAGCAATATATAACCCCACCTGCTGCTACAATATTAATAAACAAACATATTAAAATCCATAGTATAATTATTCCCATTATATATCTGAAACCCTCCATCTATTTTATCTCTCATATTATTAGACACTTTAAATAGGTGAAAAGTTTCATTTTTTTATATAATTTTATATTTTTTATTGTATTAGCATATTGAACATTCTAATACCTTGTAATCTTTCATATACTCACCGTGAGCTTCTATTAGCTCATTGCACATATTAACTATATCATCTATGTTCAATTCTGCACTTGTATGAGGATCAAACATTGCTGCTTGATAAATCTTTTGTACATCTTTTGTAACAGCAGCTTCTATAGTTAGCAATTGAGAATTTACATTTTGTACATTCATAGCAGCTAAATGAGTTGGAAGCTTGCCAACTTTACAAGGTGTTATACCCCTTCCATCTACTAAACAAGGAACCTCCACCACTGCATCTTTAGGTAAATTATCTATTAAATCCTCATTTAAAACATTTCCACCTATCTTATATGGCTTACCAGTTATCACTGATTCCATAATATATGATGCATATTCATTAGAGCGCTTGTGAGTTGCTTTTGCATCATTTAAAATACTATCACGTTCTTCATTCCATTTATTTATCTGATTTATACATCTTCTTGGGTACTCATCAAGAGGTATATTGTATCTATCTATCATTTCTGGATACTTTGACTTTATAAAGAATTGAGAATACTCAGCATTATGCTCACTTGACTCTGTACAATAGTGTCCAAATAATTTAATATATTCAAACCTTACCATATCATCATGTTTGTCATCTCTTTTATTTACAAGTTCTTTTATTAATGGATATAAATCATTTCCATCCTTGTCTTTTACCTCAAGTAGCCACGCCATATGATTTATTCCAGCGATTAACTCCTTACGTCCTTCTAATTTATCTTCCATATTTAGCTTCTTAAATAGTTGCTCTGTACAAGATTGAACACTATGACATAATCCTACTGTTTTTATCTTAGTGTGTTTTTGCATATAACCAGTAAGTATGGCCATAGGGTTTGTATAATTTAGAAATAAAGTATCTGGACAAACTTCTTCCATATCTCTTGCTATTTCAGCTAGTACTGGTATAGTTCTTAATCCTCTCATAATTCCACCAATTCCTATAGTATCAGCTATAGTTTGCCTTAAACCATATTTTTTAGGAATTTCAAAATCTATAACTGTGCTAGGCTCATATCCACCAACTTGAATTGCATTAACAACGAAAGTAGCATCTCTTAAAGCTTCTTTTCTATTATCTACCCCTAGATAAGTCTTAATTGTTGCTCTATTATTGTTTACACTTTTGTTTATAGCCTTTAGTATTATTTCTGAGTCTTTTAGTCTTTGTTCATCTATATCGTATAATGCTATCTCACTTTCACAAAGTGCTTCTGTGCACATACAGTCCCCTAATACATTTCTTGCAAATACAGTACTTCCAGCCCCTAAAAATGTTATTTTAATCATTTTCCCCCCTAAAATTTTATGTATTCTTTATTACTTTTGGTAATATTTTTTCTATTTCTAATTACATAGTAATCATCTTTGGTTAAATGTTCAATAAATACAATAAAATTATTTTAACATAATATTTTATATATCATCTTAAAGAATTTATAAAAGAAAAGGAGCCTATTTAGACTCCTTTATCTTTGTCATAACATTTATATTTAAATTTAACTTGAGGAATTGACTTATCGTCATTATCTTCATCAATTTTAATTATCTTGCCACCCATCTTTTTATAAAACTCTTGCGATGGAATGTTGTACTTATTACACGA
>JBOFYV010000010.1:0-9497 GCA_051654865.1 Peptostreptococcaceae bacterium
TAAAGTATGGATTAAATAGGAATTATAAAAGTATTGTGTAGTTAGTTGACTAAAATAAATATTTGTTATATTATAAATAATGTTGTATAATAGAAAATTAAATTAGAAATGAAGAAAGGAAATATACCGAATGTTACAAGTTACGAATGTTGGACTTAGATTTGGTGATAAAGAGTTATTCAAAGATGTTAACTTAAAATTCACTAAAGGTAATTGCTACGGAATAATAGGAGCTAATGGTGCAGGGAAATCTACTTTCCTTAAAATATTAGCTGGTGATATAGAACCAAACACTGGAAATGTTTCAATAACAGAAAAAGAGAGAATGTCAGTACTTAGACAGGACCACTTCAAATACGAAGAAGATACTGTACTAAACGTTGTTATAATGGGACACGAAAGATTATACTCTATAATGCAAGAGAAAGATGCTTTATACATGAAAGAAGATTTCTCTGAAGAAGATGGTATAAAAGCTGCAGAATTAGAAGGAGAGTTCGCTGAACTTGACGGATGGGATGCAGAAACAAATGCTGAGAGACTTTTAATGGGTCTTGGTATATCTAAAGATATGCACTACAAGCAAATGAAAGATTTAAAAGGTGGAGAAAAGGTTAAGGTCTTACTTGCTAAGACATTATTCGGTAAGCCTGAAATACTAGTAATGGATGAGCCTACTAACCACTTAGACTTCCAATCTATAAACTGGTTAAACGAGTTTATAATGGGTCTAGAAGATTCTATAGTTATAATAGTATCGCATGATAGACACTTCTTAAATCAAATATGTACAAACATAGTTGACGTTGACTTTGGTAAAATACAAATGTACGTAGGTAACTACGACTTCTGGTATGAATCAAGTCAATTAGCTCTACAATTAGCTAAAGATCAAAACAAAAAAGCTGAAGAAAAGATAGCTCAATTAAAAGAGTTCATCGCAAGATTCAGTTCTAATGCTTCTAAAGCAAAGCAAGCAACATCTAGAAAGAAGCAATTAGATAAAATAGAATTAGAAGATATACAACCATCAAGAAGAAAGTATCCATATGTTGGATTTACTCCTGAAAGAGAAATCGGAAACGAAGTTCTAGAAGTTGAAGGATTAACTAAAACTGTAGATGGTGTTAAAGTTCTTGATAATGTATCGTTTAGATTAGATAGAGAAGATAAAGTAGCATTTATGGGTGATGAAATAGCTATAACTACTTTATTCAACATATTAATGGAAGAAGATACTGCTGATAGTGGTACATTCAAGTGGGGAGTTACAACTTCTCAATCTTACCTTCCTAAAAACCACAACCAATACTTCGATGGAGTTAATTACTCTTTAGTTGACTGGTTAAGACAATACTCTGAAGAAAAGAGTGAAAGTTTCATAAGAGGATTCTTAGGTAGAATGTTATTCTCAGGAGAAGAAGCTCTTAAAGAAGCTAATGTTTTATCTGGAGGAGAAAAGGTTAGATGTATGTTATCTAAGTTAATGTTATCTAACGCTAACGTTTTAGTATTAGACGATCCTACAAACCACTTAGACTTAGAGTCTATAACTTCTGTAAATAAAGGACTTGAAAAGTTCTCTGGTGTTATGTTATTCAACTCTCATGACCACGAGATGATACAAACTCTTGCTAACAGAATAATAGAAATTACTCCTGGTGGAATAATGGACAGAAAAACTACTCTTGATGAGTACTTAGAAAACAAAGATATACAAAAACAATTAAAAGAAATGTACGGAGATACAAAGAAGTAATTGTTATAAATTATTTAAAAGCACCTAATACACATTAGGTGCTTTTTTTATAGAGTTTTCTAGCAGGATAGAGAGATTAACCTCTTACATAATCTTCTTTATTATAGTTTTTATCTTTTAAATTTTGTCTAATCTCTTCATCTGTTAATCCTTCTTCAACCATCTTTTGTTTTTGCTGCTCTTTCTCAATGCTCCAATGGCCATCAAATAAATATAGAATATCTTTTATTTCCATATATAATAAACTAACGATGCTCAGTATGAATAGTGTACTTGCAATAGATTTTTTTATTTTCATTAAATCACCTCAAATAATCATTCTATATAATAACTAAAACTCCTTTGTTTTTATAATCCAGATATTATTTTAATGTTATGCTGATTAAAATAAAAAATTATAGTAAAATAAGAAAATAGCAAAACTTTTAGAGAAAGATAAACCGTCTATATATATGTAATGAAAAGGAGGCACTTTAAATATGAAATTGTTGAGCTCAAAAAACAAGATTAAAGAAAATAAATTTAAAGATTACATAATTGATAATAAAAGTGCATTTTATAGGATAGCTTATAGTTATGTAAAAAACGAAGATGATGCATTAGATATAGTGCAAGAATCTATCTGTAAAGGGCTATCTAGTATTAATAAACTAGAAAATATAGATTATGTTAAGCCGTGGTTTTATAAAATTTTAATAAATACATCAATTGATTATATAAGAAAAAACAAAAAGTATGTACATGTACAAGATGAATTTCTTGAATTAAACTCCTGTGAATACAGTATATCTGTTGATAGCGAGATAGATATACAAAGGGCATTAGATAACCTTTCAAATGAATATAAAAGTGTTATTATACTTAGATATTTTGAGGATTTAAAAATTAGCGATATTGCTACAGTGTTAAATGAAAATGAAAACACTATAAAAACTAGACTTTACAGGGCATTAAAAATACTTAAATTAGAAATAGAAGAAACTCTATAAAAATATATAAGAAGGAGGGCCTTATGAATAATAAAGAAAAAATAAAAAGTTTAAAAGATAACTATATGGATATTGAAATACCAGATAGATTAGATACAGTTGTAAACGAAGCATTAGAAGGTAAGAGTAAAATTAATAAAAATAAAATTAAAAGATATAAAAATTTAAGTTTAGTAGCGGCATCTATACTAATATTTGTAGGTGCAATAAATTTTAGTACTGGCTTTGCAGATGCCTTAGAAAAAGTACCAGTAATAGGTACACTTGTAAAAGTAATTAGATTCTCTAATTATAGTTTTAATGAAAATGGTTTTAATATATCATTAGATGTTCCTAAAATAACAGGATTAAATAATAAAAAATTAGAAAATGAAATTAATGATGAAATTGATAAAGAAGCTAAAAAACAATACGATAATTATATAAAAGAGATGAAAGAATTGAAAAATATGGATGTAGAAGGTCGTGATTTAGCTGAATCATGGTATGAAGTAAAAACTGATAATGAAGATATTTTATCTCTAATAGTATACTACTTTCATGCTCAAGGATCTTCAAATACAACAAGAAAATGCTATAATATCGACAAAAAGAATGAAACAGCATTAACATTAAAAAGTATATTTAAAGATGAAGACTATATAAATATAATTAGTGAAAATATAAAACAACAAATGAAACAACAAATGAAAGATGACCCAAACAAGGTATATTGGGTAGAGAGCGATACACCTGATATGGACTTTAAGAAAATCACTTCAGAGCAACAATTTTACATCAATGAAAATGATGAGATAGTTATATGCTTTGATAAATATGAAGTTGCACCTGGATATATGGGAATAGTAGATTTTACTATACCAAAAGATATATTAGATCCATTAAAGAACAAATAAACAAAAGCCCATAATATTACTATAATAAAGTAATGTTATGGGCTTTTGTTTATTTTAAAGTAAGTGGAATCATTGAACCTAAGTCTAATAGATACTCATCACTTAAAGATATTATTTTTATATTTTTATTACTAACAAATTCATTTATCTTGTAATAATCAGGGTGCTTAGTTATATCACCAAAAAAAGCTAACTTATCAGTGGAAATAAGTCCACTACATCCACCTATAAAACCATAACTTAGTTCGAATAAATTAATATATCCTTTTTCAATAAGTAGACAATCAATATCGTATTTTTTTACTGCGTTATAAATGCCTACATCAGAAGTAATAATAGAATTATCATCAACTATACAAATAGAACATTTTGAATATCCTTGTTTAACATTTATTTTAGTAAAATTATTTTTATTTAAATAATCTAAGATATATTCATCAGTATAATCAAAATTGTGTATAGCATACTTACCAAATATACAAACATTATATTGTATATTGTTAGGGTATTTTAGTTTAATCATAGAATTTCCTTTAATAACATTAAAATGATATTTATCTAAAACTTCTTTATAATAATCATAGACATTTGGTGCAACTATAATATTATTATTATCTAACTTGCACACACTAATATCAGGATGATATTTTATAGCATCATAAGTATTGCTACACATAGGAGATTCAATGATATCTATTTGATATCTATTTAAAGATTTCTTCATATTAGAAGTTATCCTTTTATCAACTATCCCTAGAGATAAGCAGCCATCAAGGGTGTAGGAATTTTTTACATGTTTCATAATATAGTCCTCTTAGTAAATATATTTTTTTTACATTATACCATATATATTTTTTTTTGAAAGTATGATAGAATAATAATAATATTTTAGATTAAAATGTTTTGAAAAGTTTAAAATTAATGTCAAACATTGTATTTAATTTAAAGGAGTGAAACGATGAAAAAAATAGATGCAACAACGAGAACCTCAACTTTACTTACTATATTTAGTGCTATGTATGCTTTACTAGATATGAATATAATGTATTTAGCCCCAATATTAACGGTAGTAATACCATATAAGTTTATGAAAGAAAAAGACGAGGCTAAAACTGAAGAAAATAGAAAAACATTTAACAACTTGTTTATATTCAATATAATAGCATTCTTAGGAGTTATGGTTATAACTAATAAGAGCAGTTTTGTTATTGTTGAAATCATTACAAATATTTTAATAACATTTGTATATTTTAAAGTAATATCTTCAATGGAGAAAAAGAGTGAAGATATGTTTAAAAATCCAGAAAGAGCATACCAAAAGATAAACAAACAAATAAACGCTTTAGAAATATTATATCAAAAAGCTAAAGAAGATATGGAAAATACTGAGAATGAAAAAGCAAAAACATCATTACAAGTAAAAGTAGATACAATAAAAATAAAAATAGATCAAGCAAAAGAGCAACTAGAATTTTTAGAAAAACAAATTGAACTAAAAAATAATACACAAAACCATAATTAATAATAAAATCCCTTTAAAGGTTAATATACTTTTAAAGGGATTTTGTTATTAAGAAGAGAATTTTTAATGTAATTTTAATCTTTATCTAAGTTTATACTAATTATCTCTACCTATAATATAAGTATAAAATAAATTAAATAAAAAATAGGGAGTAGATAATATGAACAATATAACAATGGAACAAATAGATGCAGTAAAAACTAGAGCAAATGTAGGATACAAAGAAGCAAAAGAAGTACTAGAAAAATTCGATGGTGATGTAGTAGCAGCGATACTATATCTAGAAAACGAAAATAAAACTAAAACTGATTTTAAAGAAGATACAGGAAGATACTATAAGCAAGGAAAAAGCATAATTAAAAAATTAAATTCAATAGAAGTTAAAATATATAAGAAAGACAAAGTGGCACTTGATATCCCAGCAACCGTTGCTATAGTTGGTACAATAGTTGCACCACATATAGCTATCGGTGGGGTTATATTATCTGTAGTAACAGGGCACAAAATAAAGATTGAAAATTTAAATGGAAAAGAAGAACAAATAAATGATATGTTAGATAGAGCATCTACTAAAGCTAATGAATTTACAAAAAAAGCTAGTGACGAAATAAATAAATTATAATAGATTCTTATAATAAAAATAATTAACCAAGGTGTAAAAAAACTATACCTTGGTTATTAAAATGTGAAAAATACATATGCCCGAATTGGATATATTTAGCATAAAATTCATAAAACTATAAAATTTATGCTAAAATATAAAATAAATAACAAATATCAGGGAGAAAAGATGGATAAACCAAAAATATTAATAATAGAAGATGAAGTTAAAATAGCAAGATTTGTACAACTAGAGTTGCAATATGAAGGTTATGAAGTAGACATATGCCATGATGGTAGAGAAGGATTAGATAAGGCTATTCAAAATGAATATGACCTTATAATACTAGATGTAATGTTACCATCATTAAATGGAATGGAAGTACTAAGAAGAATAAGAGCTGTTAGTAATGTGATAGTCATAATGTTATCAGCTAAAGGAGAAGTAACTGATAAAGTTATGGGACTTGATATTGGGGCTGATGATTATATGACAAAGCCATTTGCAATAGAAGAACTACTTGCGCGTATTAGAGTAGCTTTAAAAAGAAAACAAACTACTATTGAGAAATTAGATAATGACGTAGTAAAAGTAGGGAAATTAATTATAGATGATAAGAAGCATATTGTAAAATACGGTGAGGATATAATAGAACTAACCAAAAAAGAATTCGACTTATTAAAGTATTTAATAGACAACAAAGGGATTGTAGTTACAAGAGATAATATACTTTCTAAAATATGGGGATATGACTATATAGGTGATACAAATGTAGTAGATGTGTATATTAGATATCTTAGAAGTAAAATAGATAATAGATTTAATATCAAGCTTATACATACGGTAAGAGGAGTGGGGTACCAAATAAAAGATGAGTAGGAATAGAGTAAAGAGAAAAATCAAATATATTATAGATGAAAAGATAAGGTTTTCTATAAAAAGTAAAATAACATTAAGTTATTCTATTATGTTTATAATATTATCATCTTTAAGTACTTTTGGAATTATATATTTATTTGATAAAAGTACTAAAAATGTAGATCAAGATGTTTTTCTTACGTTAATAACTATACTGATAATATTTAACATAATAGAAGCCATAGTGATAATGATTTTTAGTTATAAAATATCAAAAAAATCACTTAAACCAGTAGATAATATGATAGAAATAGTAAAAGAAATATCAATAAATGACCTTGATACTAGATTAGATGTATCAGGAGTAAAAAATGAACTTAAAGATTTAGCTAAAACATTTAATACTATGTTAGATGAAATACAGTACTCTGTAGAAAAACAAAATCAATTTGTATCGGATGCATCTCATGAACTTAGAACTCCAATATCTGTTATACAAGGATATGCAAATTTACTTAGTAGATGGGGAAAGGATGATAAAGAAGTTTTAGAGGAATCTATAAATGCAATAAAAGATGAATCGGGGAGTATGAAAAAACTAATTGAAAGTTTATTATTTTTAGCTAGAGGTGACAGAAATAAGCAAATAATTGAAAACGATTATTTTAAAACAAATGATTTAATAGATGAAGTAGTTAAAGAAAGTAAAATGATAGATGATAAACATATTATTGAAAATACACATAATGAAGAAATTACTATTTATGGCGATAGAAACTTAATAAAAGAAGCAATAAGAGTTTTTGTAGATAATAGTATGAAATATACCAAAGAAGAAGGAACTATAAAAATAAATAGTTTTAAAAGTAATAAAGGTGTATATATTCTAATAGAAGACAATGGAATAGGTATAGGTAAAGAAGATTTGCCTAATATATTTAATAGATTTTACAGAAGTGATAAATCTAGAAGTAAGGAGAGTGGAGGAACTGGGCTAGGACTATCTATAGCTAAATATATTATAGATGTTCATAAAGGAGATATTAAGGTTTATAGTAAGATTAATGAAGGAACTATTATATCTATAGAGTTGCCAGAAGGGTTTGAAGAAAATATAGAATACAAGGAGTAACTGTATGCAAATTAATTTTAGAGAAATAAATGAAGATGATGTTTTTGATTTTGAACTTATAGCAAAATGGGACAACCAAGATGAGATTAAATATTTTATTAGACCTAATTTTAATGAAGGGGAAATAGACAGTTTAAGTGCATCTGATTTGTTATTAACATTTAGAGCAAATCCAAATAAACATGTATATATTATTCAGGATGAAAAGAAAAAAATAGGCTACATAAGTATTGAGAGTAATTTTAATCGACTTTATAAAAAAGAAGATAATTCATCTTGGATAAGCATTTGTGTAGGTGATTCTAATTATAGAGGTATGGGCGTAGGTAAAGTAGCAATGGAATTTTTAGAAGAGAAAAGCAAAGAATTAAACAATAATAGAATAGAACTAGGTGTATTTGAATATAACACTAATGCTATAGCATTTTATAAAAAATTAGGGTATGAACAAATTGGTCAAAATAGGGAATTTGTATATTATGATGGAAAATGGCAAAATGATATAAGAATGGAAAAATATATATACTAATTAATTTAATATAACATAAAAAGGGACTGCTAAATGCAATCCCTTTTATATTATAAATTTTCTTTTTTATAAGGTTTGTAGAAACATAATATAACAGCTGCAGTTAAATTTACACAAAATACTGTTATATACATTTGTCTAAATCCTTCATCTAATACAGATTGATAACGAGATTCTATTTTTTCTCTTTTATTTTCAATAGAAGTTATATAATCATTTTGAGATTTTTCAAAAGCAACTGGTATAGCTTCTTTAGCTTCTACAGTTTTATTTAATACAGCTACTAAAGAAGCTTTTTGATCTTCCATTTTAGCTAAAGCATTTTCCATTTCACGCTTTTGTGATTTAGCTTCATTTAACTTAGCTTGTAGAGTGTTTCTTTGACTTTTCATAGAAGATAACTTAGATGCCATTTTATTTCTTTCTGCTAGACTACTTTGAAGCTTAGCATTTAATTCTCCTCTTGCAGCTTTTAATTTATCTATTTGAGCTTTCATTTCTTCTTTATTCATCCCACTTCCTGCACCTGGAGGCATTGTTTGTGAAGTATCTCCACCTTGAGGTGGCATAGTAGGTATTTTATTATAAGCATCTTCCATTTGTTTTATAGCTGCATCTTGTTTAGCTATTCCTTGTTGCATACCAACAACACCTTGATTTATACCGTTATATCCTTTTTGAACACCAGCAATACCGTTGTTTATTCCGTTAAGTGCTTTAGTCATGTTATTAATACCAGTTTGAACGCCAGCAATACCATCTTTTAATTTATTCTCACCAGTAGTTATGCCATCAATACCTTTTTGAGTTCCATCTATACCATTTTGAATATTTTTTTCTATTTTATCAATAACAGGTGGAACATTTTTATTGTACATTGCAGTTGAAACTTCCTTTGTAATATCAGTAACTGTAGTAACATCAGATGCTTGTAGCTTATCTACTAGATACTTAGGAAGATTACCACTATTCATATCCATTTTAGATGAATTATTATCTAAGCTTGGTATATTTACATCTTTAAGTTGTTTAGCCATATCAGGGTCTGATTTTAAGTCATTTATCATAGTTTGAAGTTCTTCTACTTGAACTACTTTTGGAGTTTGTGGTTGACCTATTACATTCATTATATCATCTTGTATATTAGCACCTGCATGAGCTAAAAAGCCTATCATTATTGCGGGAGATATAGAAGTACCTATTGATCTAAT
>JBOFYV010000011.1:0-3993 GCA_051654865.1 Peptostreptococcaceae bacterium
GACCCCTTGAAGAACACAAGGTTGATAGGTCAGAGGTGTAAGTGTGGCAACATATTTAGCTGACTGATACTAATAGGTCGAGGGCTTGACCAATAATATACAAGAATTCATGTGCAATTTTCAGAGAACACTCTGAAAATTAAATAGAACTCAGCAAAAACTGAGTGATATAATCATCTGGTGATGATGGCGTAGAGGAAACACTCCTTTCCATTCCGAACAGGACAGTTAAGCTCTACAGCGTCAATGGTACTGCATGGGAGACTGTGTGGGAGAGTAGAACGTCGCCAGGTTATATGCGTTATTAGCTCAGTTGGTAGAGCACCTGACTCTTAATCAGGGTGTCCCGGGTTCGAATCCCTGATGACGCACCAAAATCCTAAGTTTAAAACTTAGGATTTTTTTTATAAATAATTATAAGTAATAGTTACTTTGTATATAGGTTAAATTATATTCATATTTTAAATATAATAGATCCATAAAACTTGTATAGAGTATATATAATTAAGTAGAAAATAGATTGGTTTAAAAAATATCAACAGTGTTAACGTGTATGAGTAGAAAATTGTTGATAAGTATTGTGTATTGTGGATATATTATTTGACATAATATATTAAAAGAGGATAGATAATATAAGGGTTATATGGAAAAATTCAAGAAATTTTACTCCTAATAAAATAAAGTTAAAAAAAATAAAAAAATATAAAGAAATATGTTGACACTTTATAATAAACCATATATAATAAGTAATTGTTGAGAGCAAAATATCTGGTGATGATGGCGTAAAGGAAACACTCCTTCCCATTCCGAACAGGAAAGTTAAGCTTTACAGCGCTGATGGTACTGCATGGGAGACTGTGTGGGAGAGTAAGACGTTGCCAGGTTATATGGTTTACTAGCTCAATCGGTAGAGCACTTGACTTTTAATCAAGGTGTACCGGGTTCGATTCCCGGGTAAGCCACCACAAAAATCACTTCGAAAGAAGTGATTTTTTAATAGGAACTTGCTTAGCATAATATATAAAAAAAGAAAAGGAATTATCCTTTTCTTTTTTATTTTCTTAAAATATCCTTTTTTACAAAAGATAAAAACTTCTTTATAGAATTCCAATCATCTTTTAGTGTAGTGTCACTATCATCTTTTAAATATCCACTTGTATATATACACATTACAAAGAATAGTATTCCTAGATTAATATATATATCTTTTATATCTGCAATAAATAAATCACTTATTCCAATAAAGTCTAAACTACCACCATAAAAAATCTTATCTATTAAAGAACATAAAGCTCCAGATGTAATAAATAAGAAACACATATCTCCCCAAAAGGTTTTATTACCTTTATAAATATAATATCTATACAATTCTACAAATATTATTAAGGCAATAGCATTAACTAAAATTAAAAGTGGAAATCCAACACCTAGTCCAAAACGAGCATTTAGCCAAGAACCATCACTATTTATTATTGGATTAAATGATAGGAATTGGGGAATAATTTCAATATAATTATCGAAAAAGAAAAATTTAATTATTATCTTTATGCCTTGATCAATTATCATTAATATTAGAAATATATTGATAACAACTTTACTAGAAAAGCCTTCAGGATTTTTAACACTAAAAACATGAATCAACCATCCTGTAATTGAAAAAACAATTATTAAAGATAAGTTCATAATCAAAGTATATAAATCTGTTACTCTACCAGTAAATACTTCAAATAGAAAATATAATAACCACATTAAAGGTAATATACCTATAGTTAACCATTTATTTTTATCAAAGTTACTTTTCATAATCTCCTCCTCATTAAATTTAATACATAAAGATTTTAACATAGATGCAATATAAATCATATAAACATAACAAAATATTAAAAATGTTGATATAATATAATTGGTATAATTTTTATTAAATGTAAAAAAGAACAAGAAGGATAAGAGGAGGTATTAGAATGTTAACTATATTTGCAGTATCAGATTCAATAGGTGAAACAGCAGAACAGGTAGCTGTAGCTGCAGCTAGTCAATTTAAAGAAGATGTAGAGGTAAAAAGGGTTCCTTATGTAAAGAGTTTTGAAGACGTTGAAGAGTTAATAAGGGAAGTTGAAAGTTGTGAAAAGTTTATGATAGTTTCAACTATAATAAGTGTAAATATTAGAGAGTATTTAACTCAAAAAGGTGTTGAAAAAAATATATCGGTAGTAAATGTTTTAGGTCCCATAATTAATGTTGCATCTACAATAATAAATAAAATGCCAGATTATAATCCGGGTGCTATGTGGAAAACAGATGAAGTATACTTTAAAAGAATAGAAGCAATGGAATTTGCAATGCAATATGATGATAGTAAAGATTATAGAGGATTAAAAAATGCTGATGTTGTTTTAGTTGGATTATCTAGAACTTCAAAAACTCCATTATGTATGTATTTAGCAAACAAAGGAATAAAAGCTATAAATATTCCGTTAGTACCGGAAGTAGGAGTACCAGAAGAAATATATAATATTGATAAGAAAAAGGTTTTTGGTTTAGTAATTAATCCACTTCAATTAATAGAAATTAGAAAGCGTAGATTAGATAAATTCCATAGAATACCTTCAGATATTGAATATGCTAGTGATGCAAGAATACTTGAAGAATTTGAATTTGCAGATAGAATAATGAGAAAGCTTGGATGTAAGACAGTAGATGTAACACAAAGGGCAATAGAAGATACCGCATTAATAATTATGAAAGCCCTAGGGCATGAAAAATAAAAACAAAGGGATGATATGAATTTTTGTATCATCTTTTTAAATATATGGTTTAGAAAGGTAGTTTATATGAAGATAGGAATGGTTTTAGCTGGTGGGGGTGCGAGAGGTGCATATCAAATAGGTGTTTGGAAGGCTTTAAGAGAGTTAGGCATAGACAAATATATAAGTGTAGTATCAGGGACTTCTATAGGAGCCTTAAATGCAATATTATTTATCAATGGTGATTTAAATTTTGCAGAGGAGCTATGGGATTCTATAAAGGTTGAAGAAGTTCTACCAGTAGCAGGTATGGAATTAAAGTTAAAGAGTTTTTTATTAGAGTTAGGAATTAATAATTTAAGTTTTGTTAAAAAGCATATGCCAAAAGCAATTTCAGGAGGAAATATATCTAGAGAAGGGTTAAATAAAATTATAGAAAGAATAGATATAGGGAAAATATGTAGATCAGATATAAAGTGTTACGTATCTTGTACAGTATTACCTGAAATTATAGTGAAGTATTTTTTGATAAATGATCATGATGAAGAATATATAAAGAAAGTATTATTAGCAACATCTGCAATACCAGGTATATATGATTGTGAACTTATAGATGAGTTAGAATATTTAGATGGAGGAATAGTAGATAATGTACCCATACAAGCTATATATGGAGAAGCCTGTGATTTAATAATTGTTGTAAATTTATCTAAAGAAAGCAGAGTTGATAAATCATTGTTTCCTAACACAAGTGTATTAGAAATTACACCTTCAATTATCGAAGAAGGAAACTTTAAAGGAATATTGGAATTTAACTCAGAGTTATCTAAAAAGCGGATAAGTATTGGATATAGCGATACTATTAACTTAATAGCTCCTATTATGAATTTAACAAGATATATTGATAGTGTAGAAAAAAGAGAAGAAAGTATAAGAAATAAAATAAAAAAGACAATAGTAAATGCATTAAAAAAGCAATATAAATAAGGCTATATATAGATTTAAAAGATATTTTAAAAAAATATATAAAATATGTTGACATAACTTTTTATAAGTGTTATTATAAGTGAGTCGCTTGAGTGCGACGGGGAAAAACAAAATGAGATAAGTAAGCAAAACAAATAAGTGATGCAAAGGTTAAAGCATTTTGATTGGTCTTTGAAAATTGAACAGAATAAAAGTTAAGTAATAACCAGCAATTCTTTTGAGAGTCTTAAAAAAGACTCAAAGTAATTTGAGCAACAGATTA
>JBOFYV010000012.1:0-2106 GCA_051654865.1 Peptostreptococcaceae bacterium
TCGCTTTCTATGTACTAAAAAGTAATTTTATGTTACAATTTATCTATAACAATCGGATAATAAAAAAAGCTAGGAGTACTGTTTGGCGACGGGTATCCTAACTTTTAGTTTATAACCTAACAAGATAAGAGAATCTTGATAGATGTTTTATATATAGTTATTCTACTAACATAGATAATCTATGCACGTAGTTTTATTTTCTATATTCATTTTATCACATGACTATAGAAGTGACAATATATATATAAATAACTTCTCTTATCTTTTGGGGTGTATTATCTAAAGACGAGGGGAGTTTTTTTGATGCAAGCATTAAAATTAAATATAGATGAAAGTATTAACATAGAGGAATCAAGGGAGCATTTAGAAGCACTACATGGCAAAAGTGAAGGATATATAACTATTGCTAAGAAAGAATTTGGCTATAGCCAATGGCATTATAAAAAAGATGAGTTATTGGAGCACACAGAAGATATTATCAATGATATCAATGCTTATGTATCTCAAAATACTTTTTATAGACCACAAAGAAGAATTGAAAATATAAAGGAGCTTAGGGCTATTTATATTGATATAGATTGCTACAATTCAAAATACACTAAAGAAGCTGTAAAATATTTTTTAGAAAATGATTTGTACGGTAGTAAGATACCAGCACCAAACTATTTAATAGATAGTGGAAGAGGCCTTTATTATGTAATTTTAATAAAGCCCGTTCCAAGTATGGCAATGCCTTTATGGTATGCAGTACAAAGATATATATTTAATGAATTAAAGAAATTTGGAGCAGATGCAAATGCACTTGATCCAACAAGGGTATTAAGAATAGTTGGGACTTTAAACTCAAAGAGTGGTACCTGTGTGAAGGTTTTAGATGCACATGATTATGAATATTCATTAAAAGAAATACAAGAAGAGTATCTACCTGAAATATCTCAAAAGAAGAAATCAAAGGGTAGACCTAAAAAGATGGTCAGTCTTTTTACTGAATATAGCCTTTACTATTCTAGGGTTAAAGATATAGCAATGATTTGTGAGCTTAGAAACTATGATGTAGAAGGGCATAGAGAAACTATTTTATTTTTATATAGATATTTCTCGGCTTGTTTTACAGAGGATGCAGAGGAAGCATTAAGAAGAGCTTTAGAATTAAATGCTATGTTTAAAAAGCCATTGCCTGAGAATGAGGTTATTCAAGATACTAAATCTGCTACAAGAGCCTATGAGAATAGATTATATAAGTATACAAATACAAAGTTAATTGAAATATTAGATATAACATTAGATGAGCAGCAACACTTGGTAACAATTATATCTGGTAAAGAAAAATATAGAAGAAGCGCAGATAAGCAAAAAGAAAAGAAAAAAGCAAAGAGAAGAAATGAAAAGGGATTAACACAAAAACAGCAGGAATTAGAAGATTTAAAACTGAGAATAATTAAGTTGAAAAATGAGGGTGATAAAAATAAAGATATATCTGAAAAATTAGATATACCATTGAAAACACTTGAGAGACATATAACTAAAATGAGGAAAAATAAAGAATTATAATACCCTCATTTTTTGTCCTCTTAGTATTGGGGTACTTTAGTACTGTTTCGCTTTTTATTATAGACAGATGTTTTTTAGGAGGGTCTTATGGATGAGAAAAAGCTTTGGTTAAAGATAAGTGGTAGTATAAATTATTACCTACAGTATTATAGTAAAAGAATGACTAATGAAGAATTATTAAATGATTACTTAGAATATGCACTACCAGATATGGATGGAGATGGAGTTCATACTTATTTGGACAAGCAGACCTTAGAAAGAGTAGCTGTAGATGCAAAAGTGATGGATAGAGCTAAAGTTGCATTTATGGAAAGGCTTGAAAAAAGAAGAGCTAAGGAAGTTGTTAAAGAAGAAAAGAAAGTCTTAGCTCCTGTTATTGATTTTGCAAAATATAAAAAATAAAAAGAGAGTTATATAAGAGGGTGATTTTTTGATAGAAAACCAATGTTTAGATAAACAAAATATAGCTAAAATTAGAATGTGGATTAGGGTAGAAAATAATAATAAGTTTGTAAGAGGAAAAGGTAAGGTTAGAAGTATAATAGAGCAATATTT
>JBOFYV010000013.1:0-122715 GCA_051654865.1 Peptostreptococcaceae bacterium
ATTATGCATTAGATTTATTTTCTTTAGATACTAATTCATTTTCATATTGAACTAGTTCTGTTTTAGAAGCATATATAAAGTGGCCTGGTCTTATCTCTACCCACTCTGGGCTTTCAGTAGAATAATCATGTACACTAGGGTCATACTTAGTACGAGTTCTAGTTTTTTCATAATCAGGGTCTGGAAGAGGTATAGCTGATAAAAGTGATTTAGTATAAGGGTGTAATGGATTTTCATAAAGTTCATCCGCTGTAGCTAATTCAACTAATTTACCTTTATTCATAACTCCTATTCTATCACTTATATACTTAACCATTGAAAGGTCATGTGCTATAAATAAATAAGTAAGGCCATTTTCTTTTTGTAGTTTTCTAAGTAAATTAACAACCTGTGCTTGTATAGATACATCTAGAGCAGATATAGGTTCATCTGCTATTATAAACTTTGGTTCTATAGCTAAAGCACGAGCTATACCTATACGTTGTCTCTGACCACCAGAGAACTCATGAGGATATCTACTAGCGTGTTGTTCGTTAAGACCAACTGTTCTAAGTAATTCATATACTTTTTGAGTTCTTTCTTCTTTAGTTTTACAGATACCGTGGATATCTAAACCTTCAGCTATTATATCTCCTACAGTCATACGAGGATTTAGACAAGCCATAGGATCTTGGAATATCATCTGCATGTTTTTATTAACATGGACTCTATCTTCTCTCTTTAATTTTCTCTCAGATATATTTTTACCATCAAATACAATTTCTCCAGCAGTTGGATCATATAGACGTATTATTGATCTACCAGTAGTTGATTTACCAGAACCAGATTCACCAACTAATCCAAATGTTTCACCTTCGTATATATGAAATGATATATCATCAACAGCTTTGACTTTAGTTTTTCTATCTAATCTAAAGTGTTGTGAAAGATTTTTTACTTCTAATAGCTTTTTTCTACTCATCTATATTCACCTTCTTTCTTCCGACATTTGAAGGTCTCTCAACCTTTGGAGCTAATGGATGTAATAGCCAAGTAGCTGCATAATGTGTATCATTAACTTTAAACATAGGTGGTTCAGCTATATGGTCTATTTTTAAAGCATAATCACTACGTAGTGCAAAGGCATCTCCTTTTGGAGGATGCATTAAGTCTGGAGGAGTACCAGGTATATTATAAAGGTCACTTTCTCCGATATCTAAAGTTGGCATAGAACCAAGTAATCCCCAAGTATATGGATGTTGTGGATCATAGAAGATATCATCAGAAGTACCGTATTCTATAATTTTACCAGCGTACATAACAGCAACTCTATCTGCCATATTTGCAACAACTCCAAGGTCATGCGTTATGAATACAACAGCAACACCAGTTTTTTGTTGTAAGTCTTTTATCAATTCTAATATTTGAGCTTGTATAGTAACATCAAGAGCGGTAGTTGGTTCGTCTGCAATAAGTACCTTAGGATTACAAGCTAAAGATATAGCAACAACTATACGTTGTCTCATACCACCAGAGAATTGATGAGGGTATTGCTTGAATCTCTTCTCTGGTTCAGATATACCAACTAAATCTATAAGTTCTACTGCTTTTTTCTTTGCTTCTTCCTTGCTAAGTCCTTGATGTTTTATAATCCCTTCCATAATTTGCTTTCCTATAGTCATAGTTGGGTTTAAAGAAGTCATGGGGTCTTGGAATACCATGGCAATATCTTTACCTCTTATTTTTTCCATTTCCCTTTCTTCAAGTTTAGTTAAATCTCTACCACCAAATAAAATTTGGCCACTTTTAATAATAGCATTTGAAGATAATATCCTCATTATAGTTTTACAAGCAACAGATTTACCTGAACCTGACTCTCCAACTATAGCTAATGTTTCACCTTTATGTAAATCAAATGTTACTCCTCTAACAGCTTGAACTTGACCACCGAATGTTGCGAAGTTAACACATAAATTTTTTACTTCAAGTAACTTTTCCAATTATCTCATCTCCCTTACTAATTATTGATTACGCATTTTAGGGTCAACAGCATCTCTTAAACCATCAGCTAATAAGTTAAGACTAAGTATTAATAAACAAAGTATTGTAGCTGGTATAAACATCATATAAGGATAGTTTTGTAAAGCTTTGAAACCTTCGTTTATTGATACACCTAATGATGCCATAGGTGGTTGAAGACCTAGACCTATGAAACTTAAGAATGCTTCGTAGAATATAGCACTAGGTAATGAGAACATAATCATTACAACTACTGGGCCAATTATATTAGGCAAAAGATGTTTGATGATAAGTCTAACATCAGATGCACCTAAAGTCTTAGAAGCTAATACGAATTCTTGGTTTTTAAGTCTTAGTACATGAGAACGAACAACCCTTGCCATTCCAGTCCAGCCGGATACCGCCATTGCCATAGATATGGACATAATACCAGGCTTAAAGACCAGCATAAACAATGTAACTATAACTAGTGAAGGTATACCTGTGATAATTTCAATGATACGTTGCATAACCGTATCAACTTTTCCTCCGTAATAAGCAGAAATACCACCGTAAGTAACACCTATTACTAAATCAAAGAAAGCAGCCAATAAGGCAATGAATAATGAAACTCTACATCCCCACCATACACGTGTCCATATGTCACGACCTAGAGCATCAGTACCGAACCAATAATCATTATCTATATTCTTTTCTTTATATACATCAACACCTTCAGCATCCTTACCATCTAGAACACCAATCATAGAAACTATAGGCATTTTTGGTGGGACTTTAGTATGTCTTATATTTTGTTCTTTATAAGTATATTTAGAAAAAATAGGAGCAAAAATTGCCATTAATATTATAACAGCTAATATACATAGACCAGTTACTGCAGCTGGATTTTTGAATAATCTTTTTCTAGCATCTTGCCAAAATGTTAAGCTTGGTCTAGAGATAGCTTCGTTATCACCAGCATCTGCAGGAGTAGGAACAAATAAATCTGCTGTTAATTCTACTTCTTTGCCATCAATTAAAACTTTATCTATCATTTTATTTACCTCCTGCTAAACGTATTCTAGGATCAATTACACCGTAAAGGATATCTACCAATAATATAACTGTTATATAGAATGCGCTATAAACTATAGCAACACCTGAGATTACAAATAAGTCATTAGTATTTATTGCGTTAACTAATAAATCTCCCATACCTGGAACTGCGAACACTCTTTCAACAACTAGAGAACCTGTTAATAAAGAAGCTGCAAGTGGTCCTAAAACTGTGATAACAGGTATTAAAGCATTTCTAAGAGCATGTTTTATTACAACTGCAGTTTTACTTAATCCTTTTGCCTTTGCAGTAATTATATAATCAGAGTTTAATACTTCTACAAGCTCGGTTCTTGTGAAACGAGCAACTGTGGATATTGTCCATACAGACATTGCAATAGATGGTAATATTGTCCATACATATCTGAAATCAGAACCTAATGGAAGTCCCCAAGTAACAGGGAAATATTTGAATTCCATTGCTAAATATAATTGCAATAACGCGGCTATTACAAAGGCGGGTACAGAAACCCCCAATACTGCAACTATGGTACAAATATAGTCCCAAATGGTATTTCTTTTAAGAGCAGCTACAATTCCAAGTATTAATCCTATTATGCTACCCCAAATTATAGATTGAATACCAAGTATAGCGGATGGAGCTATACGGTCAGTGATGATATCTTCGACCGCTTTACCAGATTGTTTGAATGAGATTCCCATTTTACCTTGGCAGATACCTTTCATATATCTAGCATACTGAACTGGTAAAGGATCACTTAAACCATATTCAGATTTTAATTGAGCTATTTGTTGTGCATTTAACTTCTGGTCATTAAATGGTGAACCTGGTAGAAGTCTTACTAAGAAAAATGTGATTGATATGACTATAAATAAAGTCAAGAACATATACATGATACGTTTCATTACATAGCGAAACACGCTAATCCCCCCTTTTTACAAAAATTATATGTAAGTATTTTTTTATATATATATTATATATGCTAATTTATATTAAATTATAATAATATAAAACTTATAAATATTGAACTAATAGTAATTAATCCACCGCAAGTTAATAAACTATTTGTAAGATAAAAATAATTAACTTTATCAATGTAGTCTTCTAATGTAATATCAGGTTCGTCAGGTAATACACCTCTTTTTTTTTGAATTTGTTGATTAATCTTATTAAATGAAAATAATGTAATATTAAAGAACCCTTTTTCCCAAACATAACATAAAATTCCTGCTAAAAAGTAAATCATACCTATAAAGAATAAACAATTTATAAAGGAAAACTCACTAAAGCCTCGAATTATACTATATAAAAGACTGATTAGTATGTCTGATGCAAGTAGTGCAATAAAATGTTTCATTTTGTCACCGCCATTCAAAATATATTATTATCTAATTGTAAACCCATATAAAAGTAATTTCAATCATAAAATGAATAATTTGTAAAAAAAATTTTTTTATTAAAAAATCAGAAAATTTAAAAAAACAAATGATTTTTATTAGTAAATGTTATATAATTGATTTTAAACATATGAGTATTGAATAAAAAATTATGAGGGGGGATTTTTATGTTTTCAAAAAGAAAGTTAACAGTAATGGCAACAATGGCTTTACTAACTACATCACTATTAGCTGGATGTAGTAGTACAGGAGGATCTACTAGTAGCAAAGGAGGAGAAGCTACTAGTGCAGAAGTGTTAGCAAATAAAAATGCTAGAGCAGCTATAAATATGGCTATAGATAAACAAGGTTTCTGCGATGTAATATTAAACAATGGTTCTACACCAACAGATGTATTTACACCAGCAACATTAGCTTTTGATGATGGTAAGGATTATACAGATCTTACAAAAGGTATGGGATATGCATACAATGAAGAGCAAGCTAAAGAATTATGGTCTAAGGCTAAAGAAGAAGTTGGATTTGATACTGTAACAATAGAATTAGTTACATATGACCATGATGCAGGTAAGAAATCAGGTGAATTTATACAAGGTGAATTAACGGATGCTCTAGAAGGGTTAACTGTAAATGTATCTAATTTACCATTCAAACAAAAATTAGAAAAAGAAACTAAGGGTGATTTTGACTTAGCATTCTCAGGGTGGGGGGCAGATTATCCAGACCCATTAACATTCCTATCTACTATGGAAAAAGGAAACCAATTTGCTAAGCAAGTTGGATATGATAGTGCTGATTTTAATAAATTAGTGGAAGAAGCTAAAAAACTTCCAACGACAGATGCATATAAGAAATATGCAGAAGCAGAAAAATTAATGCTAGAAGATGGATTCTTAGCACCGATATATAATAAAGGTAGAGCATATCTAGAAAAACCAAATGTATCAGGTATAGTAAGATATTCATGGGGTGCGGATTATAGTTACTTAGATGCCGATGTAGATAAGCCAGAAAAAGTATTAAACTTAGATACAAGTTCTGATATACCTACAATGGACCCAAGTAAATCTACAGATGTTGCATCATTCACAGTTATGAGTAATACTATGGAAGGTTTAACAAGATTAGACAAAGATGGTAAGGTAGAAAAAGCTGGAGCTGAAGACTATAGTGTTTCTGAAGATGGATTAACTTGGACTTTCAAATTAAGAAAGGATGCTAAATGGTCAAATGGAGACCCTGTAACAGCTAAGGATTTTGAATATTCTTGGAAGAGAACGTTAAATCCTGCAACTGCATCTGAATATGGATATATAATGTATGATATAGATGGAGCTCAAGATTTCAACTTATCTAAATCTACAGATGAAAGTACTGTAGGTGTAAAGGCTGTAGATGATTATACTTTAGAAGTAAAATTAAATAGACCTGTGGCTTATTTTGCAGAATTAATGTCATTTGAAGTATTCTTCCCACAAAATCAAGCATTTGTAGAAAAAATGGGAGATAAGTATGGGTTAAGCAATGATGCACAACTTTACAATGGTCCATTTACATTAAGTTCTTGGAAAACAGAAGACCAATACACTATGACTAAGAACCCTTCATACTGGAATAAAGATAGAATAAAATTAGAAACTATAAATACAAAAGTAGTTAAGGAAACAGGTACATCTGTTAACTTATATGAATCAGGAGATATAGATACTTGTTTATTAGACTCTGAATATATAGATAAATATAAAGATAGCAAAGAATTACACAAGTATACTCAAGCAAGTACATTTATGTTACAGGTAAATGGTGGAAGAGGAACTTCTAAATAATAATTAAGTAAAATTAAATCGTGTAAATGATAATATTTTAATAATATATCATTTACACGATTTTTGTTGTGTAAAATTAAATAAAGAAAGATTTGCAATCATAAAATATGTGAGGAATTTATAGTTTTAGGGTATAATTTTAATATGAAAATTTACTTAGCTTGTTAAGATTTAGCTATTTGGAGGGATGGATATGTTTGATATACAAGGGCAGTTAAAAAAGTTACCAGCAGAGCCTGGTGTTTATTTAATGAAAGATAAATATGACAATATAATATATGTAGGTAAAGCTATTTCATTAAAAAATAGAGTGCGACAATATTTTCAATCATCAAAAAATCACTCTTCAAAAGTAGTGTCTATGGTTAAAAATATAGAAAAATTTGAATATATAATTACAGATTCCGAATTAGAAGCACTTATACTAGAATGTAATTTAATAAAGCAGTATAGGCCTAAATATAATGTCTTACTAAGGGATGATAAAACATATCCATATATAAAAGTAACTACAAATGAAGATTATCCTAGAGTTTTAAAGGTAAGAAATGTAGCTAAAGACAAAGCTAAGTATTTTGGTCCTTATACAAACACAGCAGCAGTAAACGATACCTTAGAGATAATAAGAAATACATATGCTATAAGAAGCTGCAACATAGATATAGATAGAGCTATAAAAAATAAAGTAAGACCTTGCTTGAATATGCATATAAAAAAATGTGTAGGACCATGCACAGGAACTGTAACTAAAGAAGAATATAATAAGATGGTGGAAGAGATTCTATTATTTTTATCTGGAAAAGAAGAAAATCTAATAGAATTATTAAAAGAAAAAATGAACAAATGCGCAATGGATTTTAACTTTGAAGATGCAGCTATGTATAGAGATAAAATTAAAAGTTTAGAAGAAATGATGCAAAAACAAAAAATAGATGCTAGTTCATCTGAGATAAATCAAGATGTAATAGCAATGGCTAGAGCTCATAATGAAGCATGTGTTCAGATATTCTTTATTAGAAATGGTAAGATAGTGGGTAGAGAACATTTTATATTAGAAGGCGTTATGGATAGTTCGAGAGCATCTATATTAGGATCATTTGTTAAACAGTTCTATATGGAGCAAGAATATATACCTAAAGAATTAATAATCGAAGATGAAATAGAAGATAGTTTTATACTAGAAGAATGGCTATCTAATAAAAAAGGACAACGTGTAAACATAAGGGTACCTCAAAAAGGTGAAAAAAAGAATCTAGTAGAAATGGTAAGCAAAAATGCAACAGAGTATTTAGAAAAGTTCTCAGATATGAACAAAAGAAAATATGAAAAAAGTATAGGAGCTTTAGATGAATTGCAACAAATCTTAGGGCTAGAAAAAAGACCTGTAAGAATAGAGTCTTATGATATTTCTAATATACAAGGTGTAGATTCTATTGGAACCATGGTAGTCTTTACTAATGGAAAAAAGGATAAGAAAGAATATCGTAGATATAAAATAAAAACAGTCATTGGGCCAAATGATTACGATTCTATGGCTGAAATAGTAGAAAGAAGACTAAAATATGGAAATTTTCCAGATTTAATATTATTAGATGGAGGAAAAGGTCAAGTTAGCTCAGTTCGAAAAGTACTGGAGAAAAATAATGTAGAAATACCACTTTGGGGAATGTATAAAGACGATAAACATAGAACTAAGGGACTTATTTCCCAGGAAAAAGAGATAGAACTAGATAAAACGTCTAATTTGTATAGATTTGTCGCAAGCATTCAAGAAGAAGTTCATAATTACGCAATTACTTATCACAGAAGTTTGAGAAATAAATCTTTGACAAAATCTGTATTAGATGATATACAAGGAATAGGAGAAAAAAGAAAAAAAGCACTACTAGCGCACTTTAAAGACATAGAAGGTATAAAAAACGCAACTTTTGAAGAATTATTAGAGGTTGAGGGGATGAATAAAGCTTCTAGCGAAAGTGTATATAATTTCTTTAAAAAATAGAAAGGGATAGATATATGAATTTAGATGACAGAGTATCGATTAAGGAATTAGTAAAAGAATTAAATTTAAACATAGTACATATGCCTGAAGACAAAGATTACTATGTTTATACCCAAGACATTAATAGGCCAGGGTTACAGTTTGCAGGTTATTTTGAGTATTTTGCTTATGACAGATTACAAATAGTGGGGAAGAGTGAATATAACTATTTCAGTCATATGGATGCAGAAACAAGGAGAAATATTTTAGATGAATTTTTCTCTTATGAAATACCAGCATTAATAGTATCAAGAGACTTAGAAGTTAAGCCTGATGTTATTGAATTTGCTAAAAAGCACAATAGAGTAGTATTAAGTACTACAAGAAATACAACAAGACTTGTAAATACATTATCTAATTATTTAGATACAAAGTTGGCTCCTCACACAACCATTCATGGGGTTTTAGTGGATTTATATGGTATAGGAGTATTAATTAGAGGGGAAAGTAGTATAGGTAAATCTGAAACTGCTCTTGAACTAGTTCAAAGAGGGCATAGATTAGTAGCAGATGATGCTGTAGAAATAAGAAAAGTAGATGATAGAATTCTTGTAGGACAATCGCCAGAATTACTAAGACACTTCTTAGAGATAAGAGGAATCGGTATAATTGATGTAAGAAGCTTATATGGAGTAGGGGCAGTTAAAAACTCAAAAGGTATAGATATAGTTGTATATCTTGAATCATGGGATGAAAATAAATACTATGATAGATTAGGGTTAGATAAAGAATATGAAGAAATATTAGGCGTAAAGGTTGAGAAGTTAGTTGTACCTGTAAAACCTGGTAGAAATACTTCTATGGTGCTTGAAGTTGCAGCTATGAACTTTAGACAAAAGGGAATGGGATATGATGCAGCTCAAGAATTTACTAAGAAGTTAGCTCAATTAATAGATACAAAATAAATAAAATTTATATATAAAAAGGATAGATTTAAGTTTAAATCTATCCTTTTTAGCTTAGAGGTTATCTATTCAGCAGTAGCTTCTGCTTCTTGATCACAAACCTCTTCTGTATTTTCAGTATAAACGTTACTCTTATCAAAATAATGAGTATGAAGATACTTATGAGCAGTTTCACCATAAGGTTCTCCTAAAAACTCATCGTATAATGCTTTTATAGATGGATTTTCATGAGATTTTCTTAGTTTTTTACTAGCATCTATATTGTATAGAGCTTCAGAACGTTTTTTAACTACATCAAAGTTTCCGTGATGGTAAGGTTGACCAGCGCCATCTATACATCCGCCAGGACAAGCCATTATTTCTATTAAATGATAATTTGATTTTCCGCTTCTTATATCTTCTAATATTTTTCTAGCATTACCAAGACTACTAGCTACAGCAACGTTTATATCATTTCCACCAATGTTTATAGTAGCTTCCTTTATTCCAGCTAGGCCACGAAGTGGTTTGAAATCAATTTGTTCTAAAGTTTCACCAGTAACCCATTCATATGAAGTACGTAGTGCCGCTTCTAAAACACCACCAGTAGTACCAAATATATCACCAGCACCAGTAGATTCACCTAATGGATTATCAAATTCGCCATCTTCTAGTAAATTGAAATTTATACCAGATTCCTTAATCATTTTAGCGAGCTCTCTAGTAGTTATAACTACATCAACATCACTAACACCTCTGTTAGATAGCTCGGGTCTTGCTGCTTCATACTTTTTAGCAACACAAGGCATAACAGAAACGACTGTTAAATCTTCTGGTTGTAGGTTTATTTTTGGAGCAAAATAATTTTTTGCAATAGAACCAAACATTTCTTGAGGTGATTTACAAGATGATGGTATATCTAGTAAATCTTCAAAATGTTTTTCAAAGAAGTTAACCCATGCAGGACAGCAACTAGTAAGCATAGGTAATTTACCACCGTGTTGTAATCTATGAACAAATTCAGAGGCTTCTTCTAATATAGTTAAGTCTGCAGCAAAATTAGTGTCAAATACATATTTAAAGCCTAATTCTCTTAAGGCAGATACTAATTTACCAGTAGATATAGAACCTGGTTCAAGACCAAATTCTTCACCTATAGCCACCCTAACAGCAGGAGCTACTTGAACAACTGTAGTTTTAGAGTTGTTATCTAAAGCATCCCACACCTTAGGTATATTATTAACTTCGGTTAAAGCTGCAGTAGGGCAAACTGCTACACATTGACCACAGAAGGTACATTCAGATTCATGCATAGGTATATCAAAGAAAGTACCAACAACAGTGTCAAATCCACGGTTCACACCAGATAATACTCCAACTGTTTGAACATCATTACACATTGTTTCGCATCTTCTACATAATATGCATTTATCTAGATTTTTAACTATAGATTTGCTAGAAGCATCTATACCTAAGTTAGATTTTTCACCCTTAAACCTTATTTCTCTTATTCCCATATCAGCTGCAAGGTTTTGTAGTTCGCAGTTTCCATTTTTATCACAAATTAAACAATCTTGAGGGTGATTTGAAAGTAATAACTCAACAACTGTTCTACGAGCTTTTATTGCTTTAGTAGAATGAGTCTTAATTTCCATTCCATTTTTAACAACAGTTCCACAAGCAGGTATTAGTCCTTTATTGCTTTCAACCATACAAACTCTACAAGACGCACATTTATTAACCATATTCATATCTTCTAAATTAACATGGCAAAGTGTTGGTATTTTAACCCCTATAGATTTAGCAGCATCTAAAACTGTAGTATCTCTTTCAACTTCAACTTTAGTTCCGTTTATAATTAAATTGACTAAACTCATTATTATATTCCCCTCCTAACTAATTATTGTTTTATGATAGCATTAAATTTACAGCTATCCATACAAGCTCCACATTTTAAGCACTTAGTAATATCTATAACATGTTTTTCTTTGACTTTTCCAGTTATACAATTGGCAGGACATACTTTAGAACACTTAGTACATCCTATACATTTATCAGTTATGAAATAGTCTAATAGAGATTGACATTTACCAGCAGGACATTTTTTGTCAACTACATGAGCTAAATACTCATCATAGAAATTATTAAGAGTACTTAAAACGGGGTTAGGAGCACATTTTCCAAGTCCACATAAAGATGTAGTTTTGATAGTTGTAGCTAAATCTTTTAAATCTGATAAATCCTGAACAGTTCCTTTACCTTCAGTTATTTTTTCTAGCATTTCTAGTAATCTTTTGTTTCCTATACGGCAAGGTGTACATTTCCCACAAGATTCTTCAACAGTAAATTCAAGGAAGAATTTACATATATCGACCATACAGTCAGAATCATCTAGAACTAGCATACCACCAGAACCCATCATAGATCCTATTGAGCTTAAAGATTTAAAATCTATAGGTGTGTCTAAGTTGTTAGAAGCTATACATCCTCCAGATGGACCACCTGTTTGAACGGCTTTGAACTCTCTTCCGTCAGGTATACCACCACCTATTTCATACACTATTTCTCTTAGTGTAGTTCCCATTGGAACTTCAACAAGTCCAACGTTGTTTATTTTTCCACCTAAAGCAAATACTTTAGTTCCAGGAGAATCTTCAGTACCATACTCAGTAAACCAAGAAGCGCCTTCATTTATTATTGCAGGTATATTTGCAAAAGTTTCAACATTATTCAAGCAAGTAGGAGAGTCCCAAAGTCCACGTTTAGAAGAGCTATAAGTCTTCATTCTAGGTTCTCCACGTTTTCCTTCTATAGAGTTTATCAAAGCAGTACCCTCACCACAAACGAAAGCACCAGCACCGTATTTTAATTCTATATCAAAGTTAAAATCAGTTCCTAATATATTTTTACCTAATAAACCAATTTCTTTAGCTTGGTCTATAGCAATTTTTAATCTATCTATAGCAAGAGGGTATTCGGCTCTTATATAGATATAACCAGTATCTGAACCTATAGCATATCCGCAAATAGCCATAGCCTCTAATACACTATGAGGGTCACCTTCAAGTATAGATCTATCCATAAATGCACCTGGGTCACCTTCGTCAGCGTTACATACAACGTATTTATTTCCAGGAGGTGTTTGAGAAGTGGACTCCCATTTGATGCCAGTAGGGAAACCTGCACCACCTCTACCTCTAAGACCAGAAGCCTTAACTTCGTCTATTACCTCTTGCCCGGATAATTCAGTTAGACATTTTCCTAAAGCGGCATATCCATTACAACCTATGTACTCATTTACATTTTCAGGATTTATATGACCACAATTTCTAAGAGCAACACGAGATTGTTTTTTATAGAAAGACATATCATCATGTTTTTCAACTTTCATATTATCTAATGAAGGTTCCTCGAATAATAACCTTTCAACGACTCTATGATTAACTAAATGCTCATTTACTATTTCTTTTGCATCATTAGGAGTTACTTGAACATAAAATACGTTATCTGGAAATACCTTTGCTATTGGTCCTTTAGCACAGAAACCAAAGCAACCAGTTAGATGTACTTCAGCTTGATTCTCAAGTCCAGCTTTTTTTATTTCTTCTCTTAAATTCTCTATTATTTGAATACTATCTGCAGATGTACATCCTGTACCTCCGCAAACTAAAATTTCTCTTTTTGTTACTTCTTCCTTCGTATGATTTTCTCTCATATCAAGAGTGGGCTTAAATTCATTAACTAACTTTTTTAATTCATCAAATGACTTTATCTTATTCATTCTCCATCCCCCCTTAGCAATTTAACTCTAATTCTCTATAATTGTCTAATATAGTAGAAACGTTTTCAGGTTTAACTTGACCATAAACTTTTCCGTTTACAACAACTACTGGAGCAAGTCCGCAAGCACCTACACATCTTAAACCTTCAAGTGTAAATCTAAGGTCAGGAGTAGTTTCACCTGCTTTTATTCCTAATTCTTTTTCAAACTCAGCTAATATTTTGTCTGCACCTTTAACGAAACAAACTGTACCTAAGCAAACACTAATTTTGTATTCACCCCTAGGTTCAGTGGTAAAATAAGAATAGAAACTAACAACACCATACACTTTAGCTGGTGCCACATCTATTTTTTTAGCTATATGAAGTTGTACTTCTTTTGGTAGATAACCAAAGATTCCTTGAGCATGATGTAGTACTTGTATTAAAGCACCATTCTTAGTTGGAAGAGAATCAATAAAGGTATCTAATTGATCAAATAACTGTTTATTACGTGAAAGAAAATCGCACATACAAATCCCCCTTTAAAATAAAAAAAGTTAATAATTTACTAGTTGTACAATATCCTTTACTAAAATTGATTAAGAAATAAAAATGATAAGGATTAAAATCTAAGAATAGATAATTTTATAGATATGACTATGATGATATTTTCTTGAAATGACAATAAGGTTTTAAATGACTAATTATATTATAGTATATAATAAAACAAAAAACTTGTAGAAAATTATAAATAGAAAAAAATATTATATTAATACGATATATATAAAATAATTTTTCTGAAAAAAATAAACAAAACATAAAGATGAAATCATAAGATATATCTTTATGCTTTGTTTTATTTTAATATCTAAACTTTATAATAGTGGAGATAAAAGTCTAGATATAGATTCTTTAATTTTTATACTTGTAACTCTAGAGTTGTACATATCAAGAGTTATTTCTTTTGAATTTAATAAATCATTTTCAAAAATAGACTTTTGTTGCTTCGCAATTTCTGATGAATATATAAATGCGTTTACTTCAAAGTTAAGTTCAAAACTTCTTATATCCATATTTGCTGTACCAATAGAGCAAATTGAATCGTCAATAACTATAGTTTTAGCATGTAAGAATGCATTTTCATCATAATTATAGACTTTAGCACCGTATTTTAATAACTCACATGCATATGAAGAAGATGCCCAATAAACAAAAGGATGATCAGGTTTTGATGGAATCATAATTCTTACATCTACACCTGAAAAACAAGCAATCTTTAGGGTATCTGTAAGTGTTTTATCTAAAATAAAGTACGGACTTTGTATGTAGATGTACTTAGTAGCTTTTTGCATCATTTTAATATATCCGTATTTTATTTCGTCTAAATCTGTGATGTCAGGGCCACTAGAGACTATTTGCATTCCTATGTTTGCAGATGATGGTAATTCTTCATCACTAGTAAAACACTTTTCATTAAAGTAAATGCCTAAATCTAAATCTTCTTTAGTTGTATATCTCCAATCAAGTAAGAATCTTATATTAAGATCTATAACACTATCTCCAATTAACTTAAGATGAGTGTCTCTCCACATACCGAATTTAGGATCTCTTCCAAGATATTCATCTCCTACATTATTTCCTCCGATAAATCCTACTTTACCATCTATAACTACAATTTTACGATGGTTTCGATAGTTTAAGTTGAAGTTAAATATTTTCATGAAAGAAGGGAAGAAGCATCCAACTTTAACGCCGCCTTTTTTTAATCGTAATATACTTTTATCTGTAAATAATCTACTACCAACAGCGTCATACAATAATCTAACTTCTACACCTTGAGCAGCTTTATCAAGTAGCACATCTATTATTTCATTGCCTATTTTATCATCTTTAAAAATATAGAATTGAATATTAATGTAATACTTGGCTTTTTTTAGTTCATCTAAAAGAGAATTAAAGAAGTCTTCACTGTTAGGATATACGTCAACACCGTTATTAGTTGTGAAATTTGCATAATTAGAATTTGCTAAAGCATAGATCATATCTCTATGTTTAAGTAAATTTGGTTCGAAGTTTTTCTTAGATTGTAACTTAGCGTATGTGTTTAAGATATTGTCCTTTATAATTTTATCTTCGGTTTCCTTTATTTTAAACATATTGTCTTTAGAAATACCTCGTCCAAAAGCCATGTAAAGAACAAAACCTACAGCTGGTGCTGTAGTCAAAATTAAAATCCAGGCAACTGTAGTTTCTATACTACGCTTTTCTCTAAAGATAAGGTTTAAAACTACTAAGAAATTTATTATGTAGACGCTTGTAGCTAATATCTCATACCAAGATAATTTAAAAAATACCATAGGATATAAGCCTCCCTTATAATGATTATATTAGTATTATAAGTTTACATTTTATAATATTTACTTACTTAAAACAACTATATAACAAAAAAACGTGCGTATAATTAATTATACACACGTTTGAAATGTCTAAATATATATTAAGCAGCTTTTTCTGATTTTACAGATTCTTCGCTTTTGTTAACAAATAAGAAGTAGTATACACCTGCAACGAATATTGCTCCACCTAATATGTTACCTATAGTAACAGGTATTAAGTTGTTCATAAATATGCTTGGCATATTTATAGCAGCAGCATCAGCAGCAGTTTTATGAGCAGCTTCTAAGAAAGCAGGATTAGTCTTGTTAAATAATCCAGCGAATAAGTATGCCATATTAGCAACACTATGCTCAAATCCAGTACATACGAATAAGAATACTCCGAAGAATCCAGCGAATATTTTTCCTGTAACATCTTTAGCACCATAAGTCATCCATACAGTAGCACATACTATCCAGTTACATAATATACCAGAAGCTATTGCAGCTCCCCAGCTAAATCCAAGTTTACCTATAGCGTTTTTAACAACAACACCACCATATAATCCATTACTCCAGTCAAATACTCCTGATAAACTAACTAACCATGCCACTAAAACAGCACCTAATAAGTTTCCAGTCCATACTAAAGCCCAGTTCTTGAAAGTTTGTCCCCAAGTTACTTTTTTCTTTAAAGCAGCAAGAGTTATAAGTATATTACCAGTGAATAAATCAGCACCTGCTATTAAAACAAACATAAGTCCAGCAGGGAACATAAGTCCAGCTACCATTTTTCCTAATCCGTAAGTGTCAGGATTTGCTAATAAGTTATAAGCAGCCCCCATAGATCCTAATGCACCGAATGCTATATAAGCACCAGCTAAGAATGCAGAAGCTAAAACTTTTTTGTTTGGTGTAGTAGCTTTTTTGATACCAGCTTGAATAGTGTACTCTGCTATTTCAGCAGGCATAAGCATTTTTTTATCTGCCATTGATAAGTCCTCCTAAAAAATTAATAATAATAATATATAATTCACATTAAGCACTAATGTAAAAATTTTTATCTAAAATTACAACAGTAGTTATTATACAACAAAAAAATATTTTTGTATACATTAAACATTTACCAACTTTAAAATACAATAACAATCTATAAAAAAATGATGCTATAATGTTTTTAAGTATATTTATATTTAATGGGGGTGGATATATGGACAAAAGATTCTTAACACCCGGGGAAGTAGCAAATGCTATTGTAAATGTAAATGCAAAAAGAGGAGATTTAAAAACAACACCATGTATTTTATTAGGTATTATGGCAGGAATATTTATAGGGTTAGGAGGTCTAGGAAACATCTTAGTGACTCAAACTCTAGGGAATATTGATGCAGGATTAGCTAGACTTGCAGGGGCTGCAGTATTCCCTGTTGGACTTATGTTGGTTGTAATGTGTGGTGCTGAGTTATTTACAGGTAACAACTTAATGACACTAGCAGTTGTAGAAAAGAAAACAACGATGGCTAAGATGCTTAAAAACTGGGGATTAGTGTATGTAGCAAATTTTATAGGCTCATTATTACTAGTTGCGATTTTATACTATGGAGGAACTGTAGCGGGAGATGCAGCCGCTAAATCTATAGGAATTGCAGAGTCAAAAGTTGCTCTAACCTTTACTCAAGCATTCTTAAGAGGAATATTATGTAATATGATAGTTGTATTAGCTGTATGGATGGCAACAGGAGCTCAAGATGTAGTATCTAAGATATTTGCTTGTTGGTTCCCAATAATGCTATTCGTATTATGTGGATTTGAGCATAGTGTTGCAAATATGTTCTTTATACCAATGGGAATGGCACTTGGGGCGAACGTTACCATAGCTCAACTTGTTTCTAATTTAATTCCAGTAACATTAGGAAACTTAGTAGGAGGAGCTGTATTTGTACCATTTATGTATTATATGGCTTATTTAAAAAAGAGTCCTACAGAAAAAATTAAAGCATAAGATTATAATGAATTATTAAGCGCTGGTGTATTATATCAGCGCTTTTTTAAAGTGTTTAAATGTTTATATGTTGTTATTTTTTTTTCAATACATTATTATATTAATTATATAAAATTAATATAGTATAAGTATGTAGATTATAAATGAATAAATAGTGTAATCAAGGAGGAAACTTAATGAATAAGCAATATATATATGAAAGTTTATTAGATATATTAGACAACGAAGATATAAAATTAGATGAGCCTATGAAAAAGCACATTTCTTTTAGAGTAGGTGGCCCGGCAGATATATTAGTTAAGCCGAGAACAGAAGAACAATTAAAGGATGTATTAAACTTAGTAAAGAAAGAAAATGTTCCTTATCTAGTAATAGGGAATGGATCAAATTTATTGATTAAAGATGGTGGATTAAGAGGAGTAGTAATTAAAATATCTGATAACTATAACCAATTTGAAATAGAAGGAAATAAAGTTAAGATTCAAGCTGGAACGTTATTATCATTTGTAGGGAAAGCTATTTTAAGAGCAAACTTAACAGGTTTTGAATTTGCAGCAGGTATACCAGGAACACTAGGTGGTGCATTAGCAATGAATGCAGGTGCTTATGGCGGTGAGATGAAACATATAGTTAAGTCTGTAAGATTAATGGATAAAGAAGGAAATATATTTGAATTTACTAATGAACAAATGGAATTTGAATATAGAAGAAGTATACTTACAAGAGAAGAATATATTGTGTTGTCAGCAGAGTTAGAATTAAAAGAAGGTAAATTTGAAGAAATAAAAGCGACAATGGCCAACTTTACTCAACAAAGAGTAACAAAGCAACCATTAAGTTTACCAAGTGCAGGAAGTACATTTAAAAGGCCACCAGGATATTTTGCAGGAAAACTAATAGAAGATAGTGGACTTAGAGGTCTAACTCTAAGAGGAGCTCAGGTATCAGAAAAGCACTGTGGGTTTGTTGTAAACTTAGGGAATGCTACAGCTAAAGATTTATTAGATTTAATGTATGTGGTAAAGAGCACTGTAAACGCTAAATTTGGGGTAATGCTTGAGGAAGAAGTAAAAATACTTGGAGAGGATTAAAAATGCAAATACTAGCAGATTATCATACACACACGGTATATAGTCATGGAAAAGGAACCATAGAAGATAATATCAAAGAAGCTATATCAAAAGGAATAAAAACTATAGGCATATCAGACCATGGATATAAGCATATGACTTATGGTATAAAACAAAAAGATATATATACAATGAGAAAAGAAATTGATGAACTAAAGCTAAAATATAAAAATATAAACATCCTTTTAGGAATTGAGTGTAATATATTAGATGATAATGGTAATATAGATGTAGATGATAAAATATTAGGTGTAGTTGACTATATTATGGCAGGATATCATTTTGGCTCTAAACCAACATCTATAAAGGGTGCATTAAACCATTGCGATAATTACATTTTCAAGAGTAAAAAATCAAAAGAATATAATACTAGAGCAATAATAAATGCAATGAGGAAAAATGATATATTTATAATCACTCACCCGGGAGACAAAGGAGATGTAGATATAAAGGAAATTGCAAAAGTAGCAAAAGAAACAGATACGAGACTAGAGATAAATAGTAGCCATGGTTTCTTAAATACAAAACAACTAGAAGAAATAAAATCAATAGGCAATAAATTTATAATAGGATCAGATGCACATACTCCTAAAAGAATAGGAAACTTTGAATTAGCTATGAAAACCATAAGAGAAGCTAATCTAGATTTATCATTAGTAGAAAATATAAAAATGTAGATTAAGGGGGATGCAACATGAAATTTGTAATAGTTACAGGTCTTTCGGGGTCAGGAAAAAGTGAGACAATGAGAGCGTTAGAGGATATGGGCTTTTACTGTGTAGATAATTTACCACCTGCCCTTATAACTAAATTTGCAGAGTTATGTTACCAACCTAATTCTAGTATCGATAAAGTTGCACTAGGAATAGACATAAGAGGAAGAAAGTTTTTTGAAGCATTGCATGAAAGTTTAAGTTATTTACAAAAAGAAAACTACAAATATGAAATTTTATATTTAGACTGTGCAGATGATGTATTATTAAAAAGATATAAAATGACAAGAAGAAATCATCCATTATCTAGAAATATACAAATACCAGAAGGTATTAAGATGGAAAGAGAAATAATGGAACCACTAAAATCTTTAGCAGATAGCATAGTAGACACTACAAATATGAAGCCAAAAGATTTAAAAGAAGAAATCGAAAAAATCTTCTCAGAAGGAGAAGAAAATTCTAAGCTTACTATATCACTTGTTTCGTTTGGATTTAAACATGGTATACCATCAGATTGTGACTTAGTATTTGATGTTAGATTCTTACCAAATCCATATTATGCAGAAGAGTTAAGACCTAAGACGGGCGATGACAAAGATGTAAGAGATTATGTTATGAACTCTAAAATTAGTGAAGATTTCTATGAAAAGCTTAGTGATATGATACAGTTTTTAGTACCTCAATATATAGAAGAAGGAAAACAACACTTAGTTATAGGAATTGGATGTACAGGTGGAAGGCACAGGTCTGTTACTATATCTAATATGATATATGATGAATTAACAAATAAAGGATATAGGGTGGTTAAAAAGCATAGAGACTCTATGTTAAGATAATATCTCTATATTTAATATGGAGGAAGAAATGACAAAGTTACTTATTTTTATAGGGATAGGAGGATGGATTGCATTAATAATATCTCTATATGTATATAAAAAAATAAGGCAAGAAAAAAATCAACCACTTCGATTAAGAAGTAAAGAATATTTAGGTCCTAAAGTAGTTGTAATTGGAGGGGGAACTGGTCAATCTGTCTTTTTAAGAGGACTTAAACATTATACACAAAATATAACAGCCATAGTAACTGTTGCAGATGATGGAGGTGGTTCTGGAATCTTAAGAGAAGATTTAGGAATGCTTCCACCAGGAGATATAAGAAACTGTCTATTAGCACTAGCTAATATAGAGCCTACAATGAATGAAGTTATGCAATATAGGTTTACAGAAGGTGGTCTAAAAGGCCAAAGTTTCGGAAATTTATTTTTAGCAGCAATGAATGGTCTGTATGGAAATTTTGAAGTGGCTGTATATAAAATGAGTGAAATATTTGCGATAACAGGTAGAGTATTACCAGTTACTTTAGAAAATATTAATTTAACAGCTCAATTAAAAAATGGAAATATTATAAAAGGCGAATCTCGCATACCTGATGAAGCTAAAATACAAAAGAGTTTTATCGAAAGAGTATACTTAGATCCTATTGATGTAAAGCCATTAGATGAAGTTATAAACTCTATAAAGGATGCAGATGTAATTATTATGGGGCCAGGAAGCTTATATACCAGCATAATACCTAATTTGCTGGTAGAAGGGGTAGTAGATGCTATAAAAAAATCTAGTGCACCGAAAGTATATATTTCTAACATAATGACTCAGCCAGGAGAAACGGATAATCATAATGTATTAGAACATGTTAATGCTATAGTTAAACATACAAATGAAAATATAATAGATTATGTAATTGCTAATAATGAAATATTATCAGAAGAAATGCTTTCTAGATATGAAAAAGATGGAGCAAAACAAGTTCTACTAGATAAATCTCAGAAAGAAATACTGAAAAATATGGGGGCAAAAGCTATAGAAGAAAATTTAATTGAAATAAAAAGTAATTACATTAGACATGACGCAAAGTACATTTCTGATATAGTAGTTAAGTTGGCACTAAGTCATAAGAATGACAAAAATAAGTAAAAAAGGATTTTAAAAGTTTATGTAGAAATCCTTATTATTATGTTAGTTTTAAGGAGTGAACATCTATGAGAGAAGAGGTTAGTGCCGGTGGTGTAGTACTGTTTGGCAATGCTATACTTTTGCTTAGAAAATTCAATGGAGATTGGGTTTTACCAAAGGGAAAAGTAGAAGAAGGAGAAAATAGGCAAGAAGCAGCGCTTAGAGAAGTGTTGGAAGAAACAGGAGTAAAAGCAGATATATTAAAGTACTTAGGCGAAATTCATTATACTTTCAAAGAAAACTGGGATGAGAATAGAGCGGTTCACAAAACAGTTTTTTGGTATCTAATGCAAGCTAGAAGTATGGATACTGTGCCTCAAAAAGAAGAGGGATTCATCGACGCTAAATTTATACATTTAGATAGAGTAGTAGATTTAGCGAAATACGATGATGAGAAAGAAATAATAAAAGTAGCATTACAAGAAATAAAAAAGAGATTAAAAAAGAACTAGTAAAAGGTGATGTGGATGTCTTTTTCAGCTGAAACGAAAAATGAATTATCTAGAATAAAATCAGATAATCACTGTTGCAATGTAACTGAGTTAGCAGCTTTAATTAGACTAGCTGGTAGTATACAAATTGTAGGATTTGGAAAATTAAATCTAAAAATAACAACAGAACTAAACTCAATAGCACGTAAGATATTTAAATTACTTAAAGAGAATTTTGGTATCAATACCACGATATCAGTTAATAAAAATCAAATGCTTAAGAGAAATAATAGTTATGTGCTTATGGTTACAAGTGAAATGGGAGCTGAAAATTTATTAAAAGAACTAGGAATTTTAGCTCCAGGAGAAGGATTTTATACTTTAAATAAGGTACCTACTTACCTAATACAACATGATGAATGTACAAGAGCTTTTATTAGAGGAGCATTTCTTGGAGGTGGATCTATAAGTGATCCAGGAAAGACATATCATATGGAATTTGTAACCAACAATGAGGATTTTGCAGGATCATTAAAAGATCTAATAAATTCTATAGGATTTAATTGCAAAATTGTAGCTAGAAAAAACAATTACGTAGTATATTTGAAAGAAAGCGAGCAGATATCAGATTTACTTAGCATAATAGGGGCTCATCAAGCACTTTTAAGTTTACAAAATACTAAAATAGTAAAAGCGATGAGAAATAGTGTAAATCGTATAGTTAATTGTGAAACAGCTAATCTATCTAAAACTGTTAATGCTGCAGTTAGACAGGTTGAAAATATTAAATTTATACAACAAACAATAGGAATAAGTAGCTTGCCAGAAAATTTACAAGAGATAGCAGAACTTAGGGTGGAATATGAAGATATGTCCTTAAAAGAACTAGGAGAAATGTTAAATCCACCTATAGGTAAATCAGGAGTAAATCATAGGTTGAGGAAACTTGAAGAGATAGCAAATAAATTAAGAGAAGAAAATTCCTAAAAGAGGTTATATTTTAAATATAACCTCTTTTTTTCGTATAGACAAAGCTAAATTTTAGTTTGAAGTTAAATTTTGTTTATTATATATAATCTGTGGTAAAATTAAAGGTAAGATTGGAGGTGGAGTGATGAGCAAAGATTTTGCACATCTACATGTTCATACAGAGTACAGTTTACTAGACGGTTTTTCACGAGTAAAGAAACTTGTAGAACGAGCTAAAGAACTTAATATGAGTTCAATTGCTATAACAGATCATGGTTGTATGTTTGGTGTTATAGATTTTTATAAAACAGCTAAAAAAGAAGGTATTAAGCCTATTGTAGGATGTGAGGTTTATACTGCACCTAGAGGTTTAAAGGACAAGGATCCGAACTATGATAAGAGACAAGGTCATTTAGTACTATTAGCTAAAAATATGGATGGATATAAAAATTTAATAAAGATGGTATCAACATCTTATGTTGAAGGGTTTTATTATAAACCTAGAGTAGATATGGATGAGTTACGAAAATATAGTGAAGGCATAATAGCCTTATCAGCTTGTTTAGCAGGTGATGTATCTCAAGCTCTTATGGATAGGAATTATGAGAAGGCAAAAAAGCGAGCATTAGAGTATCAAGAGATATTTGGAAAAGAAAATTTCTATCTTGAAATGCAGGACCATAATTTACCAGAACAAAGAGAGGTTAACTCAGGTATGGTTAAACTTTCTAAGGAAACTGGAATACCATTAGTTGCAACAAATGATATCCACTATGTAAATAAAGAGGATTCTAAGATTCATGATGTACTAATGTGTATTCAAATGGGAAAGACGGTAAATGACCCAACTAGGATGAGATTTGGAAGTGATGAGTTTTATCTTAAATCAAGAGAGGAGATGGAGGAATTATTTCCATATGCTCCTGAAGCGATAGATAATACAGTTAAAATTGCAGAGCAATGTAATATAGAATTTGATTTTAATACAATACATCTTCCTCAATATGATGTACCTAAAGAATATACTCCTGATACTTATCTTAGAGAGTTATGTTTTAAAGGGCTAGAGGAGAGATATGAAAATCCTAGTCAAGATATTATTGATAGACTTAATTATGAGTTAGATGTAATTGAAAGAATGGGTTATGTTGAATATTTCTTAATAACGTGGGATTTTATAAATTTCTCAAAAGAGAACAATATAATGGTCGGTCCAGGTAGAGGTAGTGCAGCAGGTTCTATAGTTGCATATACACTTAAAATTACGGATATAGACCCAATAAAATATTCATTGCTCTTCGAAAGATTTTTAAATCCAGAACGTGTGTCTATGCCAGATATAGATATCGACTTCTGCTATGAAAGAAGAGAAGAGGTTATAGATTACGTAAAAAGAAAATATGGAGAAGATCATGTTGCTCAGATAATAACATTTGGAACGATGGGAGCAAAGGCAGCAATAAGAGATGTTGGAAGAGTAATGGATACTCCTTACAACAAAGTTGATAAAATAGCCAAAGAAATACCTTTTGCACTAGGTATGACTATAGACAAGGCATTGCAAACCAATCCAAATTTAAGGGAATTGTATGAGCAGGACACAGAAACTAGAGAAATCATAGATATTTCTAAACAAATAGAAGGAATGCTAAGACATGCATCTACTCATGCCGCTGGGGTTGTTATATCTAAAAATCCAGTAGATGAATATGTACCTCTTTATAAGCATCAAGATGCTATAACTACGCAGTTCACAATGACTACATTAGAAGAATTAGGATTGTTAAAGATGGATTTCTTAGGTCTTAGAACTTTAACTGTTATAAGAGATGCACTAGATTTGATAGAAAAAAATCATAATGTAAAGATAGATTTTTCAAAGATGGATTATGATGATCCAAAGGTATATGAATTATTATCATCAGGAAATACAGCAGGTGTGTTCCAGTTAGAAAGTGCTGGGATGAAAAGTTTCATGAAGCAATTAAGGCCAGATAACTTTGAAGATATAGTAGCCGGTATATCACTGTATAGACCAGGTCCAATGGACTCTATACCTACTTATATAGATAATAAAAACAATCCACAACATGTAAAGTATTTACATGAAAAACTAAAACCTATAATGGAGGTTACCTATGGATGTCTAGTATACCAAGAACAGGTTATGCAGGTAGTTAGAGATTTAGGTGGATATAGCTATGGCCGTAGCGACTTAGTAAGAAGGGCTATGGGTAAAAAGAAAATGGATGTCATGGAAGAAGAAAGACGATACTTTATTCATGGTAAAGAAGATGAAAATGGAAATATAGAAATAGCTGGATGTGTAAGAAATGGCGTACCAGAAGATATAGCAGATAAAATATTTGATGATATGATAGACTTCGCGAAATATGCATTTAACAAGTCGCATGCGGCGGCGTATGGAGTCTTATCGTATCAAACTGCGTATTTAAAAGCATATTATCCAGTTGAATTTATGGCAGCACTAATTACAAGTGTAATGGGTAACACTGATAAAGTTGTTGAATATATAAGAGAATGTAGTGCTCTTAAAATAGAAGTACTAAAGCCAGATATAAACAAAAGTTTTGGAAAATTCTCTGTTGAAGATCAAAATATAAGATTTGGTCTTGCTGCTGTAAAAAATGTTGGAGTAAATATAATAAACAATATAATAGACGAAAGAGAGTCTAATGGACGATTTGTAGATTTTAATGATTTATCTAAAAGACTAGACTCAAAAGATACAAATAAAAGAGTTATTGAAAGTTTAATTAAATGTGGTGCATTTGATGAAATTAGTGAAAATAGAGCAAGTTTGATGGCTGGATATGAAAGTGTTTTAGAAAGTATATCAATGGATAGAAAGAAAAATATCCAAGGTCAAATTTCACTATTTGATGCTTTTGGAAGTAGTCAAGAAGATAGCCAGTTTAATGAAGTTAGCTCAATACCAAATCTAAAGGAGTTTGAAGAGAGAGAACGATTAAACTTAGAAAAAGAAGTTTTAGGTATGTATGTAAGCGGACATCCATTATCTCAGTTCGAAGAAGAGCTTCAACGAAATACATCAATAGATAATGGTAAAATAAATTCGCTAAAAGAAGATGACCAATCTTATTTAAGTCTTGATGAAAGAGAAGTAATAATGGGAGGTATGATAGCCTCTAAGAATATAAAAACTACAAAAAGAAATGAAATAATGGCATTTTTAGAATTAGAGGATTTATATGGAACTATAGAGGTAATAGTGTTTCCTCAAATTTTAAAGAGATATAATGAAATTTTAAATGAAGATAATATTATATATATTAAGGGTAATTTAAATATAAAAGAAGATGAAAATCCTAAACTTGTAGCAAGAGAAATTGCAGATATAAATAATAAGTCTGCTATTACTGATAATAAATATTCTAATAGAAGTAATAGACACAGCAATACTAGATCTACAAATAATACTAATCAGATAAATGATTCTAAATTAGGGATGTATTTAAAAGTAGATTCATTTAATAACAACGAGATGATAGATAAGATTGTAAAAATATCTAGAATGCATCCTGGTAGTGAAAATGTATTTTTATATGCTGAAGATACCAAACAATTATATAAATGGAACGGTTTAAATGTAAGTATTTCGGAAAAATTGGTGAAAAATTTAGAAGAATTGTTGCCAAAAGAAAATATTAAAATTAAAAAATAATTTGTAAAATAAAAAAAATTAACATATTAAAATTAAAATTTTACTGTTATAATAATACTATAAAAAATGTTTTTATTTATGGTATAATATCATAAAATGGATATTTCAAGATGTGTTAATTTTTTTAGCTAATATGGGATAAAAAAACACTATAGGGACAAAAAAAGTCCCTAGGTGGTAAAATATAGATTATTAGGAGGTAAAGCCATGAAAACTATAGGAATACTGACAAGTGGAGGAGATGCTCCAGGAATGAACGCAGCGATAAGAGCTGTTGTTAGATCTGCAATATACTATGGATGTAAAGTATATGGAATCAACAGAGGATACAAAGGATTAATAGAAGAAGATATACAAGAAATGAATTTATCATCTGTTGGAGATATTATACATAGAGGTGGAACTATTTTAAAATCTTCAAGATGTGAAGAATTTAAAACTGAAGAAGGTAGATTAATCGGAGTAAAGGTACTTAAAAAATATGGAATCGATTGCTTAGTTGTAATAGGTGGAGATGGTTCTTTCAATGGAGCTCAAAAACTAAGTGATTTAGGATTCCCAGCAATAGGAATACCAGGTACAATAGATAACGATTTAGCATACACTGATTATACAATTGGATTCGATACAACGATGAATACTATAATCGATGCAATCGGAAAAATAAGAGATACATCTTCTTCTCATGAAAGGGTTAACATACTTGAAGTTATGGGAAGACACTGTGGAGACCTTGCTTTATATGCAGGACTTGCAGGTGGTGCTGAAACAATAATAGTTCCGGAAGTTGACTACAAGGTGGAAGACGTTTGCGACAAATTAAAGACTACTCAAAAAAGAGGTAAGAGACATAGTATAATAGTTCTTGCTGAAGGTGTAGGAAATGCTCAAGATTTAGGAAAAGAAATAGTTAAAGAAACAGGAGCAGACTTAAGGGTAACTATACTTGGACATGTCCAAAGAGGAGGAAGTCCAAGTGCTTTCGATAGAATATTAGCAAGTAAAATGGGAGTAAAGGCAGTAGAGTTATTATTAGAAGGTAAATCTGCTAGAGTAGTAGGTATAAAAGATAATAAGATAATGGATATGGAGATACATGAAGCTTTATCAATGACTAGACCATTTGATAAAGAAACATTTGAAATGGCAAAAATACTATCTATATAATTTTAGGAGGAATATATACATGTTAAAAAACACTAAGAGGACTAAAATAGTTTGTACTTTAGGACCTGCATCTGAAACAGAAGAAGTATTAACGCAACTTGTTGAAAATGGATTAAATGTATGTAGATTTAACTTCTCTCATGGTTCTCATGAAGAGCATAAGGGAAGATTAGATATGGCTAAGAAGGTTAGAGAAAAGCTAAACAAGCCAGTAGCACTATTATTAGATACAAAAGGCCCAGAAATAAGAACAGGAAACTTTGCGGATCCAGAAGTTCTTTTAGAAGAAGGTAGTAAGTTCACTATAACTATGAATGATGTAGTTGGAACTAAAGAAATGTGTACAGTAAGTTACAAAGACCTTAACAAAGACGTTGTACCAGGGGATACTATACTAATTGATGATGGTTTAGTAGGGTTAAAGGTACAAGAAATAAATGGTGAAGAGATAGTTTGTATAGTTGAAAACTCAGGAATAGTTAAAAATCATAAAGGGGTAAACGTTCCAGGTGTAAAAATAAACTTACCAGCTATAACTCCTAAAGATGAAAGTGACATAGTATTTGGTATAAGCCAAGATATAGATTACATAGCTGCTTCTTTCGTAAGAAAAGCATCAGATGTATTAGCTATAAGAGAAATATTAGAAAAGCATAACGCTACAGATATACAAATAATATCTAAGATAGAAAACCAAGAAGGTGTAGATAACATAGATGAAATACTACAAGTTTCTGATGGTATAATGGTAGCTAGAGGTGACTTAGGGGTTGAAATACCTACTGAAGAAATGCCTATAGTTCAAAAAATGATGATAAACAAATGTAATGAATTAGCTAAGCCGGTAATAACTGCTACTCAAATGCTTGATTCTATGATAAGAAACCCAAGACCAACAAGAGCAGAAGTTACTGACGTTGCAAATGCTATATATGATGGAACAGATGCAATAATGTTATCAGGAGAAACTGCTGCAGGTAAATACCCTGTTGAAGCTGTAAAGACAATGGCTACAATAGCTAAGAGAACAGAAGAAACATTAGACTATGGAAACTTATTAGTAGAAAATGCTAAAGTTAACTCAACTGTAACAGATGCAATAAGCCATGCAACATGTACTACAGCGGTTGATTTAGATGCATCTGCTATAATAACTTCTACTTCTTCAGGACATACAGCTAGAATGGTTTCTAAATTTAGACCTAAGTGTCCTATAATAGTTACAACAAACTGTGAAAAGGTAATGAGAAGATTAGCTCTTACTTGGGGAGTTTATCCAGTTAAAGCTGAGACAGCATCAAATACAGATGAAGTTGTAGAAAATTCTATAGAAGCAGCTAAAGATGCTAACTACATAAATAACGGAGAGTTAATAGTAATAACAGCTGGTGTACCAGTTGGAGTTAGTGGAACTACTAACTTAATAAAAGTTCATGTAATAAGCAAAGAAATAGCAAAAGGTATAGGCGTAGGAACTAAGACTGCAGAAGGTAAAGTTCGTATCATCAAGAGTGGAGAAGAATGCAATGAATTCAACGAAGGTGATATAGTTGTTACTTCAATGACAGACATAGAAATGAACCCTTATATAGAAAAAGCTTCTGCTATAGTAACTGAAGAAGGTGGAATGACTTCTCATGCAGCTATAGTAGGATTAAACTTAAATATACCTGTAATAGTGTCTGCAAGTAATGTAATGAACGCTGTTAAAGATGGCGAATTAGTAACAGTAGATGCAGCTAGAGGTGTAGTTTACGAAGGATCAACAAGAGTATTATAGATCTATAAAAAAATCTTCTATTTTAAATAGGAGATTTTTTTATGTAATTAATTAAAAGTTTACAATATTAAGAAAATTTAAAAAATACATTGAAATATTTAACAAATACTGCTAATATTATATTAGGTTACTCAACCACCACTAAGTTTATATACAAATACTTAGTGGTTATTTTATAAAAGAAATTATCTGAAAATTCTAAAATAACAGAAAAATAAGTAGAGTAACTTACATTTATTATTTTTCGTAAGATATAAATTAAAAAGGGGGGAGAATAATGGCTGAAAGTAGAGAAAACTGGGGGTCAAAAATCGGACTTATATTAGCAATGGCAGGTAATGCTGTTGGATTAGGGAATTTCTGGAGATTCCCGTATGTAGCTGCTTCAAATGGTGGAGGAGCGTTTATGATACCGTATTTCTTTGCGCTAGTAGTTATAGGTATACCTGTAATGTTAGTAGAGTGGAGTATAGGTAGATATGGTGGAAAACATGGTCATGGTACATTAGGACCAATGATGTATTTACAAGCTAAGCAAGCAATGAAACCTAAAAAAGCAATTATAGTTGGAGCTTTATGTGGAATGATAGCATTTGGGGTTACTATATTAGTTAACTCTTATTACAATCATATTATAGGGTGGTCATTAGGATTTGCATTCAACTCATTAACAGGAGGATATAATTCTGACCCAGGAGCATTCTTTGGAAGTTATATACAGGATCCAAAGAACTTAATATTCTGGGTTATATCATTATTATTCCTAGCAATTGCTGTAATGAAAGGTATACAAAAGGGAATAGAATCTTGGGCTAAAGTAATGATGCCAGTACTATATGTATTTGGTATAGTATTAGCTGTAAGATCACTAACATTAGGGGCACCAGTAAATCCTGATTGGAGTTCACTAGCAGGATTAAACTTTGTATGGAATCCAGATTTTAGTTCACTATCTTGGCAATCTGCAATAGCTGCTGCAGGTCAAATATTCTTCACGTTATCTTTAGGTATGGGTATAATACAAAACTACGCATCATATCTAAAGCCAGATGAAGATATAGTAACAGCATCTGTTGCAACTGTATCATTAAACGAGTTTGCAGAAGTTATACTAGGTGGTACAGCAGTTATACCTATAGCTTATGCATTCTTAGGTCCAGAAGGTATAAAAGGAAGTATAGGATTAGCATTTATGGCATTGCCTAACGTATTTAGTACAATGACTGGTGGAGGAATATTTGGAGCAATGTGGTTCCTATTATTATTCTTTGCTGGTATAACATCAGCTATAGCAATGTACAACTACTTAGTTGCATTGTTAGAAGAAGATGCAGGTATAGATAGAAAGAAAGGTGCTTGGATAGTATTTATAGGATACTTAATAGTGGGTCTTCCTATAGCACTAGAAAGTATATTAACTCAAAGTGCAAATCTAGTATACTTCACAGAAGTTGATAACTGGATAGGTAACTATTTATTAATAGTTTTAGGGTTAATAGAAATAGTAGTAATTGGATGGTGTGTGAAGGATAGCGCACTTGAGGAAATGAATAGAGGAGGATTATGGAAGGTTCCTAAGTGGTTCTTCAAATTATTCCATCAGTTCTTAACTCCAGTTACAATAATAACTTTCTTAGTATTCTTTACTAGAGATTACTGGATAGCAGGTAACTTTAAAACAGTACCTAGCTATATAGCAGAGATACCTGAGTTTGCAGTATGGGTTAATTTAGGTAGAGCGGTAGTATTTATAGTACTACTAATAGGATTTATGCAATCTTATAGATCAATTAAGACTAAGTACAAAGACGAAATTGAATCTAATACAGTAAAACAAGAAAAAAATAAGTAACTCCAAATTAAAAGGGAGGTTGAATATATATGACTAGTGCGGCATGGGTATTTATGGGAGCTATATGGGTTGTTATATTTACTTGTATAGGGATATCAATGAGGAAAATAGTAAACCATGAAAAATAATTAAGATGAATTAAAACCCTACTAAATATAGTAGGGTTTTTTATTAAATTTTCTGACAAATATATGTAGATATAGTATTATATAATTAAAGGGGGGTGCTATTGTTGAATTCTAATTTAATAATAACAACAATTAATCAAGTAATAATGGAAGTAAATAAAAACAATATAATAAAGGATACTAAAAAGACTAAATACATAAATAAATTAAAAAATACATATAAGCAGTATGAAAATATAGAGATAGCTGATAATTTTAAAAAACAGTATAATCAGCTAAATGGAAAAGGAATTGAACTTGTAAAGGAAATAAAAACAAGCAAAGATAAACATAAACTAGAAACAAGTATAGAGGTATATATAAGATATTTAAAAGCATCATTATGTGATTTTGAAGGTAAAACTGTTTATTTAAGAAAGTACATAACAAGCTTTTTATTTAGTGCAATGTTATTTTTAGCATTATCACCTCAATTTTATGGATTCATATTACCAGTATTATTCTTCATACCAATATATATTGGTCTAAAAGGTGTAAAAAATAGATCTATAAGTGGATTCTATATGACTATGAGCGTTGTGCCTGTAGCATTAATGACATCTTTTACATGGATTAGATATGGAATAAATGCAAAAGCAGATTATGTAGGAGCTGTAAAAGCAATTGTAGATAGTGGAGTAGCTCAACAATTAGCTGAAAAATTAGTATATATAGGTCCAATTTTTGGATGTGTGTTATTACTATTTGCTTGTTTACAATTATATAGAGGCTACAAGAGTAGAGATTTATTTATATAGGGGCTTTATAAGCTTCTATTTTTTTGGTAAAATAAGTTCTTGAAGATTTTTAAATTACACGGACGGAGGATAAACCTATGTTATCAAAAAATAAAGAGTACATTGTAGATATAGTTGATATAGGTCAAGGCGGAGTTGGAATAGGTAAATATGAGGGTTTTACAGTCTTTGTTGAGGGCGGATTAATAGAAGACAAGGTCAAAGTTAAAATAAATAAATCTAAAAAGAATTATGCAGTAGGTGATATAGTTGAAATAATAGAAAAATCACCTTTTAGAGTAGAAAGAATATGTAATGATAAACTTAAAGATTGTGGCGGATGTCAAATTCAAGAGTTAGATTATAAAAAACAATTAGATTTAAAAACTAACGAAGTAAAGCAGGTAGTGAGTAGAATTGGTAAATTAGAAAATGTAATTATACATGAAACAATGGGAATGGAAGAGCCATGTAGATACAGAAATAAAGCGCAATTTCCTATTCAAAAGATAGATGGAACGCCAGCAATAGGTTTCTATAAGAAAAAAAGTCATAATATTATACCTATGGATAAATGTATAATACAACATGATGTTAATGATAAAATAATACAAATAATAAAAACATATATAAATGCTTACAATGTAAGTATCTATGATGAAAAGACTCATACAGGAGTACTAAGACACTTAGTGACTAAGATAGGATTTACTACAAATGAAGTAATGGTAGTACTAGTTGCGAATGGTAAGAAATTACCATACTTAAGTGAATTAGCATCAGTTTTAGAAGAAAATATACCAGGATTTAAAACTTTAGTAGTTAACGTTAATAGAGAAAAGACAAATGTAATACTAGGAAGAGAAAATAGAATAGTTTATGGAGAAGGAAAGATAAATGATTATATCGGAGATTTAGTATTTGAGATATCACCGCTATCATTCTTCCAAGTAAACCCTGTTCAAACAGAAGTGCTATACAATAAAGCATTAGAGTATGCAGAGCTACAAGAAAATGATACTGTATTTGATATATATTGTGGAATAGGAACGATATCTTTATTCTTAGCTCAAAAGGCAACAAAGGTTTATGGTATAGAGATAGTAGAAGCTGCAATAGAAGATGCTAAAGTAAATGCAAAATTAAATAATTTAAATAATGTAGAATTCTATGCTGGAAAAGCAGAAGAAGTTGTACCTAAGATGTACAAAGAAGGAAAGACAGCTAATGTAGTTGTGGTTGACCCTCCTAGAAAAGGATGCGATGAAAAAGTTTTAGATACAATAGTATCTATGGCGCCAGATAGAGTAGTATATGTATCTTGTAATCCATCTACTTTAGCAAGAGACTTAGCTTACTTAGATGAAAGAGGATATAAGTGTGTTGAAATACAACCAGTAGATATGTTCCCTCATACAATGCATGTAGAGTGTGTCGCTAAAATAGTTAAAAAATAGAAAAAAATATTTAAATTGGAATTAAAAGTGTTAAATAAAATTCTCAACTTAGGGAATTATAGTAATAAATAAATGTATCTCACACCTCGCAGGTTTTGGCATCATCATAGCTAGCATACATTTATTTTAAAATAGATTAGTCCTTCATAATTGTGAAGGACTTTTTGGCGTATATAAGATTATAATTATAATATAACCATAAATAAAAAATAAGGGGGTTGGAGATGAAAGCTTTATTTACAATTAATTACGGTGAAGAAAAGTTTCAAAAGATAAGGGACTTAGGATACGATGTTATTTATTATAATGAAAATACTATAAAAAACAATGAAGATATAAATACAGCAGACGTTTTGGTAACATACAATCCATTTTCAACGTTAGATGTAGGTAAAATGAAAAAATTAAAATACATACAAACATCAAGTGTAGGAATCGACCAAATACCAAAAGAAAAAGCAAATAAACAAAACATAATAATAGCTAACAATAAAGGTGGATATAGTATACCTATGGGAGAGTGGATTGTTATGTCTATACTAGAAATATATAAGAATAGTATGCTTTTATATAAGCAACAGATAAATAAAAAATGGAAGATGGATATGTCAGTTACAGAATTAGTTGGAAGAAGAATAGGGTTTATAGGTACAGGAACTATTGCAACTGAAGCGGCAAAAAGATTAAAAGCTTTTGAGGTTGAGATATGGGGCGTAAATACAAATGGTAAAGATGTAGATTATTTTGATAGATGTTTTTCTAAAGATAAAATGGACGAAGTATTTAAAGGTTGTGATGTGGTTGTATGTACTATACCTGCTACTAAAGATACGATAGGTATTGTAAATAAAGACAAGTTTTTAATTATGAAAGATGATTCAGTATTTGTAAATGTAGGTAGAGGCAACATAGTGAATGAAAAAGACCTAATAGAATGCATAGATAAATTTAAGGGAGTCGCATTAGATGTTTTCGAAGATGAGCCATTAGATGAGAATAATAAACTTTGGGAGTTTGAAAATGTAATTATAACCCCGCATAATTCATGGGTATCTGATAAAAATAGAGATAGGACATTTAATATGATATACAATAACTTAAAAAATTATATAGAAAATAAAACTTTGAATAATATCGTAGATATAAACAAAGGTTATTAACATTTAACAAAAATCTTCTTATAAAATAAAGAAGATTTTTTTGCTTGTACAATAGGAATTTTACAACTATATAAATATAATGATATACTAAAAAATATAAAAAAGTTATAAAATGGCAATACTAACAATATACACGCATAAGAGGTGATAACAATGAATATTAAAAATAGAATTAATGAGCTAATAGAACAAATAAATTATCATGCTAATAGATACTATAATCAAGATAACCCTGAGATATCTGATTATGAGTATGATCAATTAATAAATGAATTAATAAAATTAGAAGAAGAAAATCCTGATTACAAAAGAGTTGATTCTCCAACTAATAGAGTTGGTGGACAACCGCTAGAAAAATTTGAACAAATAGTACATAAAATACCCATGCTAAGTTTATCAAATGCTTACTCTTCTCAAGATCTAAAAGATTTTGATAAAAGAGTAGGGGATATGGTAGATGGAGATGTAGAATATGTTGTAGAATTTAAGATAGATGGATTATCGGTAGGCGTTACATATAATAATGGTGTATTTGAAAAAGGTGCTACGAGAGGTAATGGTGTAGTAGGAGAGGATATCTCTAAAAACCTGATGACAGTAAAAAGTGTACCTCTAAACGTAAAAGAAAAAAATGAAATCGTAGTTAGAGGAGAAGTATATATATCAAAAGAAAACTTCAAAAAAGTAAATGAACAACAAGAAGAGCAAGGGTTACAATTATTTGCTAACCCAAGAAATTTAGCGGCAGGATCTCTTAGACAATTAGATCCAAAATTAACAGCTAAAAGGCCATTAGATATATTTGTATTTAACTTAGAGCATATAGATAATGTAGAGTTTAAAAATCACAGTGAATCATTACAATATCTAAAAGACCAAGGATTTACAGTAAGTCCAAATTATAAAGTGTGTTCTAATATACAAGAAGTAATAGACTACATTGAGTACTGGACAGAGAATAGAGATAGTTTAGACTTTGAAATCGATGGAATGGTTATAAAAGTAAATAATTTAGAACAAAGAGAGTCTATGGGATATACTGCAAAAAGTCCTAGATGGGCAATTGCATATAAATTCCCAGCTGAAAAAAAGAAAACAAAAATAATAGACATAATAGTAGAGGTAGGGCGAACAGGTACAATAACACCTACAGCAGTACTTGAGCCAGTAAGACTTGCAGGAACTAGTGTAAGTAGAGCAACACTTCATAATGAAGATTACATAAGAGAAAAAGATATAAAAATAAATGATACTGTTTTAGTTCAAAAAGCAGGGGATATAATACCACAAGTTCTAGAAGTAATAAAAGAAGAACGTACGGGAGATGAAGTAGATTTTAATATGCCTCACAAATGTCCTGTATGTGATGAGCCTACAGTGAGATTAGAAGGGGAAGCAGCAGTTAAATGCATAAATATATCATGCCCAGCTCAAATAAGAAGAGGAATAATACATTTTGTATCTAGAGATGCAATGAATATAGATGGTTTAGGTGAATCTATAATAACATTACTTCTAAATGAAAAATTAATAGAAGACGTATCTGATTTATATATTATTAAAAAAGAAGATGTGTCAAGTTTAGAAAGAATGGGTGAAAAATCAGCTACAAATCTAATAAATTCTATAAATAAATCAAAAGAAAATGATTTATGGAGATTAATAAATGGATTAGGAATAAAGTTTGTAGGAGTAAAAGGAGCAAAAATTTTAGCCAACCATTTCAGAGATATTGATAAAATTATAGAAGCTTCAATAGAAGAGTTGATAAATCTAGAAGAATTTGGAGATACAATGGCTAAAAGTGTTATTGAATTCTTTAAAGAAGAAAAAAATATTAAAGTTATAGATAAACTAAAAGACTATGGTGTAAATACAAAAACTATAGAAAATAATGAAAATAATTTCGTGAAAATATTTGAAGGTATGAAAATAGTATTAACAGGAACACTTCCGACTTTAAAAAGAAATGATGCAAAAGAAATGATAGAATCGAGAGGTGGAAAAGCAACGTCAAGTGTTAGTAAGTCCACGACGTTTGTTTTAGCTGGAGAAGAAGCTGGGTCAAAGCTTACAAAGGCAAATGAATTAGGTATAAAAGTTGTAGATGAAGCTGAATTTATAGAACTTTCAAATTTAACATCTAAAGAAGAAGTAGAGAGTAGATTGTAATAATATAATATAAGTATGTTTAATTATGGAATAAAATAAGATATTTTAAATTTATATAGGGATGTTTAAATATGGAAGGTATATTAAGTGTATGTTAAAATTAATATTATAGTTAAAAATTAATATTATATTTAATGACGATATAAATAAAATGTAAATAGTTTTAAGAGAGGAAATTAATATGGCTAGAATTGATAACAGAAGCAACGATCAAATAAGAGATATAAAAATTACAAGAAACTACACAAGATATGCAGAGGGATCTGTACTTATAGAAATGGGAGAAACAAAAGTTATATGTACAGCATCAATCGAAGACAAGGTGCCTCCTTTCTTAAGAAATACAGGTACAGGATGGATAAATGCTGAATACTCAATGCTACCAAGATCGACTCATCAAAGAAAAATAAGAGAATCTTCTAGAGGCAAGATAGATGGTAGAACTCAAGAGATACAAAGATTAATAGGTAGAGCGATTAGATCGGTAATAGATTTAAAAAAAATAGGAGAAAGAACAATTTGGGTTGATTGTGATGTAATACAAGCAGACGGTGGAACAAGAACAGCGTCTATAACTGGGGCTTTTGTTGCTGTAGTAGATGCGCTAAATAAATTACATAAATCTAAAGGAATAAAAGAAATGCCGATTAGAAACTTTGTTTCTGCAATAAGTGTAGGTATAGTTAATGATGAACATATGATTGATTTATGTTATGAAGAAGACTCTAATGCTCACGTAGATATGAATGTAATCATGACTGACAAAGGAGAATTTGTTGAGGTACAAGGAACAGGAGAAGAAAGACCATTCTCAAGAGAAGATTTAAATAAATTATTAGAACTTGGAGAAAAAGGGAATAAAGAATTAATAAAAGCCCAAAGAAATGCATTAGGTGAAATTGCTGATGAAATACTAGGTATGGAATATGGAGATGAAGTAGTAATAGCAACAAATAATGCTCATAAATTAGAAGAAATAGGAGCAATCCTAGATGATTTTGATTATAGTATATACTCTCTAAAAGATGTTGACTTAGGTGGAATAGAAATAGTAGAAGATGGTAAAACATTTGAGCATAATGCATTGATAAAAGCTAGAACTATAGCTAAATTAACTAAGATGATAGCTATATCAGATGATTCAGGGTTAGAAGTGGATGCTATAGGTAAAAAGCCAGGAGTGTATTCAGCGAGATATGCAGGTGAAAATGCTACTGATGAGGAAAATAGACAAAAGCTAGTAAAAGCATTACAAAATGTACCAATGAGCCAAAGAACAGCAAGATTTGTTTCTGCAATTGCAGTTGTTTTCCCAGATGGAAAGGAATTTGTAGTTAGAGGAACTTGTGAAGGTAAAATAGGATTTGAAGAAAAAGGAAGTAATGGATTTGGATATGACCAACTATTTATAGTAGATGGATACAACAAAACATTTGGTGAAATACCAGCAAGTATAAAAAATGCTATAAGTCATAGAGCTAACGCTCTTAAACTAATGAAGACTGAGTTTAAAAAGAGGGTAGCAAGATAATGAAATTAGGGGTAGTTAGTGATACACATATGATGAAAAAGAATATGGATAAAATAGTTCCATATTTAAAAGATTGTGATATGATAATTCATGCAGGGGATAATTTCGCTGATTCAAAATACTTACATAGTATGACCAATGTAGGTGTAATGGCAGTAAAAGGAAATTGTGACTTTGACAATGTAGAAGAAGAGTTGGTGTTTGAAGTAGAAAACAAAAACATATTCTTATGCCACGGGGATAGATACTGTGTGAAGTATGGACTAGAGGAAATAGAAAAAAAAGCAAAAAGTGTTGGAGCAGATATAGTAATATTTGGTCATACTCATACACCATTATGCAAAGAAAAAGATAATATACTTTATATTAACCCAGGAAGTGTATCTCTTCCAAGAGAAGTAAACTACAAAAGTTTTGTAATACTTAATATTGAAGGTAATAATATTAATATTAAAGAAATTAAATTATAGTAACGTAAGGAATAACTGATAAAACAATGGAACACTTGTAAATAAAAAAACTTATGTGATATAATTAAAGAGTTAAACTATAAACACTATGGATTAAAATTCCATACATAAATATTTACATAACATATAGGAGGATTAAGTCAATGAAAGCAGAATTATTAAAAAGAGAAGGCAATAATGTGACTTTAAAAATAACTGTAGAAAATGATAAATTTGAAGCAGCAGTAACTAAAGCTTACAACAAGAACAAAGGGAAATACAACATACCTGGATTCAGAAAAGGTAAAGCACCTAAAATGGTTATAGAAAGCCAATATGGAAAAGGTGTATTCTACAATGATGCTATAGAAGTATTATTCCCAGAGGTTTATCCAACTGCTATAGAAGAATTAAATATAGATCCAATAGATAGACCAGACTTAGACGTTGAAGAAATAAGCAAAGACAATGGATTAGTAATGGTAGTAAATGTAGAAGTTAAGCCTGAGTTTGAATTAGGAAACTACAAAGGTATAGAAATATCTAAAGTAGATAATAATGTAAATGAAGAAGAAGTACAATTCAGTTTAGAAGAAATGTTAAACAAGAACGCTAGAATAATAAGCGTTGAAGATAAAGCAATAGAAAGCGGAGATACAGCTGTAATAGACTTCGAAGGATTTGACAATGGAGTTGCTTTCGAAGGTGGAAAAGGTGAAAATCATAACTTAGAAATAGGATCAAACTCTTTCATACCTGGATTTGAAGATCAATTAATAGGTAAGAAAGCTGGAGAAGAAGTAGAAGTTAATGTTACTTTCCCAGAAGAATACCATGCAGAGCATTTAGCTGGAAAGCCAGTTGTATTCAACGTTAAAGTAAATGATGTAAAGGTTAAAGAAATACCTACATTAGATGATGAGTTTGCTAAAGATGCTAGTGAATTTGATACTTTAGCTGAATTAAGAGCTGATGTAAGAGCTAAATTAGAAGAGCAAGCTAACAATAAAGCAGATGCTGAAATGAGAAATTCTTTAGTAGAAAAAGTATCTCAAGCAACAGAAGTAGAAGTACCTAATGCTATGGTAGAGTCTCAAATAGACAATATGTTAATGGAGCTTAACTACCAATTACAAATGCAAGGATTAGGATTACAACAATTATTAGAAATGACTGGTAGAAGCATAGAAGAGTTAAGAGGAGAAAGAAGAGCAGATGCTGAGAGATTAGTAAAATCTTCTTTAGTACTAGAAGCTATAGCTAAAGCTGAAAATATAGAAGTAAGCGAAGAAGAATTCAATGCTGAATTAGAAAAGATGGCATCTATGTACAACATGGAAGCTGATAAGTTAAGAGGTTCTTTAAGAGACACTGATGTTGAAGATATAAAAGGACAAATAAAAATAAGAAAAACAATAGATTTATTAGTTGAAAATGCAACAATAGCTTAATTTTTTACAGTAGCCTTTAAGGCTACTGTAAATTATATATAGAAAAATGTAGAAATATGAGATATAGAGGGGGTATGGTATATATGGCATTAGTACCTGTAGTAGTGGAACAAACTGGAAGAGGAGAAAGATCTTACGACATATATTCTAGATTATTAAAAGACAGAATAATATTCCTAGGAGATGAAGTAAATGATGCCACATCAGGGCTTGTAGTAGCTCAGTTGTTGTTCTTAGAAGCAGATGACCCAGATAAGGATATATATTTATATATAAATTCTCCAGGCGGAAGTATAACAGCAGGAATGGCGATATATGATACTATGCAATATATTAAGCCTGATGTAAATACTATATGTATAGGAATGGCTGCATCAATGGGAGCATTCTTATTAGCAGCAGGAGCAAAAGGAAAGAGATTTGCTTTACCAAATAGTGAAATAATGATACATCAACCATTAGGTGGAACTAGGGGTCAAGCAACAGACATAGAGATACATGCAAAAAGGATTTTAAAGATGAAAGATACTTTAAATAAAATATTATCAGAAAGAACAGGTCAGCCATTAGAAAGAATTCAAATGGATACTGAGCGTGATAACTTCATGGAGGCAATACAAGCTAAAGAGTATGGCTTAATAGATGAAGTAATTACACATAGACCGTAGATAGAAAGAGGTGTTAATATGTCAAAATACGAAGAGAAAAGACAGTTAAAATGTTCATTCTGCGGTAAAAACCAAGACCAAGTTAGAAGATTAATAGCAGGTCCAAATGTTTATATCTGTGATGAGTGTGTAGAACTTTGTGATGAAATTATTCAAGAAGAAATAGAAGAGAATGTTGAAGAAACTACAACATCTCTACCAAAACCAAAAGAAATGATGGATCTACTAAATGACTATGTTATAGGTCAACAAAAAGCTAAAAAAGCTTTATCAGTAGCAGTATACAACCATTATAAGAGAATCTATAGTAAAAAAGTAAATACTAAAGAGATAGAAATTCAAAAGAGTAACGTGCTTTTATTAGGTCCTACAGGTTCTGGTAAAACATTGCTTGCTCAAACTTTAGCTAGAACATTAAATGTACCTTTTGCAATGGCAGACGCTACATCATTAACAGAAGCTGGATACGTTGGAGAAGATGTTGAAAATATACTTTTAAAGCTTATTCAAGCAGCTGATTTTGATATAGAAAAAGCTGAAAGAGGTATAATTTATATAGATGAAATAGATAAAATAGCTAGAAAATCTGAAAATCCATCAATAACAAGAGATGTTAGTGGAGAAGGTGTACAGCAAGCGCTTCTAAAAATATTAGAAGGTACGACTGCAAATGTTCCACCACAAGGTGGAAGAAAGCACCCTCACCAAGAGTTCTTAAAAATAGATACTACTAATATACTATTTATACTTGGTGGAGCTTTCGATGGAATAGAAAAGATAATCCAAAAACGTGGTGGAGAAAAAACACTAGGGTTTGGAGCTAAAATTGAAAGTAAAAAAGAAATGGATTTAGGTAAAATATATGCTCAAATTCTTCCAGAAGATTTATTAAAGTTTGGTATAATACCAGAATTTATAGGAAGAATACCTGTAATAGCAACATTAGAATTACTAGATGAAAATGCATTAATGAGCATACTAAAAGAGCCTAAAAACGCTTTAGTAAAACAATATAAGAAGTTACTAGAACTAGATGATGTTGAACTAGAATTTGAAGAAGAAGCACTTCGTGCTATAGCTAAAAAAGCTATAGAAAGAAACACAGGGGCTAGAGGACTTAGAAGCATAGTTGAAAATGTAATGATGGAAAGTATGTATGAAGTTCCTTCAAGAGAAGACGTTAAAAAAGTTGTAGTAACAAAAGAATCTGTAAGTGAAGGATCTCAACCAGAGCTAGTACTTAAAGATCAAGAAGAAAGTGCATAATTATAATTTAAATAAATTATTAAAAAAGAAGTCACAGAGACTTCTTTTTTACGTACGAAGAAATTAAGAGTGTTTAACATACAATTTATTAGTGTAAAAATAAAAGGTATAGTATAAACTATAGATATGTATTAAAACTATACTAAATTACACTAGAAGTTATCATAAATATTGAAAATTACTTTTTGTAAAGATATAATATATAAAGCGATAAAATCTAGCACTTTAAGGAGTGATATTATTGGAACAGAATTATACTAGAACAGAACATGAATTACCGTTAATACCGCTTAGAGGTTTAGCGATTTTCCCATATATGATACTAAACTTTGATATAGGAAGAGAAATGTCACTAAAAGCATTAGATGCAGCTATGCTAAATGATGAATTAGTATTTTTAACTTCTCAAAAAGCTGCAGAGACAGATGAACCTACAGAAGAAGATTTTTATCATATCGGAACAATATGTAAGGTTAAGCAAATGATAAAATTACCTGGAGACACAGTAAGAGTACTTGTTGAAGGGATATCTAGAGCACAAATAAAAGAAGTAGAAATGTCAGAAGACGGCTACTATAATACTATAGTAGAAGAAGTAGCATATGATTATGAAAATGCAGAAGAAGATGTTGAAATAGAAGCATTTGTAAGAAATGTATTTGATGCATTTGAAGAGTACATAAATATAGGTAATAGAGTATCTCCAGAGATACTTATATCATTAGCAGATATAGATAACGTAGATCGTTTTATAGATACAATAGCTGCGAACATATACTTAAAACCTGAGCAAAAACAAAAAATATTAGAAGAATTTGATGTTAAGCTTAGATTAGAGCTTATCTACACAATTTTATTAGAAGAAATAGATATTTTAAAAATTGAAAAGAAAATAACTCTTAGAGTGAAAAAACAAATGAATAAAGTTCAAAAAGAATATTATCTTAGAGAACAATTAAGAGCAATACAAAAAGAGCTAGGAGAAGAAGAAGATATAAACTCTGAAGCTGATGAATACAGAAATAAACTTAGTAAATTAAAAATACCTAAGGAAACAAGAGAAAAAATATCTAAGGAAATAGACAAGTTCTCTAAAATATCTCCAATGTCACCAGATGTGTCTGTAAGTAGAAATTATTTAGATAATTTATTCTCACTTCCTTGGAATAAAGAAACAAGAGATAAATTAGACTTAGTAAAGGCTCAAGAGATATTAGATGAGCAACACTATGGTCTAGAAAAAGTAAAAGAGAGAATATTAGAATACTTAGCTATAAGAAAGTTATCAAAATCTCTAAAAGGGCCAATAATATGTCTAGTTGGACCTCCAGGTGTTGGTAAGACATCTATAGCTAAATCTATAGCAGAATCATTAGGAAGAAAATTTGTAAGAATATCTTTAGGTGGAGTTAGAGACGAAGCGGAGATAAGAGGACATAGAAGAACTTATGTAGGAGCTATACCAGGAAGAATAGTGAATGGAATAAAAGAAGCTCAAACTAAAAATCCTGTATTCTTATTAGATGAAATAGATAAGATGTCATCTGATTACAAAGGTGACCCATCTTCAGCTATGCTAGAAGTACTTGATCCAGAACAAAATAAAGATTTTGTAGATCACTACTTAGAAGTTCCTTTTGATTTATCTAAGATATTATTTGTTACTACAGCAAATAGCTTAAGTACAATACCAAGACCATTATTAGATAGAATGGAAGTTATAGAGGTATCTGGATATATAGAAGAGGAAAAGCTAAATATAGCCAAAAAATATCTACTTCCAAAGCAAATGAAAGAACATGGATTAAGCACTGACTTTATAAAAATGGATGATGAAGTGATAAGAGATGTAATAAATTCATACACTAGAGAAGCCGGAGTAAGAAATCTAGAAAGAACTATAGGAAAAATATGTAGAAAAGTTGCTAAAAAATATGTAGAAAATCCATCTTTAGAAGAAGTTATAGTAACTAAAGGGGATTTAGATGAGTATTTAGGTAAAAATAGATATAGACATCAAATGGCAGGAACTAAGCCTGAAGTAGGTATAGTTACAGGTCTAGCATGGACATCAGTAGGAGGGGAAACTCTTACAACTGAAGTTAATGTGCTAAAAGGAAAAGGACAAGTTGTTTTAACAGGTAAACTTGGAGATGTAATGAAAGAATCAGCTCAAACAGGTATTTCTTATATAAGATCCATAGCTGATAGATTTGATATAGACTCAGAATTCTATAAAAATAATGATATTCATATACATCTTCCTGAAGGAGCAGTACCAAAGGACGGACCTTCAGCAGGTATAACTATGGCGTTAGCAGTTATATCAGCATTAACTAATATACCAGTATTAAATAATGTAGCTATGACAGGAGAAATAACTCTTAGAGGTCGTGTATTAGCTGTAGGTGGAGTTAAAGAAAAATTATTAGCTGCACATAGAGCAGGAATAACTAAAGTACTACTTCCAAAAGACTGTGAAGCAGACTTAGAAGAAATACCTGAGAATGTAAAAGAAAAAATGGAATTTGTGCTTGTTGAACATATGGATGAAGTTCTAGAACATGCATTATTAAGGAATGGTGAAAAATAATGAAAATCAGAAGCGCTGAAATTACAATGAGTGCGGTAAATAAATCTCAATATCCAGATGAAGGTATACCAGAGATAGCTTTAGTTGGAAGATCGAATGTTGGGAAATCATCAATAGTAAATACATTATTAAACAGAAGAAACTTTGCAAGAACTAGTTCGACTCCAGGAAAAACTAGAACTATAAACTTTTATTTAATAAATAATGAATTTTTCTTTGTCGACTTACCTGGATATGGATATGCAAAAATAGCGAAAAGTGAAAAAGAAAAATGGGGAAAAATCATGGAAAGATACTTAGCTGATAGAGATGAGCTGTGTGCAATATTCTTATTAGTTGATATAAGACATGAGCCTAGTAATGATGACGTTATGATGTATGAGTGGATAAAGCATTTTGGATATAAATGTGTAGTTATAGCTACTAAAGCAGATAAAATATCTAGAGGACAATATCAAAAGCATATAAGTATAATCAGAAAGAAATTACAGTTAGATAAAGATGAAAAAGTAATACCTATATCTTCTTTAAAGAAAACAGGTGTAGAAGATGTTTGGAATGAAATAGTAACTCAATACAATGAAGCAGGATATGATATAACTGTTGATTAAAAAGGATAGCCTTGGCTATTCTTTTTTTTTGTCTAAATATATCATTTCAAAAATGTAACAAATAAACAAAAGTATTAATATTTTAAAATAGGCCAAATATTTTAAGGGGGATTTTAATATGGAAGGTAAAACTAGAAAATTATTTCCGGGAGCTAATACAGCAAATGGATCCTTCAATTTTTTCAACTATATGATACCAGAGAACGTTAAAAGAATTTTTTGTTTAAAAGGGGGACCAGGAGTAGGTAAATCTTCAATGATGAAAAAAATAGCAAAAGAATTCATTGAAAATGGTTATGATGTTGAATTACATTATTGTCCATCAGATCCGAGTTCATTAGATGGAATAGTGATAAAAAAATTAGGAGTAGTACTATTAGATGGAACGGCTCCTCATATTGTAGATCCAAAAGATCCAGGAGCAATTGATGAAATAATTAACCTTGGAGACTATTGGAATGTAGAAGAACTAGAAAATAATAGAAAAGAAATTGTTGATTGTGGGAAATCAATAAGTGAATCATTCCAAAGGGCATATAAGTTTTTAAAAGCATCGGAGCCTATATATTATGATATAGAGACTAAATACACAAATTGTATGGACTTTGGCAAAGTAAATCTAGCTACAGAGCAATTCATTAATACAATATTTGAAGGAATAGAAAGTGGCGGTGTATATAAAGGTGAGAGACACTTATTTGGAACTGCTATAACTCCTATAGGGCACTTGGACTATGCAGATAGTCTATTAAGCGAAGTAGATAAAATATATTACTTAAAAGGCAGTGTAGGAACAGGTAAGACTACATTCTTGAAGAAAGTATATCAAAGGGCTGTTGAAAAGGGTATGAAAGTAGAAGTTTATCATTATCCTTTAATTAAAGAAAAGATTGAAACAATAATAATAAAAGACTTAAACATAGGTATAACTACAAGTGCTATTTTTGAAGATAAAGAAGTTATAGATTTAGAACAATTTTTAAACAAAGAAAAGTTAGTAGAATATGAAGAAGAGATAGAAGTTGATAAGCAAGTATTTGATGAACTAATAAACTATGCTATATCAAATTTAAAAAGAGCTAAAGCTAAACATGATGTAATAGAAGCTTACTATGTTCCAAGTATGAAATTTGATTTAATAGATAGTTTTAAAGATGAACTAGTAAAAAGAATATTAAGTTATGAAAATTAATATTTATTAGTAAGATAAATCCCTCTGTATTTATATAGAGGGATTTTGAGATAAGTTGAATTTTTACATTACATAGATAATTATAGAAAATAAGACTAAAATAAATACTATAAGTAAAAATCATTTATAAGGAGTAAAGTTGTATGAAAAATAGATATATGTTGATAATACTAACTAGTATAGTGCTAGGTATATTAATTGGAATAGTAATTAAGGACTATAGAATAAGTCACAGTTTATATATAGCTAAAGATAAATTGACCAAGATGCAAATTAAATCGACAGATAAATCTATAAAAGAACTAAAAAAAGAGGTATCTAAACTATATAGTGACTTAGATAATTTAAAAGAAACTCATATAGATACTCAACAGGAAGAAATGCTAGAAAGTCTAAAAGAAAACTTATCTTACACTGACATAAGTTCAAAGGGGATGTATATATGTATTGATGCAAAAGATGAAAAAACAGGAAATATTGCAAATATAATAGACTACAATAAAGTGTTAGTTAATATAGTAAATGAGATAAAAGAGAATGGGGGTATACATATAGCAATAAATGAAGAACGTATAAATCAATACACAGAAATAGTCCTAGCAGGAAACCATATAAATATAAATTCTACTCCAGTAGCACCACCTTATAATATAAAGGTAATAGGTGATATGGATAAACTATCTAAATATATAAAAGATGAGAGTGAGTATTTGAAAAGTATACAGCTAAATTATCCAATAAAAGTAGATGTGAAATTTAAAGAGAGTATTACTATGAAGAAAATGAATTTACCTAATAAATTAAAATATATAGAAGGTGATGAAAATTAACTTAGAAACAAATAATAACATACATATAATAAAAAATCAGTCACAAGAAGATTATGCCAAAAACATATTTAATAAAATACTCAATCTCTCAATAGATAAAAATTCTAGTGATATACATATGGAACCTTCTAGTGATGACTTGATAATTAGAGCTAGAATCGACGGAGAATTAATAAATATATTAACTCTAAGTATGGAAATATATCCACTGATATCAAGATTTATTAAATTAAGCTCAGGCATAAACATAACAGAAAAAAGAATACCTCAAGATGGACGGATGGATATGGTAGTAGAAGAATCTAATATTGACATCAGAGTTTCTACTGTTCCTACGATATATGGAGAAAAATTAGTACTGAGATTATTAAATAGAGAATCGTTCTTAAAGGATAAAAGTGAACTAGGATTTAGTAAATTAGCAATAGATAAAATAAATAAAATCATAGATAAAAAGGCTGGAATATTATTAGTAACAGGGCCAACAGGTAGTGGAAAAACTACTACAGTATATTCTATTCTTAATGATTTAAATAAAACTGCTAAAAACATTATGACAATAGAAGACCCTGTAGAATATAAAATGAATGGTATAAATCAAATTCAGGTTAGTAACAGATTAGGTTTAACCTTTGATATGGGACTAAGAGCTATATTAAGACAAGACCCAGACATAATAATGGTAGGTGAAATAAGGGATACAGAAACCGCTAAAATAGCTATAAGAGCAGCAACAACAGGTCACTTAGTAATAAGTACAATGCATACCAATGACGCAATCTCAACCATTGAAAGACTTATGGAAATGGAGATACCTGCGTACTTAATAAGCTCATCGATAATAGGTGTAATTTCTCAGAAACTCATAAAAAAAACTTGTGAATATTGCGGTCATGACATAATAGTAAAAGATGATTTGGATGAAGAAATGAATATGAAAGTTGCAAAAGGTTGTGATAAATGCAATGAGACAGGCTACTTAGGAAGAACTGTAGTGTATGAAATTTTAGAAATGGATGAAGATATAAATAACTGTATACTTAAACAGACAAATAGTAAAGAAACTAGAGATATAGCAATAAAAAATGGAATGATAACTTTTGAAGATAGTATAAATTTTTCAATCATAAATAATGAAGATGAAGCTAATAATTACTTAGCTGTAAATAATTAAACAAAAAGGAATAATAATGGATTTAAATAATATTAGTATTTTTAATAAAGATAGAAAACTTAAAAATAAGGAAATAAGCGTTATTTGTAAGAAGATGAGTATCTTAATAGAATCTGGTTGTGAAATAACTAATACTTTAGAAATATTAAGTCAACAATCAAATAAAAAGATTAGTAATATTTTCAAAAATATACTAAATCAAATAAGAAATGGGAATTCAATAACAGAATCATTTCAAAATACAAATGTATTTTCAAGCTTGTTCATAAATATGCTAAACACAGGAGAATTGAGTGGTAATTTAGATAAGGTTATGAATGATTTAGCAGATTATTATGAGCAAGAACAGAGAATAAAAATGAAAGTTAAAACAATATCTATTTACCCTACCATACTAGTGGTTTTATCAATAGCAACTATGTTTTTTATGCTGATATTTGTAATACCAAACTTTCAAATGGTATTTGATAGTAGTGGAATTACACCTCCTAAAATTACATTAACATTAATAAAAATGTCTGCTTTTGTAAGGAAAAATTATTTGTTTATATTATTTGGAGCAATAATAATTTTAGTGTCAATATACTATGTAATAAAAAATAGCAATAGAGCAAAACAATTTATTGATATATTAAAAATAAATATTCCATTTGTAAAAAGCATAGTCCAATTAACTATTACAACTAGATTTTGTAGAGCATTAAATATTTTAATACAAAGTGGTGTACATATTGTTGAGGCTATAGAAGTATCATCCAAAGTAGTTGATAATGAGGTGATTCATAAGAGATTGAAAGTATCAAAAGAATATATTGAAAGAGGAAATGATATAAGTTATTCAATAGAACAAGCTGATGTTTTTTCTAAGTCATTTATATCGATGTTAAAGATAGGTGAGGAAAGTGGTAGCTTAGACAAAACTTTAAGTACGACTAACAAATTTTACAATGAGGAGTTAAATATAAAAGTAGAGCAGTTTATGAGATACGTAGAACCTACTGTAACTGTAATCATAGGTATAGGGGTTGGTATATTTATAATAGGAATGATAATGCCCATATTTGATGCGGTAAATTCAATATAATAAGTTAAAGGAGAATATAAATATGAAAGATTTAAAAAAGAAAAAGAGGCCAGGATTTACTTTAGTAGAAATGGTGGTAGTTGTAAGTATACTAGGTGTGTTGGCAGGTTTAGGGTTTATGAAATTTGATCAGGTTCAGGTTAAAGCTAGAGAAAATGCAGATGAAATAGCATCAACTAACCTGGCTACAGCTGCAAGTTTATATGTAAATGATAAACCTAACCTAGATGGATTATTGCCTATAGCAAATGAAACAGAATATAAAGAGTTGAAATTAGAAACGTTAAAGAGTTCTAATTACATAACAGCAGAACCAACTCCAAAAAGTAAAGAAGGTGAATTTATTATAACTGTAAAATTAGACACAAAAGAAGTAAGTGTAAAAATAAAAGAAAAATCTAATGCTGAAACTAAGAATACTTAAATAAAGCAAAATATGGATGCTTTTACGTCAAAACAATTACATGAATAACTTTATTGATTATTTCATATCTAAAAACAGTCTTTAAAAACAAAAAACAGATAAATTTATATTTTTATAGAATTTAATGAAAAAAACCCTCGGAATAAGTATTACGTTAGCCAAAAAACAACAAAGGAAAATAGACAAAATACCTAGAATATTAATATTAAAATACAATAAATCTATATACCAACAAATACCAGTATACAAAAAACATTAAAATAACACTATAATTGTGGAATCATTTTAAAAAAAATGGTATAATAACAAATTGTACTTTAATTTAATAATGAAGGAGTGAAGGTCACATTGTTAGGGAGAAATGAGTTATGCCCTTGTGGAAGTGGCATAAAATATAAAAGATGTTGTTTAAACAAAGATGTTGTACTAGAGAGAGCTGGCAGAAAAGTTACACTTTCTCAAAAACAATACTCGGAGTTATATGCTAAATTATACCAATATTCAAGAGAAGACAAGTTTAAAGAAGAATACGAAAAAGCTAAAGAAATGTTCTATATAGTTGAAGATGAGACTATAAACGCTAAGTTTGAAAGATTCTTCAATACTTACTTTATACAAGACCATATAATGGATAGCAAGAAAGTAATGACAGTTGCATACTACGAAGATAATAAAGAAAGAATGACAACTAATGAAGTAGAAATACTAAAAAGCCTGTTCGAATCATACGTAAGTATATATGAAGTTAAATCAGTATTAGAAGGTAAAATTTTACTAAAAGATTGTTTAACGGACAAAGAAGTTTATACAGAAGACGTAAACTTATTAGCAGACTTTGAAGTAGGAAGTCATATGATAGCTAGAATAGTAACGATTGAAGATATAAGTATATTAATCGATATAACTATAAGTATATCAGATGCAGTTAAGGATGTTATAGTAAATGATATTATGTATTTATTCAAGCAATATGAAGATTTATACAAAGATATGAATACATTCTTAATACATCATACTCATATATTATACAAGTATATGCAACAATTGTTAGAGCCTGGTGTTGCACAATACCTAAAAGCTCAAAAAGAGCAAAAAGAAAGCCAATCATCAGAAGTTGCACTAACTGAAGAAGATTGTAAAGTTTCTTCTCTATTAAGACAAAATGTAGAGCAAGAACTAATAGGCGCTTGTGTAGAATTCTGGAATGAATTCAAACAAGCTAACGGAGATGTAAAAGGTTCTGAAAATGGTTGGGCAGCAGCTGTTGAATACCATGTGAAAAAAGAAGCTGGACAAACAATAACTCAAGCTTCTATATCTAAAAAATATGAAATAAGTCCTAGTACACTAGGAAAAAGATACAAAGATCTTAAAGTATCTTAATAAATAAATAGAATCATAAATTTAGGAATTATATTATATATAATTCCTAAATTTATGTTGAAATTTAAAATTTATAATGAGTTAAGGTATACCTGACTATACTTTTTTTTATAATTTAGAAAAAAAGGTTTTAATATATGCGAATAATGTATAAAATAGTAGATATATTAAAAATTCAGAAAGAGGTATAATTATGAGTCTTAGTTTAGGAAAATCAGTAGCAGTATCAACAAATTCAATAAAATCTAATCCAGCAGTACCTATATATAAAGGTGAAGAAACACCAAATAATTTATATGCAATTATATATCATATAGAAATAACATATAACCAAGGATTAGAACAAAAAACTAAACAATACATAATAATAGATTATAAAGAGTTTGATTTATCTATAGATGAAAAAAATGAATTAATAGAAGTTGCAAAGCAGTATTGTGAGTCTAATAATATACCAAATGATGAACAATTAGAAATAGCTCTTTTAGATAATGAAGAAGCTGAAAACTTCTTAGAAAAAATATTTAATAATATGAAGGTTATAAGAGGTCTTATAACTAAAAAGGACTAAAACGTATGAATTTAGTGGGATTAGAAAATATAACGCCATATCAAGATGTTTATGAATTTAAATTATATGAATATGATTATGGTCAATTAGATTTAAATAATAAAGATTTATTTGTTGGCGATTTAAAAGTTGTTATAAATAGAGTTGAACCTATTTATAAAGATAAAATAGATAAGCAAATAGAAGTATTAGCTATAATAAAAAATTTAAAAGTAGACAAGACTACTGTACAAGACGAAATAAAAGATTTTATATTAAACGAAATTTATGAAGAAAATCTAGAAAAAGAGAATATAGATCTTATTTTTATAGAAAGCTAGGTTTAAACCCTAGCTTTTGTAATTTAAAAAAATAAATGTATTTAGGAGAAAGCAAAATGTTAAGAGTATCTAATTTAAAACTAGGCATAGATGATGATATATCACTGATTAAGAACTTAATTATAAAAAAGTTAAAAATTAAAGAAAATGAATTAATTAAATATAATATTTTTAAAGAGTCTATAGATGCAAGAAAAAGGGGAAGAATAGACTTTGTATATACTGTAGATGTAGAACTTAAAAATGAATCAAAAACACTAAAGAATAAAGTTAAAGATGTTGTTCAAGTTAAAGAAATGAATTACATAGGTGTAGAATTAGGAACAGAAAAATTAAATAGTAGACCGGTAATAATAGGAAGTGGACCAGCGGGACTATTTGCAGCACTAGTATTAGCTCAAAGAGGATTCAATCCATTATTATTAGAAAGAGGTCTAGATGTAGACACAAGAAGTAAAGATATTGATGAGTTTTGGAATAATAGAAAATTTAAATCAAACTCGAATGTTCAGTTTGGAGAAGGTGGAGCTGGTACATTTTCTGATGGAAAACTTACGACGAGAATAAAAGATATAAGATGCAGAAAAGTTCTAGAAGAGTTAGTAAACTTTGGGGCTCCAGATGAAATATTATACTCGTATAAACCACATGTTGGTACGGATATTTTAAAAGGTGTGGTAAAAAATATAAGAAATGAAATAATAAGGCTAGGTGGAGAAGTTAGATTTGATGCTAAAGTTACTGACGTATTCATAGAAAATAACGCTATAAAATCAATAAAGATAAACGATAATGAAATAATTGATTCAGAGGTGGCTATACTAGCGATAGGTCATAGTGCTAGAGATACATACAAGATGCTTCATAAAAGAGGTGTTAGAATCATTCAAAAACCTTTTGCTATAGGTGCTAGAATAGAACATCCACAAGAGTTAATAAATAAATCTCAATATAAAGAGTTTTATGATCATCCTAGGTTAGGAGCAGCAGATTATAGATTAATTCAACATACTTCTAATGCTAGAACTGCTTATACATTCTGTATGTGTCCAGGAGGAAGTGTAATAGCATCTGCATCAAATGAATTTGAAGTTGTTACAAATGGTATGAGTGAGCATGCAAGAGATAAAGCTAACGCAAATAGTGCATTTTTAGTAAATGTATTACCTGAAGATTTTGGAAGTGAAGATCCATTAGCAGGTGTATATTTCCAAGAAAAATATGAAAGACTAGCATATGAACTAGGTGGTAAAAACTACAATGCACCAATACAATTAGTTGGAGATTTTCTAAATGATAAAGTATCAACAAGTTTAGGAAATGTAGATCCTTCATATAAACCAGGATATGAATTTGTTGATTTAAGAGAATGCTTACCGGAGTTTGTTACATCTACTATGAAAGAAGCTTTAGTGTCATTAGACAATAAACTAGAAGGTTTTGCTATGCACGATGCAATACTAACTGGAGTTGAAACTAGATCTTCAGCGCCAATAAGAATTATGAGGGATGAAGAAACATTACAGTCTTCTAATACTAAGAATTTATATCCTTGTGGTGAAGGTGCAGGTTATGCAGGAGGAATAGTTACAGCAGCAGTTGACGGAATAAAATGTGCAGAAAAGATAATACAAAGTTACTCAAATAAATAAACTTAACGTAAATTTAACAAAAAGTTAATATTTTTATAATATTTAATTCGATTTTAATATTGGTATTTTTGCAAAATATGATAAAATACAAGAGGTGTGAATTTTATTTTAATTTAAAATTGTCTCAAGGAGGATAAGAAAGTTGGATATTATTATAAATCTAATGGGTGGTTTAGGTTTATTCTTGTATGGTATGAACCTTATGGGAGATGGACTTCAAAAATCTGCAGGACCTAAACTTAAAAGAATAATAGAATTACTTACAAGTAACTTAATAATGGGAGTTCTAGTAGGTACGGTTGTTACAGCTATTATACAAAGTTCAAGTGCAACAACAGTTATGGTTGTTGGTTTCGTAAATGCAGGAATAATGAGTTTAACTCAAGCTATAGGAGTCATAATGGGAGCTAATATAGGTACTACAGTTACTGCACAATTAGTATCTCTAGATATAAATTGGTTAGCACCTATAGCATTAGGTATAGGTATAATTATATACTTATTTGGAAACAAACCTAAGCATAAACATTTGGCTGAAATACTTTTAGGATTTGGTATATTATTTATTGGTATGGACTTTATGAAGGGCGCGGTTGAGCCATTAAAAGAATATCAAGGATTTACTGACTTATTACTTACATTTGGAAAGTATCCAATACTAGGATTACTTTTAGGATTTGGTATAACAGCAATAGTACAAAGTTCAAGTGCTTCAATGGGTATGTTAGTTGCATTAGCGGCTGAAGGATTAATACCTCTAAGTGCTGCATTGCCAATATTATATGGACAAAATATAGGTACATGTGTAACTTCTTTAATATCAAGTGTTGGAGCGAGTATAAATGCTAGAAGAGCAGCTATGATGCATTTAATATTTAATGTTTTAGGAACTGCTATATTCTTAATATTCCTTAGCAGACCAGTAGCGTCTTTAGTTACTATGATAAACCCTGGAAATGTAGCGAGACAATTAGCAAATACTCATACTTTATTCAATATAGTATCAGTATTAATGTTACTTCCTTTCACTAAATATATAATAAAGTTAGCAGTAAAGTTTGTTCCAGAAGGGAATGGACAAGATGACTCTAAGGCTACTAAATATATAGATGATAGAATGATAGAAACACCATTAGTGGCATTAGCAAATACAGTAAAAGAAACGCTAAGAATGGGTGAAAAATCAAGAGATAGCTTAATTTATGCTATGGAAGGTTTATTAGAAAAATCTAATGAAAAGATAGAAAAGACATTCAAAATAGAGCGAAAAATAAATGAATTACAACGATTAATACTGAATTACTTACTAAAATTATCGAAGGCTTCTTTAGGAGAAACATCAAGAGAAACACTAGATGCATTATTTAATACAGTTAATGATATAGAAAGAATTGGAGACCATTCAGAAAATATAGCTGAATTATCTCAACTTGCAATGGAAACAGGAGTTTCATTCTCAGATAATGGAAGAGAAGAATTAAAGGATATGTACAATAAAGTTTTAGGAGCGTATACATATGCACTTAAAGCAATGGAAAATACAGATATAGAGTTAGCATACAAAGTAATAAAAATAGAAGAACAAGTAGATATTATGGAAAAATCATGCAGAGCAAATCATATGCATAGATTAAATAATAATATGTGTAGCATAGATAATGGAGTTATTTATTTAGATATAGTAAGTAACCTAGAAAGAATATCTGACCACGCTGTTAATATAGCTCAGCAGGTTATTGCAAGTAAAACTATCAATGAATAATAGATAAAAGTTACCTTATTAAAGGTAACTTTTTTTATTTAATCAAAATATAAAAATGCTACTTGTTAAAAAATTAATTTTATTATTAATTAATATGGTATTTTATGCTATAATTTCAAGTAGATTAAATAAGAAAAGAGGTAAAGTTATGGGAAAAATAAAATTCGATTATAGTAAGGCTATAGGATTTTTAAGTCAACATGAACTAGATAGTATGCAATCATTTGTTGATGCAGCTCACAATATGGTTCATGAAAAAACTGGACTAGGTAATGACTTTTTAGGTTGGGTTGAACTACCAAATAATTATGATAAAGAAGAATTTGATAGAATAAAAAAAGCTGCTGAAAAGATAAAATCGGATTCAGATGTACTATTAGTTATCGGAATAGGTGGATCTTACCTAGGGGCAAGAGCTGCTATAGAAATGGCAAGCCACTCTTTTAGAAACAATTTAACAAAAGAAGATAGAAAAGCACCAGAAGTATATTTCGTTGGACAAAACATAAGCTCAACATATATGATGGATTTATTAGATGTAATAAAGAATAAAGATGTATCTATAAATGTTATATCAAAATCAGGAACAACTACAGAACCTGCAATAGCATTTAGAATATTTAAAGATTATTTAGAAAAGAAATATGGAAAAGAAGAAGCAAGCAAAAGAATATACGCAACTACAGATGCATCAAAAGGGGCTCTTAGAAAGTTAGCAGATGAAGAAGGATATGAAACATTCATAATACCTGATGATGTAGGAGGTCGTTTCTCTGTATTAACACCTGTAGGATTATTACCGATAGCATGTGCAGGGTTAGATATAGATTCGATGATGAAAGGTGCTCAAAATGCTTGTGAAGAGCTTAGAACATCAGACTTAAAAACAAATGAAAGTTATCAATATGCAGTAGCAAGAAATGTTTTACATAGAAAAGGTAAAGATATAGAGTTATTAGTAAATTACGAACCACAATTACATTATGTATCTGAGTGGTGGAAACAATTATTTGGAGAGAGTGAAGGGAAAGATAATAAAGGGATATTCCCAGCTGCAGTTGATTTCTCTACTGATTTACATTCAATGGGTCAATATATACAAGAAGGAAAAAGAATATTATTTGAGACAGTACTTAATGTAGAGAATGCAAGAAGACACGTGACTATAGAAGAAGCAGATGTAGATTTAGATGGATTAAACTACTTAGCAGGTAAAACTGTAGATTTCGTAAATCAAAAAGCATTCCAAGGAACATTACTTGCTCATACAGATGGACAAGTTCCAAACTTATTAATAACAATACCACAATTAGATGAGTATAACTTTGGATACTTAGTATACTTCTTCGAAAAGGCTTGTGCAATAAGTGGATATTTATTAGGAGTAAATCCATTTGATCAACCAGGAGTTGAAGCATATAAAAAGAACATGTTTGCATTATTAGGTAAACCAGGATTTGAAAAAGAAAGAGAAGAATTAGAAAAAAGACTTTAAGAATTAAGGTTTAGTTAAGAATAGAATAGTATAATGAAATCATCATTAAGATAATTATTATCTTAATGATGATTTCTTTTTATATATTAATTATGTTTAAGTTATTAAAACATAATTAATGGAGACAATAAATAATAAAATTATTTTAAAGATTTAGTGAATAACATTAGGAGGGATTGGTATGTCGGGTAAAAGAAGTATAGGATTAATAGTAATTATATGTATAATTACTAGTGTTTTGAGTAGTTCATTAACAATAGTATTAATGAAGGATAGAATAGGTAACAATGCATCGAAAGATAATAAATCAGAAATCGTAGTTAAGGATGAAGGAAAAAGCCAGAATATATATCATGCAGTCTCAGATAAAGCAATGCCTTCGGTAGTAGGTATAACAACTACTACGGTACAAAACAATATATTTGCAATACCTACTCAATCACAAGGTGTTGGTACAGGGTTTATAGTAGATGCTAATGGATACATACTTACAAACTCACACGTTGTGTCAGATGGTCAAGCATCAGAAGTAAATGTATTATTTAATGATGGTTCAACAACTAATGGTAAAGTAATATGGTATGATGCTCAATTAGATTTAGCTATGGTTAAGGTTGACAAACAAGGATTACAACCAGCTGAACTAGGAGACAGTGATAAAGTTAGAACTGGTGATATAGCTATAGCTATAGGGAATCCATTAGGTCTAGAATTTGAAAAAAGTGTAACTCAAGGTATAATAAGTGGGTTAGGTAGAACTATCCAAACTGAAAAGGCTAATATGACTGGTCTTATGCAAACAGATGCTAGCATAAACCCAGGTAATAGTGGAGGACCATTATTAAATGAAAAGGGCCAAGTAATAGGTATAAATACAGCTAAAGCTTCTCAAGCAGAAGGATTAGGGTTTGCAATACCTATAAACACAGCAAAAGCGATAGTTGAAGAAGTAATAAAAACAGGTACATTTGAGAAGGTAGCTCTAGGAGTAAAAATAATAGAGCTAGCAACATTTGAATCATCAACAGGAACTGATTTAGAAGCGGAATATGGTGTATATATAGCAGAAGTAATAGCAGATACACCTGCACAAAAGGCAGGCATTCAAGCTGGTGATGTTATAGTAAAAGTTGGGGATGCTAAAATATCTACTACATCAGATTTAAATAAAGAGTTATATAAGTACTCAAAAGGAAGCCAAGCAAAAGTAACAGTTAATAGAGGCGGAAAAGAAGTTGCAATAGATGTAACATTTAAATAAAAGTAAAATATATAAAAAATGAACTCTAATAATTAGAGTTCATTTTTTATATATTTAGTTTGTAGACTTTTCTGCTTGAAATTCAACAGAACAAGATGACTGGCTTGGACATCCAGAACATCCTCCACAACATGAATTTGAAGATTTATTAGTTAATTTTTTTAATATTATTATTAAAGCACTAGCTATTATTATTCCTGCAACCATAATTTCAATAATTGACCCTGAAGAACCAGGAACAAAGATTGCATTTCCTATAACATTAACTAAAAATGCAGCTATCCAAGCAAGTAAGAATTGATACACAAAAGATATAATCATCATTTTATTTCCATATTCTTTTCTCATAGTAGCAAGAGCTGCAAAACATGGAGTATATAACGCTGAGAATATTAAGAATGCATATGCACTAACTGCAGTAAATACTGTAGGTAAAACTGTATTTAAATCACCGTAAAGTACATTCATAGTATTAACAACAACTTCTTTAGCTCCAAGTCCTGATATTATAGCCACAGAAGCTCTCCAATCACCAAATCCTAAAGGAGCAAATATAGGAGCTATTAATTTTCCTAAATAAGCAAGGAAACTATCATTCATATTTTCTGTAAATCCGTTAAAGTTGAATGAAGATAATAACCATAAAGCAACTGACATTGCGAACATAACAGTAATAACTCTTACCAAGAAACCTTTAGATTTATTCCAAGTATTTTTTAATAATGCCTCTAATGTTGGAAGCTTGTACTCTGGAAGCTCTAATATAAAAGGTTCTAATTCAGACTTAAACTTTGTTTTATTTAAAACCAGTGCAACTAGTATAGCGAATACTATTCCTGCTAAGTAAAGAGAAGTAGTAACTACCGCAGCATTATTAGGGAAGAATATAGCTATAAATAAAGCATATATAGGTAACCTAGCACCACAAGTCATAAGAGGAGCTATAAGTGCTGTTATTTTTCTATCCTTTTCACTTTCTAAAGTTCTAGTAGCCATTATAGCTGGAGAAGAACATCCTAACCCCATAACCATAGGTATGAATGCCTTACCAGATAGTCCAACTTTTCTCATAGTTCTATCCATTAAAAATGCTGTTCTAGACATATATCCACTATCTTCAAATACTGATATTCCTAAGAATAATGTAAATATTAGAGGGAAGAAAGGTAGTGTACCACCAACACCTCCAACAATACCATCAATGATTAAAGATCTAAACCAAGTGCTTGAATTAGCAAGCATAGCATCAAGTGGAGTGGCTATATAAGTTTCAACAATAGTTGCTAACCCTTCTTGTAAAGGTCCACCAACCCAATCAAATGTAAATTTAAATAGCAATAATAGTGCAGCTATAAAAATTGGATAAGCTAGAATTGGATTTAATACAACATCATCAATTCTATCACTAATTGATTTTTTATTTCCTGAATTTGAATAAGTACATTTAGAAAGTATTGCTTCTAATTTTTTATATGTTTCTGTTTCTGAACCGAAATCAGTATTATATTTAACGTTACTATTTGTTTCATTTCTTATAGCAGAAGATATTGTATCTACACCGCTTTTCTTTTTTGCGATAATTGGTATAACTGTAAGGTTAAGTTCTTTGCTTAACTTATTCATATCTATATTTATACCTTTAGATTCAGCTATATCAATCATATTAACTAAAAGAATTATAGGCTTATTAAACGCCATTAATTGAGTTGTTAAGTAAAGATTTCTAGATAGATTTGATGCATCTAAAACATTTACTATAACATCAACCTCACCATTTTCTAAAAAGTTTTTAGCTACTTTCTCTTCGTTAGAGAATGTGTCCATAGCATATATTCCTGGTAAATCTATTATTTTTATATCTTTATCTAAGATACCTTCTTTTTTATCTATAGTAACACCTGGCCAGTTACCTACGTACTGATTTGAACCTGTTAGCAAGTTAAATACAGTAGTTTTACCAACATTAGGGTTACCTAGTAAAGCTACATTAATCATGTTAACTCTCCTTATTTTAATGAAATATTTTTAGCATCAGACTTTCTAAGTGCTAAATCAAAACCTCTAAATCTAATTACAATAGGATCTCCAAAAGGAGCTACTTTTTTTACTTCTACCTCAGTATCACTTATACATCCTAAAGCAAGTAATCTTTTTGCTAATCTTGAATTTCCATCTATATTATCAACGATGCCGCTTTGACCGACTTTTAAATCGTAAACTGTCATCATTTACACCTCCTAATGATATTCATTATCAATAAAAGTGTATCACGATTGAGAGTTAATGTCAACTAAGAGGTAATGTTTATTACATCTATATATATAAATTTAAACCCAACTCGTATTGACATAATATGTAAAAGTTTGTTATTATATATACAAATATATAATTTAATGACCGTGGTGATACTTATGGCTTATAATGACGTAGAAGTTCTAAAGAAAGAAATTGAAGTATTGAGAGATGAAATCAACACATATATAGAATATCCAGATATATTCAGAGATGAGCTTGTTGAAGCAAGTAGCAAGATAGACTTACTAATAAATAAATATATAGATTTACTTAAATAATTTACCCACGAAAGTGGGTTTTTTTATATGTAAAATAGCAATCTAAATCGTATAGCTTAGCATGAAATGGTAAATATTAAATAACTAAGAAGTAATTTATAATATTAAATAAAATTACATTATAGTGAAGATAAGAAAAACAAGAGGTGATTAATATTATGATTGAAAGGATTATTAACTCTCTTTTAATTATTTTATTCTCTTATGTATTATTAAAGCTAATACAATACCTTTTAAATAAATTGTTTAATTTTACTAGATTTGATGTAAGGTATGAAAATACACTAAGTAGTGTTATATCCTCAATATCTTACTACATAATATTTATAGCGAGTATTATCTTAATATTAAGAGAATTTCATATTGTGGATGTTACGAAATTTGGAACATTAGTTACAGGGGCAAGTATTGTAGGATTAGTAGCAGGAGTAGCGTCACAAAGTATTCTAAAAGATATATTTAATGGTTTTTTCATATTGTTTGAGAAACAAATACAAGTAGGGGACTTTGTAATATTAAATGAAGAGTTTAGAGGCACTGTTGAGGAGATAGGTCTTAGAAGTACAAGCTTAAGAGATTGGGATTTAAAAAGAGTAACTATTTCAAATGGTAATATTACTAGCATTAGGAATTATAGTAAAGATAAAATGAGAGTAGTAGTACATGTTAGAGTTGCATACGAAGAAGACCCAATGAAGGTTTTTGAATCACTACAAGAAGTTTGTGATGTAATGAATGATAAATTTAAAGATTACTTATACAACAAAAAATGTGGAGAATACTTAAGTCCCTTTAGGATATATGGTGTAACTGATATAGAAAACAAATCAGTAGGAGCGCAATATACTATAACAGGAATAGTATCATCAGGTAAATACTTTTTAGCACTTAGAGAAAGCAAATTACAAATTTTAATAATTTTTAGGAAAAATAATATAAAAATAGCATATCCTACTCATATAAACATATTACAAAATATAAGTCAAAATAATCAAGAGCTATAATCTATAGCTCTTTCATAATATTATAAAGGGGGAGTATTATGGAAACTGCTATGCAAGTTACAAATAATGATATAATAATTAGGTTATTGGTTGCGTTAGTAATAGGTGGATTAACGGGCCTCGAAAGAGAAAGATCACATCAATTTGCGGGATTTAGAACTCATATTTTGGTATCAGTAGGTTCATGCATTACATCCATAACTTCTTTATGCTTGTTTTTTCAATATAGTTCTTATTCTAATATAGATCCAGCTAGACTATCTGCACAAGTACTATCTGGTATTGGTTTTCTAGGCGCAGGCGCAATACTAAAAACATCAAATGGAATAAGAGGTTTAACAACAGCGGCAGGAATATGGGCTACAGCGTGTATTGGTATAGCTGTAGGATATGGATTATATACATTGAGTATATGTGCGTGGTTATTTGTTATGGTTACGTTATATATATTAAAAAATATAGATAAAATTTTTTTTAAGAAAAAGCAAACTATTTTTACAATAAAAGTAAATAATATAGATATAATATCTGTATTATATGAGAAGTTCCAAAAGTCCCAAACAACAGTTAGAAATATTGAGATTAGCTCACAACATGAGAATGAATGGAAGGTTAGTTTTTATATAATTTATGATAGAAGAATAATCATAGATGAACTAGTTAAAGAATTAAGTTCATCAAAAAATATAATAAGTGTAGATTATTTGCGCTAAAATAATATAAAATAGAAGATACAAGAATTTAATTTGAGGTGTTTAAATTGACAAAAAGAATAAAGATAATAACAGACGGTTCATGTGACTTACCTAAAGAAGTTTTAGAAAGAGCAAAACCGGAAATAGTAGGAATTAATGTTGCTTTCGGAGAAAAGAGTTATATTGGTGGAGTTGATATTGATGAAGAAACATTCTACAAAATGATGAAAGAAAATAAAGAGTTACCTAAAACATCAAGTCCTTCACCAGATAGATTTATAGAATTATATAAAGGAGAAGAAGATGAGATATTAGTCTTCACATTAACATCAAAATTATCAGGTACATATTCAAATGCAGTACTTGCAAAAAATATGTATTTAGAAGAGCATCCAGAAAAAAGAATAGAAGTTATAGACAGTGAAAGTGGATCAATTGGTGTTGCACTAATGATATTAAAATGTAGTGAGCTAATAGAGCAAGGAAAAACAATGGATGAAATATTAGCAGAGATAGAAGAATATAAAAAAGAAATGGTATTCTTTGGTGCACTAGATACATTAGAAAATGCTATAAAAGGTGGAAGAGTAAATCCTATAGCTGGAAAACTTATGAATGCATTAAACTTTAAAGTAATCATAAAAATAGAAGAAGGATTAGTTAAGCCTATAGATAAAGCTAGAGGTGGAAGCAACAGTTTAAAGAAAGCATTAGAATATGTAAAAAATAATGTAGAAAATGCAAAGGAAAAAACTGCAATAATAGGTCATGCAAATTGTCCTGATAAAGCTGAAAAAATAAAGCAATTTATAGAGGAACATGCACAATTTAAAGAAATATTGATTGCTAGTATAGGCCCTATAATGGGAACGTTTACATCTGAAGGGGCAATACTAGTGTCAGTTTTATAAAAAATTTATAATAAGGAGTGAAAATATGGGAATAGATAGAAGCAAAATAGAAGAAAAATATAAATGGAAAATAGACAAGATGTATTCTACAAAAGAAGCAATAGAAAAAGATATAGAAAAAGTAAAAGAATACATAAATGAATTAAAAAACTATAAAGGTAAATTAGCAGAAAGCAAAGAGCTATTATACAAATGTATAAACTCTTCTGAAAAAGCTTCACAAATACTTCAAAATTTATACATTTATACTCATATGAAACAACACGAAGACACTAGAAAAAATGAAAATCAGTCTATAGCAACAAAAACAGAAATGTTATCAACTGAATTATCTATGGCAACTTCATATATTGTGCCTGAAATAATTGCGATAGATGATGAAAAGTTAAATGAGTATTTAAAATCAAAAGAATTATCTTTCTATGACAAATATATTAAAGATATTTTAAGAGAGAAGCCTCATACTTTAAATGAAAGAGAAGAAGAGATATTAGCGGCAGCAGCAGATTTATCATCTATACCTGAAAATGTATATGATATGTTTTCTTTTGCAGATTTAGAATTTCCAGAGATAGAAGATGAAGATGGAAACAAAGTAAAATTAACTCATTCAAATTACTCATTATACATAAAGAGTAAAAATAAAAAAGTTAGAAAAGATGCTTTCGAAGCTGTATATTCAGTTTATGATAAATACAAAAATACTTTTGCATCAATGCTTTATGGAGGAATAAAATCAGAGATATTTTACGCTAAGATTAGAAAGTATGAATCTGCATTACAAGCATCGTTATTCCAAGATGATATAAGTGTGGATGTATATAATAATCTTATATTAGCAGTAGATGAAAACTTAGATACTTTAAATAGATATGCAGAGATAAAGAAAAAGTTCTTAGGATTAAGTGAAATTCATATGTATGATTTATATGTGCCTCTTACAGAAAACTTTGATATGAAAATACCATACGAAAAAGCCCAAGAGATTATACTAAAAGCATTAAAGCCACTAGGTGAAGAATACTTAGATATAATTAGACAAGCTTTTGATGAAGGATGGATAGATGTTTACGAAAATGAAGGTAAACAAGGTGGAGCATATTCTTGGGGAAGTTACGACTCTCATCCGTATATACTGATGAGCTACAAAGATGATCTTAATTCATTATTTACACTAATACATGAATTAGGTCATTCATTACATAGTTATTATTCTCGTAAAAATCAACCATATATATACTCAAGCTACAAAATATTTGTAGCGGAAGTTGCATCTACTTTAAATGAGTTATTACTAATAAACTATTTATTAGAAAACTCTACATCAAAAGAAGAGAGAGTATATCTACTAAACTATTACCTAGAGCAGTTTAGAACTACAGTATATAGACAAACTATGTTTGGAGAGTTTGAAAAGATAACACATGAAAAAGTAGAATCTGGAGAACCTTTAACAGCAGATGAATTTAATGATATATACTATAAGCTAAATGAAAAATACTATGGTAAATCTTGTATAGTAGATAAACAAATAGGATTAGAATGGGCTAGAATACCTCATTTCTATTCTAACTTCTATGTGTATAAGTATGCTACAGGATTTTCAGCAGCAAGTGCATTAAGTCAAATGATATTAGAAGAAGGTCAACCGGCAGTAGATAGATATATAGACTTTTTAAAAAGTGGAGGATCAGAGTATCCATTAAAGCAATTAAAATTAGCTGGAGTAGATATGGAAAAGAAAGAAGCCGTTGATGAAGCGTTACAAGTGTTCAATGAATTAGTAGATAAGCTAGAAAAAGAAATATAGTTTAATATATAAAAATGCATATAGTGAAAGCTATATGCATTTTTATGTAAATGATACGCAATTTTTTACTAGTATTTACATAAAGTTAACAATATTTACATTTACTTAACTCATTTATAATATTAACTTAACATTTAAATCGTATTATTAAACTGTGAGATGCACAGGTTAAATAAAGACAACAAATAAAATTTAAATAATTTTAATACTTGGGAGGATGTTATGTTAAAAAGAAGGATAACAGCATTATTAATGGGAGCGGTATTAGTAAGTTCATTAGCAGTAGGATGTTCATCAGGAGGAGACTCAGCAGATGGTGGTTCAGGGAAATCAAGTAAAGTAACTGTATCAGGATCTACTTCAATCGGACCAGTAATGGAAGTTGAAAAAGAAAAATTTGAAGCTGCAAATGAAGGAATAACTATAGAAATACAACAAGTTGGATCATCAGCAGGTATAAAAAATGCAATAGATGGTACTTCTGAAATCGGTATGGCATCAAGAGATTTAAAGGATGAGGAAAAAGCAGCAGGACTTAAAGAACAAGCTGTAGCAATCGATGGTATAGCAGTTATAGTAAATAAAAATAATGAAGTTAAGGACTTAACAGTTGATCAAATAAAAGATATATACACAGGAAAAGTAACAAACTGGAAAGAAGTTGGAGGAAAAGATGCTCCAATAGTAGTAGTGTCTAGAGAAGATGGTTCTGGTACAAGAGACGGATTCCAAGAAGGTGTAGGATTTGAATCTGAAGAATTAACTAAAGATGCTCAAATCAGTGATGGTTCTGGAAACATAAAGTCAACAGTAGAAGGTAATGAAAATGCAATAGGATACATATCTCATGGTTACGTAGATGAAGCAGTAACAGCATTATCAGTAAATGGTGTTGAAGCAAGTGAAGATACGATAAAAGATAAGTCTTATGCAATACAAAGACCATTCTTAATAGCATACAAAGAAGATAGTTTATCTGAGTCAGGACAAAAGTTTATAGACTTTATATTAAGTCCTGAAGGTCAAGATATAATGGTAAGTAAAGGTTTTGTAAGTGTAAAATAATTATAGCAGATACAGATTAAACTCCATAGATTAACCATTTCTAAAAAGGATATGAATTTTCATATCCTTTTTAATATGCTATAAAATTATAGTTTAGTTGGTAAATGTGGCCCGTGAATATGGTACTTATATAGGCCTTCCTCCAAGCTAAAATGTCGGAGCGACCTATATAAGTACCATATTCACTCATAATATTTATAATGTAAAGCTTGGAAGAGTAGGTGGGTAAATTGAAATTTACCTATTTGCTGGAAAACATATCTGAATCAAATGTATAAATTAATATATGTTTCATTGAACTGTGGTTGTTATTTGAATATCTCGTTTTTAAAATTATCCCAATCTTTTTTTAATAAATCCATATAGATTGCATCTGCAAACTTACCATATCTACTATCAAAATAAGCATCTCTAATTAAGCCAATATCTTTAAAGCCTAATTTTTTATATAATTTTTGTGCCCTTTTATTATCACTCATTGTAGTTAGCTCTATTTTATTTATATTTAAAAACTTGAACATAAAATCTATAAAGTGATATAAAGCATCTACTCCATAACCTTTACCTTGTTCCTCTGTATTACATATTTTTATACCTAACTCAGCTTTCTGATTTCTACCATCCCAATCAGAGTAATTAATTTCTCCTATCGGAACTAAATTATCTTTTTTACAAATAATAAATCTTTTAGAAGTAGAAAATATTGTTGTATCTTCAATATCTTTTAAAATACTCTTTTTTATCGATTCCCTACTTTGTAGAACTCCAAATATATGAGTAGCATGTTCCATTAGCTCTCCATCATTCCACCATTTATATAAGTATTCTTCATCCCCTAATTCTAATTGTCTTATTATTAAGCTTTTACAATTAATCACTTTGTACATCTCCTTTTAACAAAATTTTATACTAAACATTACTACATAAAATTTTACATATTAGTAAAATATCCTTTAATAACTTACAACAATAAAGTGTCCACTTGCTCTTCTTTTGTTTTAACGCAGAGTATTTGTATAGATTATGAGCAAGGGATGGATTTGTATAAGTTGTATCGACTTTGCGCTAGCCGGGAGAAAAACTTATATAAATCCATTCCTTGCGGACTTTATCAAACAACACAAGGTAAACTCTAATTTATCAATGTAAGAAAATGATTAAATTTAAATTAAAATGTAGAATAACATTAAAAATAAGTTAAAAAAAGTTAACAAAAACTACCTATGAAAGGGGTTTTTCACCTTAAAAGTTAAAACTATGTAAAAAAACGTCTAAAACTTTACTAGTACTTAACTTAAATCTAATATGGATTTAACTTTTTATATGTAATATGTACTTGTGGGAACTTAAGGAAATATTTATACAAGGTTAATTTAGGAGGTTGTTTATGTTAGCTAAGTCTCAGTTAGTAAATGAAAGCAAGAGAGACTACAAAAACAATAATAAGAGTAAGTATGTTATTGAGAAAGTAGCAAAGAATGTATTTTTAGTAAGTGCATTAATAGCTGTCATAAGTTTATTATTGATAATTGGATTCGTATTTTATAAGGGGTTAACCCCATTTATATTTAAAGGATATTCATTCATGGAATTTTTAACTGGAGCTGATTGGGTGCCGTCATCTGATAAGTTTGGAGTTGCACCAATGATAGTAGCATCTATATTTGCAACTATTGGAGCACTGGTTATAGGAGTTCCTGTAGGAATACTAACTGCGGTATTTATAGCTGAGGTAGCACCTAAAAGGTTAGCTAAAATAATATCACCAGCAGTTGAGTTGTTAGCAGGTATACCATCTGTATTATATGGTGTGTTTGGATTAGCAGTTATAGTACCTGCTATACAAAGTATGTTTAATTTACCAAAGGGTCAAAGTTTACTTGCTGTAATACTTGTTTTAGCAGTAATGATGCTACCAACTATAATATCAGTATCAGAAACAGCTATTAGAGCAGTACCAAGAGCATACAAAGAAGGATCATTAGCACTAGGTGCTTCAAAAATAGAAACTATATTTAAAGTTATACTACCAGCAGCTAAATCTGGTATATTAGCTGCGGTTGTTTTAGGAGTAGGTAGAGCTTTAGGAGAGACTATGGCGGTTATATTAGTTGCAGGGAATTCACCTGTTATGCCTGGTTCAATTATGGATAGTGTAAGACCTTTAACAACAAATATAGCACTAGAAATGGGATACGCGTTTGGTACTCATCAAGAAATGTTATTTGCAACAGGTGTTGTATTATTCACATTTATATTAATACTAAATCTAGTTTTAAACAAACTTTCAAACAAGGCGGTAGACTAATATGAGAAAGTTAAAAGAGAATATATTAAAATTATTAATTTACTTATCAACAATATTTACAGTTGCAACATTAGTAATTATTGTAGGATATATATTTATGAAAGGTATAGGAGGGATAACTCCAACTTTCTTATTCAGTGATTATTCAGCAAGTGGAGATGGCGGTATAATGCCAATGATAGTTGCTACATTATATACAGTTGCTCTTTCGATTTTAGTAGCAACACCAATAGGAATATTATCAGCAATATATTTACAAGAGTATGCTAAAAAAGGAAAAATTGTTACGGTAATAAGATTTGCTACAGAAAGTTTAGCAGGTATACCGTCTATTATATATGGATTATTTGGAGGAATATTCTTCGTAGTTACTTTAGGGATGAAGTATTCGATTTTATCAGGAGCACTTACTGTTGCAATTATCATATTGCCAGTAATAATAAGAACTACAGAAGAAGCATTAAAAACAGTGCCTCAAAGCTATAGAGAAGCTTCATTAGCTTTAGGATCAACTAAGTTCCAAACATTATACAAAGTGGTTTTACCAAGTGCAGTACCAGGAATACTGTCTGGATTAATATTATCAGTAGGTCGTGTTATAGGAGAATCTGCAGCTATATTATTAACAGCAGGTACAGTAGCGCAAATGCCAGGAACTATATTTGATAGTGCTAGAACACTAACAGTTCATGCGTATCTATTAACTAAAGAAAAGGGAGATATATCAGGTGCAGCTAGTATAGGTGTTGTACTAATAGTAATGGTATTATTCCTAAATACAATAGCTAAAATTGTAGCTAAGAAATTAAACAAAGCAAATTATTAATAAAACTTACGAGGTGCAAAATGAATTCAAATAATGAAACAAAATTAAGTATTAGTAATTTAGATTTATTTTATGGAGATAATCAAGCATTAACAAACATAAATATGGAAATAAAGAAGAATAAAGTTACTGCATTAATAGGTCCATCAGGATGTGGTAAATCAACTTTTTTAAGAACTTTAAATAGAATGAATGACTTAATAGATAATGTAACAATAAAAGGAAATATAGTAGTTGATGGCGAAGATATATATAAGAGTGAAGATGTCATAAAACTACGTACAAAAGTAGGTATGGTATTTCAAAAACCAAATCCATTCCCAATGAGTATATATGACAATGTAGCATATGGACCTCGTGTTCATGGTATAAAAGATAAGAAGACACTAGATAAAATAGTAGAGGAAAGCTTAAAAGGTGCAGCTATTTGGGATGAAGTTAAGGATAGATTAAAATCATCAGCCCTTGGATTATCAGGTGGTCAGCAACAACGTATATGTATAGCTAGAGCTATTGCAATGAAGCCAGAAGTTATACTTATGGATGAACCTACATCAGCACTTGATCCAATATCTACATTAAAGGTAGAAGAATTAATAGAAAACTTAAAAGATAATTATACAATAGTAATTGTCACGCATAATATGCAACAAGCTGCACGTATATCTGATGATACTGCATTCTTCTTAAATGGAGTGTTAGTAGAATATAGCGACACAAAAACCATGTTTACTAGCCCGAGGGATGAGCGTACAGAGGATTATATAACAGGAAGATTTGGATAAAAAAATCTAAGAGGGGTCTATAATACTATGGTGAATACAAATTTAGAATTAAATATAAACACATTGAAAAAATATACTATAAACATGATAGATAAATGTGATGAAGCACTGAATGCATCTATTGATTGTATGGTTAGAAAAGACTTAGAAGGTGCTAAATTAGTAATAGAAAAAGATGATGAAATTGATTTATTAAGAGAGTATATTAGAGATAGAAGTATAGAGCTTTTAGCTTTAAAGCAGCCAATGGCTAGGGATTTAAGATATGTATATGCATTAGGTAATATCGCTATAGAGTTAGAGCGTATAGGTGATTATGCTGTGAATATATGTCAAGAGACTTTAAAAATAGGAGAACAACCATATATAAAATCGTTAATAGATATACCTAAAATGGCAAAAGAATGCAGTGAAATGCTTAATGAAGTTAAAAGAGCATTAGAAGAAGCTGATGAAAAGTTAGCTTATGATACAGCTTTAAGAGATGAAGTGGTTGATAAGTTATATGAGCAAATTCATGTGGATTGTTTAGAGATAATGAATAGTAAAGCCGGTACGGTTAATCAAGGAGTTAGACTTCTATTTGTAGGAAGATATCTTGAGAGAGTGGGAGATCATATAACTAATATATGTGAAAAAGTTATATATGCCATAAACGGCGAAATGATGGAGATAGGATAAAACTTTTGTTTTATCCTTTTTTTATGGTATCAGGGACCGCGAAGGTGAGTATTGTATAAGTTTTCCTTCCGGCTAGCGCAAGGTCGGTGCAACTTATACAATACTCACCTTCTCTAAGTGGTCATAACTTATAAAAAGGGACAATAATAAAGTTTTATTAGTCGAGAGTGGAAAGGCTTAAATGTAGTTTTATGTGCAACATTGTATTATAATAAGGTTTAAATATTATAGATAATTTATGCGTTATATAGAGTGAGGAGATTTTATATGGTTAATAGGTATTTTAGGTTTATTGCTTTGGGAGTTGCTACTTTAGCAGTGTTTTTTTATTGGCAGAATAATGATATTACTGTTACTAATGTTGAGTTTAAGAGTGAAAAAGTGACGGATGGGTTTGAGGGGTATAAGATACTTCAGGTTTCTGATCTTCATAATAAGAGGTTTGGCAAGGGTCAAAGAAGGCTGGTTGAACTTACTAAAGAGATAGGTCCTGATGTGATTGTTATTACTGGTGATGTTATAGATAGTAGGAGAACTAATGTAAATAAGGCCTTAGAGTATGCTGATAAGGCTGTTGAGATAGCTCCTGTTTATTTTGTACCTGGTAATCATGAAAGTCGTGTAGATGAGTATTTACAGCTTAAAGAAGGTTTAGTAAAGTCTGGTGTTAAGATATTAGATAATAAGAGTGAAGATATTTTTATAAATGATGAAAGGATAAGTTTGATTGGTATGAATGATTTAACTTTATTTGATTCTGAAAATATAAAACAGAGCTATGAAAGAGTTTTGAATAATCTTGTTAATGAAAGTGGTGATGGATTAAAGGTTTTATTGTCTCATAGACCGGAACTTTTAAATGTGTATACAAGGCAAGGTTTAGATTTAGTTTTTACTGGTCATGCCCATGGCGGTCAGATTAGATTGCCTTTTATAAATGGACTCTTTGCACCTGGACAAGGCATTCTACCGAAATATACTAGTGGAGTGTATAAACAAGGAAAGACTAATATGATTGTAAGTAGAGGTTTAGGTAATAGCTTGTTTCCTTTTAGAGTGTTCAATAGGCCGGAATTAATAATTGCTAGATTAAGTTCAAACTAGGTAAAGAATTAAAGCTAACGTTGAGAAAAATAAGCATATTTTTTTAGTAAAAATCATATATAAATTATATCTAGATATTGCTCAAAAAAGGTGTTGCATATTTAGAAACAAAGTTCTAAAATTTAAGTGAAAAGGTTTTTATGAATACAAAGGGGGCTTTAAAATGGGAATTGAAGTTAATGGAGTAATAGAAAATGCAATAGCAGAAAAAAATGCTAAAGATGTTGTAGAAACTATAATTAACGATGTTAAAAATAGAAACAAAGGTGAAGAAGAATTTCATCAGACTGTAGAGGAAGTTTTACATTCATTAGAGCCAGTATTAATTAAACACCCAGAGTACATAAAAGAAAGAGTTTTAGAAAGATTAGTAGAGCCTGAAAGACAATTAATGTTTAGAGTACCATGGACAGATGATAATGGAGATGTTCAAGTTAATAGAGGATTTAGAGTACAGTTTAATAGTGCTATAGGACCTTATAAAGGTGGTCTTAGATTCCATCCATCAGTTAATTTAAGTATAATAAAATTCTTAGGATTTGAGCAGATATTCAAGAACTCTTTAACTAGTCTTCCAATAGGAGGAGGTAAAGGTGGTTCTGACTTTGATCCTAAAGGAAAATCAGATAGAGAAATAATGAGATTCTGTCAAAGTTTTATGACAGAGTTATATAAACATATAGGTCAAGATGTAGATGTACCGGCTGGAGATATAGGGGTAGGTGCAAGAGAGATAGGATACTTATTTGGCCAATATAAGAGAATAAGAAATGCTTATGAAGGCGGAGTATTAACAGGTAAAGGATTAACTTATGGAGGTTCTTTAGCTAGAAAAGAAGCTACTGGATTTGGTTTAATATACTTCACTAATGAGATGTTAAACTATCATAATCATAGCTTTGAAGGTAAAAGAGTTGTAATATCAGGTTCAGGAAATGTTGCTATATATGCTGCTCAAAAAGCTACTTCATTTGGAGCTAAAGTAATAGCTATGTGTGACTCTGCTGGATATGTAGTAGATGAAAATGGTATAGATTTAGATTTAGTAAAACAAATAAAAGAAGTTGAAAGAAAGAGAATAAAAGAGTACGCTGCTAGAAAAGAAGGCGCTCAGTACTTTGATGGTCAAAAAGGTATATGGTCAGTTAAATGTGATGTAGCTCTACCATGTGCAACTCAAAATGATATAAGTATAGAAGAAGCTAGATTATTAGTAGAAAATGGGGTAATAGCAATAGGAGAAGGTGCTAATATGCCATGTACTAATGAAGCGGTAGATTACTTCTTAGAAAGAGGAATATTAGTAGCTCCAGCTAAAGCTGCAAATGCAGGAGGAGTAGCAACTTCAGCTCTAGAAATGTCTCAAAATAGTATGAGATTATCTTGGACATTTGAAGAAGTGGAAGAAAAATTAAAAGGAATAATGATAAACATATTCAATGCATCTAAAAATGCTGCAGAAGAATATGGTCATAGTGGAAACTATGTTGTAGGAGCAAATATAGCAGGATTCTTAAAAGTAGCTGATGCTATGATGAGTCAAGGTGTAATATAATAACTAAAATAGATGAGAGAAAGGGTTGAACATATTGTTCAGCCCTTTTTGCGTATTAAGACATTATATTGTGTTTAAGTAAACACATAAATATTTTCACATAGCATATATATTACATTAGGATAATTATTTACTAGGAGGTAAAATATGAGTAATTATTATGATTATTGTAAAACTATTTCAGATGCTTATTATCCTAAAATATATAAGAAAATAAATTATTATATAGAACTAGAATTGAAAGAAATAGACAAAGATAGATTACATCCATTTCCACGAAGCAAAGACTTTGAATATATAGTAGAGTGTGTTTACAAAAGATATAAAAAATATGTAAATGAAAAGATTATTGAAGGCAAATTTTCACATAATAATTATACGAATGAAGATTTAGTCTTATTGACTAAAGATTTAATAAAAATATTAGCAATACAAAGAATAATGAAAGATAGAGAGCGTTTTAAAGACTATCCATTTTACTATTAATACATTATACTATTGTATGGACAAAATAAATTAAGAACGATTTTAGACAACTAGGAGGTGATAATATGAAATTAAAAAAGGTCGGAATGAGAACTATTAAAACTGGAATAGCAGTGGGGTTGTGTGTATTTGCAGGTAAATATTTAGTACAAAATCCAATGTTTGCAGGTGTAGGATGTGTTGTATCTGTTCAAGATACTGTAAAAGGGTCTGTTAGACTAGGGTTTAATAGAATACTTGGAACTATGATAGGAGGATTGGTGGGGTACTTATCAGTACTTGTTGCATCAGGAGATCCTATAATGGCTGGGTTAGGTATTATGGCTACAATTTATGGATGTAATTCATTAAAAATAAACTCAGGAATAATTGTTTCAAGTGTAACATTCCTTTCGATACAGTTAGGTGTAATTACTTCTAACCCTGCATATTATTCTATACATAGAGTGATAGATACATCTGTAGGTGTATTAATAGGAGTGATGGTAAACTATATATTAGCTAGGCCGGACTATGTTGAAAATACAACTAGACACTTACATAAGATAGAAAAAATAGCTAAAGATAATTTATATTCAAAAATTATAAATAAAAGCAAATTTAATATGGTTAAGCTTGAAAAAGAAATAACTAGAGTTGAAGGTATGTACTCAAAACTTGTAGATGAGCTAAATTATAGTAAGAATGAAGCAGACCTAGAAAATATTCAAAAAGAAATATCTCTATCAAAAGAACTTTATTTCCATATGCAGTCAATAGAACTTCTAGAAAGAAAATTATATTTAAACAAAGAGAATTATGATGGTATAAAGCATTTATTAAAATTAGATAATTTAGATTGGGATGTAGATGAAGAAAAAAGTCCAGTATTTAATTATCACTTAAGTAAGATAATTTATGGAATAAATCAATTACATAAAATGAACCGTTCAAGCTAACAAATCATAAATAAAATACAGTGCCTTTGTAAATATTATTTTAAATAAGTAAATTTAGGAGGCACTGTATGAAATCTATAGATATTAATACAAAAATTCTCTATACATATAAGATGAAACTATTCAATGAACTAATAAGATTAGTCTGGGAAGATAATCTTGAAGATATAAATAACCTACCTACAAAAATTTTAGGTCAAGATATATACAAAAATTTCGATGAGGCAGCGATAGTAAACTTAATAAGAGTAATAATGGGGCTTGATCCAATGGAAAAAAGTAGTACTTCTATAAAAGATATGGTACTTGAGGCTATGAATTTAGAAATGGTGAATACACCAGTTATAAGTATTATTTCTGATGCATGTAATTCTTGCGAAGAAAAAAAAGAGTCATGTTTAGTAAAAGACAAGCATACAGATTGTAATAAGAGAAATGCTTGCAGTGCATGTGGTAATTGTATATCTAAGTGTAACCTAGGAGCTATATCGGACAAGATACAGTTTATACCTGTAGTAAAACTACTGAAAGACCAAAATGTACCTGTATACGCAATAGTAGCACCAGCATTTGTGGGTCAGCTTGGTAAAAATATTTCACCTGGTAAGTTAAGGTCAGCATTAAAGTTAATTGGATTTGAGGATATGATAGAGGTTGCATTGGCTGCTGAATTACTTACTGTAAAAGAAGCATATGAATACTGTAAACATATGAATAAAAACGAAGAGGGATATTTTATAACAAGTTGCTGCTGTCCAGTATGGGTAAGTTTAGTTCAAAGTAACTATCCTAAAATAGTACAAAACATCTCTCAATCAGTCTCACCAATGGTTGCTTGTGGAAGAATTATTAAAATTATAAATCCAAAAGCTAAAGTTGTATTCATTGGGCCATGTACAGCCAAAAAAAAGGAAGCTACATTAGATGATGTAAAGGATAGTGTAGATTTTGTTCTTACATTTACAGAATTAGAGGAGATATTTAAATCTCTAGAAATATATTTAGAATCTCTAGATGACGATAAAAGAATGGAATCCTCATACTCAGGTAGAATATATGGAAGAGCAGGCGGTGTAAGTGAGGCTATAAAGCTGTCAGCAAAACGTATAAATCCAAGTGTTAGATTTGAACAAGTGATATTTAATGGAATTGATGAATGCAAAGAAGGTTTAGAAAAAGTAATAAATAAAGAAATTAATGCTACTTTTATTGAAGGAATGGGATGTATAGGCGGATGTGTAGGAGGACCTAAAAGAATATTAACAGTAGAAGAAGGAACATTACTTATAAATGAATACGGGGATGAGAGTGAAATGAAAACTCCTTATGAAAACATAAATACAATTCAATTGTTAACTAAATTAGGAATAGAAAGATTGGAATTCTTGGGAGAAAAAGAAGAAGAACAAATAATAAAAATATTTAGTAGAAATATAAAAGCGAAATAATAAGTATTTGAACAAAGGAGATTTGGGGGATGAAGAGAAAGCTAGGGTATATTGTATTGCCTATAATTATAGGTATATTATTAGGCATTGGTATAGTAGGTATAGAAGTTATGGTAAATAGAGAAAATATAGAAACATCTAATTATCAAAAAAATGAGTTAACTAGCTTGATATATACTAAAACATTAAGTGAAATGATATGTGAATCATCAAAAGAAGCATATAAGGGTCCAGGTCCTAGTGAAGGTAAAATAGCATATATAACAATTGATGATGGACCATCAAAATATACTAATCAAATATTAGATATATTGAAAGAAAATAATGTAAAAGCTACGTTTTTTTTGATTGATGGGAATATGAAAAAATATGAATCTGAAGTAAAAAGAATTGTTGAAGAGGGGAATAGTGTAGGATTTCATAGTGTAAGTCACGACAAGGAAGTATTGTATAAAACACCAGAAAATACTTTAGAAGAATTTAATACATGTAAAGAGACACTTAAAAGTATAACTGGAAAAGAGTCAAGTTTAATAAGATTACCATATGGAAGCAAACCATATATGCCAGAATCTTCTAAAAAACTATTAGAAGCGAACAATTACTTAATGTGGGATTGGAACTTGGATACAGAGGATTGGCGTGCAACTACGGATAAAATAGTGAGCAATGTACTTTATTACGGAAGAAATAGAGCTAACCTGGTTGTGCTTATGCATGAAAAAGAGCAAACAGTAGAAGCATTAGAAGGCATAATAAAAGTGTTAAGAGAAAGAGGATACACTATTTTACCTATAAAAGAAGAAACACAGCCTAAGAACTTTTGGGATAAAAATTTATAATAAATAAAATTAAAAAGTTACACAAAATATAAAATAGTATATATATTATTATAACTAATTGACAATAATAATAATAATTGGATATAATTAAATAATAAATTATTATTAAATACTGTGATGAAGAGGAGTATATAAATACTACTAAAAGAGAGGAAGACTCATAGGCTGAGAGGTTTTCTTAGAATAGATTTATAGAAGGTAGCTTCGGAGTTTCTTAGCTGAACTAATAGTAAGCTTAGACGGTGAGAATCGTTAAAATCTACAGAGTGTCAGTATTGTTGCATATTTTTCAATACTGAAATTAAGGTGGTAACGCGAGCTTTTCGTCCTTATATAAGGATGAAGGGCTCTTTTTTATTATATAGAAAAATAAATGAAATTATTATATATGAGGAGGAAACACAATGGAAAATACTAATTTACCAAAAACGTATAATCCGAAAGATTTCGAATCTAGATTATACTCTAAGTGGGTTGAAGATGGACTATTTAAATCTAAACCAAACCCAAACAAGAAGCCATTTACAATAATGCTTCCGCCGCCAAACATAACAGGGCAATTACATATGGGGCATGCTTTAGACCATACTTTACAAGATATACTTATAAGATGGAAGAGAATGGACGGATATGAAGCTTTATGGCAACCAGGAACAGACCATGCTTCTATAGCTACAGAAGTTAAAGTTGTTGAAAGAATAAAGGAACAAGAAGGAAAAACTAAGTACGAATTAGGAAGAGAAGAATTCCTAAATAGAGCTATGGACTGGAGAAATGAATTTGGTAGAAAAATAGTAGACCAAATGAAGCAGTTAGGAGATTCTTGTGACTGGGATAGAGAAAGATTCACAATGGATGAAGGATGTAACGAAGCTGTTACAGAGTTTTTCGTGAAACTTTACGAAAAAGGTCAAATATACAGAGGAAACAGAATAATAAACTGGTGTCCAGATTGTAAGACTACTTTATCAGATGCAGAAGTTGAGCATGAAGAGCACGAAGGAAAGTTCTATCACATAAAGTACCCAATAAAAGATAGCAACGAATTCTTAGAAATAGCTACAACTAGACCAGAAACAATGTTAGGAGATACAGGTATAGCTGTAAATCCAGAAGATGAAAGATATAAGCATTTAATAGGTAAACATGCGATACTTCCAATGGTAGGAAGAGAATTAATAATTGTAGCTGATGATTACGTTGATTTAGAGTTCGGTACTGGTGCAGTTAAAATGACTCCAGCTCATGACCCTAACGATTTTGAAGTTGGTCAAAGACATGATCTTGAAAAAATAAACGTAATGAACGAAGATGGAACAATGAATAAGTTAGCTGGTAAATACGAAGGTATGGACAGATATGAGTGTAGAAAACAACTTATAGCTGACTTAGATGAAGCTGGATATATGATAGCAATAAAAGACCATAATCATAATGTTGGTTCTTGCTACAGATGTAGAACAGTAGTTGAGCCAAGATTATCAGATCAATGGTTCGTTAAAATGGATGAATTAGCTAAGCCTGCTTTAGATATATTAAAGAAAAAAGAATTAGAATTCGTACCAGATAAGTTTGATAAAACATATTCTCAATGGTTAGAAAATATAAGAGATTGGTGTATATCTAGACAGTTATGGTGGGGTCACCAAATACCAGCTTACTACTGTCAAGAATGTGGTGAAGTAATAGTAGCTAAAGAAATGCCATCAGCTTGTAAGTGTGGACACACTGAATTTAAGCAAGATGAAGATGTACTAGATACTTGGTTCTCATCTGCATTATGGCCTTTCTCAACATTAGGATGGCCAAATAACACAGAAGAATTAAATTACTACTATCCAACAAGTGTACTTGTTACTGGATACGATATAATATTCTTCTGGGTAGTAAGAATGGCATTTGCAGGAATGTTCTGTATGGGAGAAACTCCATTTGAACACGTATTAATACATGGACTTGTTAGAGACTCTGAAGGTAGAAAAATGAGTAAATCTTTAGGAAATGGTATAGATCCATTAGAAGTAATAGACCAATACGGAGCAGATGCACTAAGATTCATGCTAGCAACTGGAAATTCCCCAGGAAATGACATGAGATTCTATATGGAAAGAGTAGAAGCTTCAAGAAACTTCGCTAATAAATTATGGAATGCATCTAGATTTGTATTTATGAATATAGATGAAGAAATTATGGCAGGAGTAACGAGAGAATCTGTAGAAGCTAATATGACTTTAGCTGATAAATGGATAATATCAAGAGCTAACAATGTTGTTAAAGAAGTTACTGACAATATGAATAAGTTTGACCTTGGTATAGCAGCTCAAAAGATATATGACTTTGCATGGTCTGAGTACTGTGACTGGTATATAGAAATAGTTAAGCCGAGACTATACTCTGATGATAAGGCAGCTAAGCAAACTGCGTTATACACATTAACATATGTATTAGAAAAAATATTAAAGCTTCTTCACCCATATATGCCATTTATAACAGAAGAAATATACACTCACCTTCCAACAGTAGAAGGAAGTATAGTTGTAGCAGAGTTCCCTCACTACGCTGAAGCTGATAACATGGCTAAGGAAGAAGAAATGATGAACTTAACAATGGATGGTATAAGAAATATAAGAAACGTTAGAGCTGAAATGAACGTACCACCATCAAAGAAAGCTAAAGTAATAATAGTTCCTACACATGATAAGAAGGAAGCTATGATATCTGGTAAGGATTACTTTGTAACATTAGCATCTGCATCAGTAGTTGAAATCGTTGAAGATGAAACTAACATACCTGAAGATGCAGTAAGTGTTGTTATAGAAGGTGTTAAGATATTCATACCACTTGATGAATTAGTAGATTTCTCTAAAGAACTAGATAGATTAAACAAAGAAAAAGCTAAATTAGAAGGCGAAATAAAGAGAGTTAACGGAAAACTTTCTAACCAAGGATTCTTAGCTAAAGCTCCAGAGAGTTTAGTTAATGAAGAAAAGGCAAAGAAAGAGAAGTTCGAAGAAATGATGAACTCTGTTGCAGAAAGAATTGCTAATATAGAAGCTAAAATGAATTAATATAATAAGGAAACATCTCCGTATCATACGGAGATGTTTTTTATTGTAACAGATAAAAAATTATATAGAGTGAAAAAAAAATTACTTTTGACTTGTGTATATAGTGTAAGGAGGTGGATGATTGTTGATTTATGAGGATAAAGCAGTTAATGATTTTATTAAATTAGCTGTTTCTAAACATTCTACAACAGTTGCTAGAACTGCTTTTTCGTATCTTAAGAATGTATCTGATGCTGAGGATATTTCACAAGAAGTATTTTTAGCTTTACTACAAAAACAACCTAATTTTGAAAGTGAGGAACATTTAAAGGCATGGTTGATTAGAGTTGCTATAAATAAGTGCAAGAACTATTTAAAAAGTAGTTGGTTTAAGAATAAGTGTGAATTAGTTGAGGATTTACCTTATATGCCTAAGGAAGAAAGTGATGTTTTGGACGCAGTTTTAGGGTTGAAGACCAAGTATCGTATACCTATTCATTTATATTACTATGAGGGATACTCTATAAAAGAAATTTCTGAAATATTAGAAGAGCCTACCGCTACTGTGGGGACAAGGTTAGCTCGTGGACGCAAACAATTAAAAAAGATAATTGGAGGGGATATTTGTGAAGAAAAATGTATACAAATCAGCCGTTGATAAAATAAATTTTGATGAAAATTTAGATAGTAAAATAATAGATTACTTAAAAATAAATGGTTCAAAAGGGGAAAATGTAATGAAAAACAATAGTAAAAATAAAAGGAAGACTTCTATAGCAGCAGCTTGTGCTGTGTGTTTACTATCAGGAGCTACATATGCTTCTGTTATGAATTTTAGAGAGGTTTCACATGTACCAAATGGATTAGTAGCACAAACTAATAAGCAAGATGAGGGTAATACTAAAGACTTAGGTGAGGGGGAAAAGTTAACGGATACAAAGGAACAACGAGAACAAATGGAAAAAGGTAATGAGGGTTATAAGGTAGTATCAGAAGAAAAAGCAAATAGTAATGTAAAATGGAATAAAAAGACTATACTAAAGGATGCAACATCATCTTACAAGTCTGATGACAATAAAATATGGGAAGTTGATAAAGAAGCATCTGTAAGTATGATGACTGAGTATGTATATGATGATTATAAAACAGCATTAGATGATGCTAATATGCCAAATATTATGAAAAATTTACTTTCTAAAGTTAAAATAAATGAAGAGGTTACTGTAGATGAGTACTATACAGAGGAAAGTACAGAGATTATAAGAAAAGTAGTAACAGGTGAATTTGACTATAAAACTGGGAATATGAACGTTGAAGTATCTAAACATATAAATAATGATGGTGTATCGGTTATAACTGATATAAATGAAGTTACTAATCAAAGGGAATATGAAACTAAGGATGGTACATTATATAGACTTAGTGACAGTGTTGATAGTAAAGTTTCAAAAACTACAACTATTATATCAAAAGGGGATTATTATTTAATAATTCAATTTAAAAATTTAGATGATAAAGATATAGAAACTCTATTAGAAAACATAGATTTATCTACAATATAATGATAATAAATTTAAACACTTATAATATAAAAGCTGCATCTTTGAGATATTTAGAGATGCAGCTTTTAAAATTTTTCTTCACCTTGGTATAATACTAAGGTATATAATGATATTAAGAACAGATTATACAACAATAAATTAGGAGTGATATTTTGCGGTCAAAAAAACAATTCATAAAGAGTATTGGATTAGTAATATTAGGCTCATCTATTTTGGCATTTGGAAGTTATAACTTCAACTATCAAAACAGCGTTACAGAAGGTGGAGTATTAGGATTAATACTTTTAATTAAAAATATATTTGATATATCTCCATCCATAACAAGTTTAATTATAGACTTATCTTTATTCGTGCTAGGATCTAGATTCTTTGGAAAAAGATTTTTATTATATTCTTTATTATCTACAGTGACATTCTCTACAACATACAAGATATGGGAAAGTATAGGTTTTTTAGTTCCTAGTCTTACTGATAATATGCTTATAGCAAGTGTGCTTGCAGGTATTGGAGTAGGTATAGGTGTAGGGTTAGTAGTTAGAGGTGGAGGAGCTGCTGGAGGAGATGATGTTATTGCACTTTTAGTAAGTAGATTTACTAAGTTTAAAATAAACCAAGTTTATTTAATTACAGATGCAATAGTTTTAATCATGTCATTAGTTTATTTAGACTTTAAACAGGTATTTTTCTCTATAATAGCAGTTACTATAAGTGGAAAAATTATAAGTATGCTTCATATTGAGAATAATGAAGAAGAGACTGATAAAAAAGATGAATATATAGAAGAAAACATAGTATTATAAATATAAAGGCTATGAGTATATATCTCATAGTTTTTATATGTACATAAATATGGAAAGAGGAAAGGTATATGAAGGAGTATTATAAAATTGGTGAAATATCCAAGATATACGGAATAGGAAGAGACTCACTAATGTACTATGAAGAGTTGGGAATACTAAAGCCATTTAGAGATAGTAATGGGTATCGAATGTACAAAATCTCAGATATATGGATACTAAACTTAATAAAAGAGCTTAGAAGCTTAAATTTTCCTATGAAAAAAATAAAAGAGTATCTAGATGATAGAAATATAGAAAATACTAATAAAATATTGAATGAAGAAATAATGCTAATAAATAGAAAGATAGAAGAATTTATAGAACATAAAAAAGATATAATGAAGAGATTAGAAGCTATAAATGAAGCTAAAAATATAACTAAGCTAAATGAAATAGAATTGATTTATATAGGGAAAAGAAAAGCCTTAAAGCTTAATGCAGATATAAAAAAAGATGAAGAATTTGACTTCTTAATTCAAAAATTACAAAAAGAATATGAAAATAGATTTAATATATTAGGTAAAAATAATATAGGCGCAACTTTCTGCTTAGATAAAGTAAAACAAGATATTTACAATGAGTATAAAGCGGTATTTTGCTTTTTAGAAGATGATGAGCAAATTTATAATATAATAGTTGATGAAGGATATTATGTGACTTTGACTTATAAAGGAACATATAAAAATAATAGATATCATTTGAAAGATATGTTTGATTATATAGAAGATAAAGGATATAAAATTTTAAAAGATCCTATAGAAATATATAAAATAGATATACATGAAACAGGTAATGAGGATGAATTTATCACTGAAATACAAATACCTGTTACCATAGATTAAGTATCATAAAAATATGATATAATTAAAATAATTAAATATTAGGAGGGGCAAAATGGCAGGAAATTTATTTGGGAAAATAGCGGCAGATACACTTGGATTATCAGATATAGGTAAAATAATAGATCCAAAAGACTTTGATAAAGTAGACGGTGACGATTATATAATGCACGAAGATGGAGAAAGAATATTTTTTGTGATAAAGTCAAAGTCAGATGAGTATGTATTTACAAATAGAGGGTTGTTACATGTGGATGGTGCTAATGCAGTAAGTAAGAAAAGAACTGTAAGAAGACATGAATTCTACTACGAAAGAGTACACACTGTATCATTAGAAACAGCTGGTACTGTTGACTTAGATATAGAAATAAAGTTTAGCTTTGGCAATAAAAACTTTAGTATAGACGTAGATAAAAAACAACTAGAACAATTAAAAGATTTATATAAAGCACTAGTAGAAATAGGAACAATTCAAGGAATAAATAATACAAGTATAGAAGATGGTCACAATAGTTTAAAAATGGCTAATGATGCAATATCAAGAGCTGCAATACAAGGTAATGCAACTGAAATAGTAAAAGAAATAACAAGCTTTAACTTTGATTGGACGCAAAACTTAAGAAAAGCATACAGCAACAAAGACTTTAGCGAAGTGTTTGAAAAGTATATAAATAATTAATAAAATTATTATTTATAAAATGGAAAGAACGGTATTATGAGTATTTAAAAACTTATACTACCGTTTTTTTATTTATAACTTAAGAAATCTTAAGAATTGCTTATAATTTGGTTAATATCTATCGTCTAAAATAGACTCATCAATAGAACAAGGAGAAGATAGATATGAAAATAAAACAAATAGTTATATTAGGTGTATCAATAATAGCAATAAGCACATTTATAGAAGCAAAAACATTAAATACTTATATAGATATAAAAACTGGTCAAAATGTAGAACAAAGGCAAGAAGAAAATAATCTAATATTGGTTAATAAAGAAAACCCAGTAAGCTCAGAATATAAGCCTGAAAATATGGTAAAATGTAATATACAATTTTTAGAAAGTAGTACAGAAGAAGAAAAGTACTTACAAAAAGACGCTGCAAAATCAATAGAGGATTTATTTGCAAAGGCAAAAGACGATGGAATAGAATTTATAGCAACATCAGCATATAGGTCGTATCAAACACAAAAAAAAATTTTTAATAAAAATGTAAGTATTAGAGGGATAAAAGAAGCAAATAAGTATGCTGCAAAGGCTGGAAAGAGTGAACATCAAACTGGATTAGCTATAGATGTTACTAATCCAGAAAGATGGTTCCATAAAAGTACTAAAGAGGCTATATGGTTAGCGGATAATGCTCATAAATTTGGATTTATATTACGATTTTTAGAAGGAAAAGAGCACATTACAGGGTATAATTTTGAACCATGGCACGTAAGATATGTTGGAAAAGAAGTGGCTAAAGAAATCTATGAGCAAGGGATAACTTTAGAAGAATATTTTGAAAATAAGTAGGGAAGGTGAAGTGATTGAAAAATACTATTTTGGTAGTAGATGATGAAAAAGAAATAAGAAATTTAATAGAAATATATTTAAAAAATGAAGGATACGATGTAATAAAAGCTAGTAGTGGTTTAGAGGCGTTAGAAATAATCAATAATGAAGATATTCAACTAATTGTATTGGATATTATGATGCCTGGAATGGATGGCTTAGAAGTATGCACAAAAGTTAGAGAAAAGTTAACAACACCTATTCTTATGTTAAGTGCTAAATCTGAAGATATGGACAAAATACAAGGAATAATGACTGGTGCAGATGATTATTTAACAAAGCCATTTAATCCATTAGAGCTTTCTGTTAGAGTAAAAGCTTTGTTGAGAAGAGCATATTATTTTAATAACTCAAGTAATACAGATAACAATTTAATAATAATAGGAGACCTTGCAATAGATAAAAGTAAGCATGAAGTAAAAGTGAATGATGTAGAAATAACATTAACATCTAGAGAATTTAATATTTTATACTTATTAGCGACACATAGAGGTCAAGTATTTAGTAGTGAAGAAATATTTAAAAAAGTATGGCAAGAACAATACTATAATTCAAACAATACTGTAATGGTGCATATGAGTAGATTAAGGGATAAAATAGAGCCACATATGGGTGGATCTAAAATAATTCATACTGTATGGGGAGTTGGATATAAAATTGAAAAATAATAAAAAGAAATTTAAAGTTGAAAAGTATATTTTGATGAACTTTTTTTATGTATGTATAAGTTGTTTAGGGTCATTAATGTTATTAGTATGGTCTTATACTACTATAAATTCACTATATACAAAATCTAAATTTGTATTAACATCTAAATTTAAATTATTAGATCAAATGGTTTATATTTTTTTAAATCTGAAAAATAACTACATAGGTGATTTAATCTATGGGGTTGTTTTTATAGTCATAGCGTTACTTCTATATTATTTACTTACATATAAAAAATATAGAAATATGTTACTTTTAGCAGAGAGTGTAGAGATAATGGCAAAAGGCAATTTAGATAAAAGAATAGAGGTAAAATCCAAGGGAGAGGTAAAAGAAGTAGCAAATAATATAAATAAAATTGTAGAGCAACTGAAAAATATTACTACAGAAGAAAGAAAGGCGCAGCAAACTAAAACTGATTTAATAACTAATGTATCCCATGACTTAAGAACACCTTTAACATCAATAATAGGATATTTAAGTTTAATAGAAGAGGATAAATACAAAGATGAAGTAGAGCTTAGATATTATACAAATATAGCATATGAAAAAGCTCAAAATTTAAAAGAACTTATAAATGATTTATTCGAACTTACTAAAATGCAAAATCATACTCTGAAATTTGATAAAGCAGAGATAAACTTAATAGAGCTTATAAGCCAAATTATGTATCACCTTGAATATCAATTTAAAGATGCTAATATGGAATATAGGCTAGCGTTTTGTAGTGAAGAAGTCATAATAAATGCAGATCCATTGAAACTAGTGAGGGCATTTGAAAATCTAATAATCAACGCTATAAAATACGGACAAGATGGACTCTATATAGATATTAAAATAAAAAGAAATAAAAATATGGCAATAGTACAAATCATCAATTATGGTGAGCAAATACCTGTAGTTGATTTACCGCATATTTTTGATAGATTTTATAGAGTTGAAAAATCTAGAAATAGAAATGATGGAGGGTCAGGACTTGGACTTGCTATTACTAAAAATATTATTGAAAGTCATAATGGAAGTATAGTAGCTACTAGCGATAATGATAATACGGTATTTGAGGTAAAAATACCACTAAAAATATAATCTTAAATGATTAGAGTGAAACGTACACAATGAATCTTAAAATAATGAAATTTAAAGGAAATATATATGGTGAATATATATACCTTATATATTTTAAGAGGAGGTTAATACATGGTACGTAAATTGAATCAAGTAGATAAAGAAAAAGTATTAAAATATGTATCTAAGCAGCCTAGTATAAACCTATTTATAATAGGGGACATAGAGCAATTTGGATTCGATAAAGATTTTCAAGAAGTTTGGGGAAAGTTTGATGAAGATGATAATTTAAAGGGTGTGCTACTTAGATATAATAACAACTTTATACCATACTATGAAAACATAGATGAAGATGTAGAAGGATTTAAAGAAATAATAAAGTCTTACGACAAAAACGTAATGATATCAGGAAAAGAAGAGTTAGTAGAGAAGTTTAAAAATGTAATTGGAAATTACATAGAACGAAAAACATACTTCTGTGAATTAAAAGATAAGAATAAATTATTAGATTGGGATAATACTGTAAAACTAGCAGTCCCGCAAGATGCTAATCGAATTTATGAAATAATAGAATCTATTGAAGAATTTACAGCAGAAAATGATATAGAACAAATAAATGATAGAATAGAAGATAAAAGTAAGAGAGTTTATTACATAGAAAATGATAAAGGTGAGATTATAAGTATTTCACAAACAACAGCAGAAAATAGCAAATCAGCAATGGTAGTAGGAGTAGCAACGAGAAAAGGGTATAGAGAGCAAGGTCATATGAGTAAATGTCTGTCTAGGCTTTGTAATGATTTATTAGAAGAAGATAAAACATTATGTTTATTTTATGATAATCCAAAAGCAGGCAAGATATATCATAGAATTGGATTTGAAGAGATAGGAAAATGGACAATGCTGATAGAAGAAAAGTAAAAAAGGGGATATTCCCCTTTTTTTGCGTATAATGAGTAAGGGTTATAAAATTTTCATTATACAAAAGATATCCACTTATTAATAACTTATACACAAATTTTATAGGTAATACAAAGAAAAAATATATGTAAATTAAATACTATCTGTTGATAACTATATTGAAAATTCTAACTATTAAGTTAGAAAACAAATTAATAAGATAAAAACTAAAAGTAAGTATCTGTATTCAACTATGTAAAATCAAAATATTCTTTCCTAGCATACTTAAAATATACTATAATAAAAATTAGATAAAGAAAAATACACTATTATGGAGAATAGAAAAATAAAGTGACTAAGGGGGACAAAAGATGAACTATCAGGAATCACTAACGTACATAGAAGAGACACATAAATTTGGAGTAAGACTAGGATTAGATAACATATCAAAATTATTAGAGTTATTGGGAAATCCACAAGATAATTTAAATATAATACATGTTGCAGGTACTAATGGAAAGGGCTCAACATGTTCATTTATAAGCAGTGTACTAAAAGAATCAGGATATAAAGTAGGATTATATACATCACCATTTTTAGAAACATTCACAGAAAGAATAAGAGTAAATGGAATCAATATACCTGAGGAAGAGGTAGCTAGAATAGTAACTATAATAAAAGAAAAAATAGAGCAAATGGTAAGTGAAGGATATTCATATCCAACTGAATTTGAAATAGTAACAGCGATGGCATTTTACTATTATAATGAACAGAATGTTGATTATGTAGCGTTAGAAGTAGGACTAGGTGGAAGATATGATGCAACTAATGTTATAAAAAAATCTGATGTAAGTGTAATAACATCGATAAGCTTAGATCATATAGGAATACTTGGAGATACTGTTGAGAAAATAGCTTATGAAAAAGGCGGAATAATAAAAGATAATGGTGTTGCTATAGTTTATGATCAAAGCGAAGAAGTTAAAGATGTAATAAAGGATATATGTAGAGAAAAGAATGCAAAATATATAGAAGCTAAGTTTGAAGACATAATAGTTAAAAAATCAGATATATACTCTCAAAAGTATGACTGTACAATTATGGAAGACAGATATGAAGACTTAGAGATAAAATTAATAGGAGACCATCAGATAAATAACTCTATATTAGCTTTAAATGTAATAAAATACTTAAAAGAAAATAATAACATAAATATAACAGAAGAAACTATTAGAAAAGGTCTTATAAACACAAAATGGCCAGGTAGAATAGAAAAAATTAAAGAAGAGCCTATATTTATAATAGATGGAGCACACAATGAAGATGGAGCAAGATCGTTAGCTAAGTCTATAGAAAAAAACTTCAAAGGTAAAGAATTAACATTATTAATAGGAATGTTAGAAGACAAAGACATAGACGGTGTACTAGATATATTAATGCCTAACTTTAGCAAAGTTATAACTACGACTCCAGACAATCCAAGGGCTATAAATTGTAATGTATTAAAAGAAAAGATATCTAAATATGTAGATAATGTTATAGCAAAACCAGAAATAGAAGAAGCTGTAGAATACACTTTAAATAATGCAACTAAAGAAGATATAATAATAAGTGCAGGGTCACTATATATGATAGGAACAGTAAGAACTTTAGTAAATAATAAATAGTATAATTAGAAACAAGGTGTCGATATCGACACCTTGTTTCTAATTAACCAATACTTTTATGTAGTAAATCTTATAAAGATTCACGTATAGCTTTAGCTAATTGGTCAGGACAAGAAGTAGATTTACCTCCACAAGGTATACCTGCTAACTTTTCAGCTATATCCTTAGCGTTTTGGCCTATAGTCAATTGCTTTAATCCGATTAAGTTACCAGGGCATCCACCAACAAAATCTACATTAGTTATGATGTTGTTATCATCAACTTCAAGTGTCATTTCTCTACAGCAAACGCCACTAGGTTTAAATGTTATTTTCATATTAAAAACTCCTGTGCTAATAAATTTTCGTTACAAATAATAATACACAAAAGAAAGTCATAATACAAGCCTTCTATATAATATACTACTATAGTAATTGATAATAGAAAGGAGGAGATTGATTGAAAGTATATATTTCTAATTATTTATCAAAAAGTATAAGCGTATTAAACTATCCCACCTTTGAGCTTGAAAAAGAAATAGAGCTAGAAGAAGATATACATCCACATCATTTTTGCGTAGATTCAGAAAAGAATCTAATGTATATACCAGGAACTACAGATGGAATACTCTATATACTTGACTTAACTACTAATAAGATAGTAGATAATATATCGATAGGTGGAAATCTAAGTCAAGTATCATTAGTAAATGGAGAATTATTCATATCTAATGAAGATTCAAATAGTATATATATACTAGATCAAGAGACAGCCTATCCTATAGGCATAATAGGTGTAGATGATATGCCACATAGTTTTGATGTAGATGAAACTACAAACAAGCTATATGTATCTTGTATTAATTCTATTGTGAGTATAGATATGATAAATAAGTGTATGGATGATAGGATAGACACAGAATTTAAAGCCTGGCATATAAACGTAGATAAAGAAAAAAAAGAAATATATACAGCGACATTAGATGGAAAACTTGTCATATTAAGTGAGGAAAATATGAAAATAACTAATATAGTAGAAGATTTTTTACTACCGACTCAGATTTGCTTTAACTATACTTATGGTAAAGTTTTTGTTGCGGACATAGGATATAAAAATATAATAATACTAGACTATAATACGGGAAAACAAGTAGGATGTATTGAAATTGATGGCGTACCTCAAGGGGTAGAAATTTCAAAGGATGATAAATTATTATTAATATCTGATACTCAAAAAAATTCTATAAAAGTGTATGATATTTTAGAAAATAAATTTATAAAAGAGATCAAAGTAGGAAAAGAGCCTACAACAATATTATGTGTGTAGGCTTAATTACTATCTCGTATTAGTAAATCAATTACTTCTGCATACATGTAAGAAGCATTTTTCTTCCAGTTATTACAGATTAATGTAGCTTGCTTTTCAGAAGAAACATTTAAATTTAAATCTATTAAATTTGATTGATTTTCTATAACTCTTAAATTAACAATAAATTCATGATCACTTTGTTTAATAAAACTTGATTTCACTTGAGTATCAGATAATAAACTTTCTTTGTTATTAACGATGTACTCATCGATTTTTTTTGTTACTTCTTTTGGAATTCTAGATAAAAAATATTCTAGAATTTCAAGTCCTTTTTGTGTTAGAGAATAGTATTCTCTATTAGAATCTTTGTATGTAGTTAAAAACTTAGATTCCATAAGTTGAGCTAAAAACTGTTGAAGAGAAAAATAATTAATTACTTCTGTCTCTAAAACAACTTGAGTTATTTGAGAATTAGTTAAATCCATATTAATTTTATTTAAAATATATAAAATTAAAAGCTTATTAGAAGCTAATTCTTCAGATGAGTTTTCAAACATAATATCATCCTCCGTAAACTATTTCTATATAATATATTAAACCAAAATAAATAAAATTAAAAGCACAATTCAATTATTTAATATTTTTATTTTAATAGAATGATAGATAAGTAAAAAGGCTACCAAATTGGTAGCCTTTTTCTTTTGAATGTCAAAATTTACTATTTACTTTCCAGCCATTTGTTGTTCAGCCATTTCAACTAATTTCTTAGTCATATAACCGCCAACGTAACCATTTTGTCTAGCTGTTAAATTTCCTTTATCAACTGTTTCATAGTTAGCTAAACCTATTTCGTTAGCTATTTCTAATTTCATTTGGTTTAATGCTGCTTTAGCTGCAGGAACTGCTTTTTTGCTTGACATAGTAAATTCCTCCTTGAGTGATGTCTAACAACAACTTGTGCTGTTAATACTAATTTGTCCATCCTACGAAAATATATACAATATTTTTAAAAAAAATTATTTATATTTTTTTTGGATGTTTATTTTCTTATCTTTTCTTATACCTTCTTGTATTCCATGTGCTTCTCTTAAAAAGTGTCTGTTATCTAATTTCATTGTTTCTCTGCTAGTTTCTACTTGATGTCCTTTTATATTACTGAAAGTACTTCTTATATTAGACATAAATACACCACCTTTTATTAAGATTAAACTTAAGTTTCCCAATTAATAAAATTATTTTTGTAGTAATTTTTTGAAATTAAAAAAATAAATTTTAAATATAGGGTTGTTCAAGTAGAGGAGGTGAAATATGAAATTAGGATCGAGAAAAACTAAATCATTTATTTCCAGTACATTATTTTTAGTAATTACATTGTGTGCGATTTTTGGTTTGGTTTATGGAATAAGATATTTTTGCTACAAGCAAAATGACGCTAATTTACCAATTTACAAGGTAGATACAACTGATAAAAAAATAAGTTTGAGTTTTGATGTTGCATGGGGATCTGATAATATTGACCAAATTTTGGAAATATTAAATAAACATAATGTAAAAGCAACATTCTTTTTAGTTGGTAGTTGGATAGATGATAATGAAGAATTAGTTGCAAAAATTCATAAGAATGGTCATGAATTAGGGAATCACTCTAATACTCATGCAAATACAAGTAAATTATCAGAAGAAGCTATAGTAAATGAAATTGAAACTACATCAAATAAAATCTATAAGATAACAGGAGAAAAAACAAATCTATATAGACCTCCGTTTGGAGATATAGACGCAAAAACTATGGATGTTTGCAAATCACTTGGATACCAAGTAGTAAAATGGGATGTAGACTCTCTTGATTGGAAAGAACTTGGACCAACTCATATTACAGATAAAGTTATAAAAAGTTCAACACCTGGATCTATAGTTTTATTTCATGCAAATATAAAAGGAATAGAGCATTATTTAGATGATGTATTAACTAAACTTCAAAAAGAAGATTATGAAATTGTTCCGATATCAAAATTAATTTATAAGGAAAATTATACTATAGATAGCAATGGTGTACAGAAACTTAAAAATTAGTACATATCAAATGGATAGTATAGTTAAATACTATCCATTTAAGCTTATTTAATTGAATTTATTAGTTATATTATATAAATAAATTAATAAAATGTAATAAAAAAATAACTAAATAAATATATTTATTATATAAAGTTCAAAGTAAAGATAAAACATATGAATTAACAATTGTGGGGGGATAAAAAATGATAGCTGTTAAGGATGATACAAATGTAGTAAACCTAAGGGGAGAATTAGATAGTGAGTTAGAGTTTAGTCATGAGATATTTGGAGAAAAGTTTTATAATACAAAAATAAAGATAAATAGGCTGAGTGACTCGTATGATGTACTTCCTATAACTGTATCTGATAGGTTGCTTCAAGATATAGACTTTGAAAATAATAAGATGGTTAGTGTGATTGGTCAATTAAGATCATATAATAAGAATATTAATAATAAAAATAGACTAGTATTAACTGTATTTGTAAGAGAAATAAAGGTATTAACTCCTGAAGACGAAAATAAAGATCCAAATAGTATATTCTTAGATGGGTATATATGCAAGGATCCAGTATACAGAAAAACACCGCTAGGAAGAGAAATAACGGACTTGTTAGTAGCTATAAATAGACCTTATAATAAATCTGATTATATACCATCTATAGTATGGGGAAGAAATGCAAAATTTGCCAAAAGTTTAAAAATAGGTGACAGAATACAAATGTGGGGAAGAGTTCAAAGTAGAGAGTACGAAAAGAAAACAGAAGATGGCCAAGTAATGAAAAAGGTTGCATACGAAGTATCAATATCAAAAATCAAAAAAACAGCAGAAAATAATAATGAATAGGTTTTCCTTATGTTAAGCTTTTAATTAGCTATTGAATAGTTGCTCCTGATTTATTATAATTTATTCATAATGCAATTATAATGTATAAAAATAAGGGGGAGCACTGTGAAAAGCGTATTATATCATGACTATGAACCTAATGCTGATTTGACAGATACTTCTGATGATGTAACGTGTTTTTTGGATAATATCAAGTATGATATAGGAAATAAAATATTACTTGTTGGAAATATAGGCAATTTAGGAAACAGATTAAGAATGCTTGGAGTTTATGTTACAATACTAGATAATAATAGTTCTTATGGAGATGTATGTTACTCATTAGTACACAACTCGAACTGTAATGTAATGAAAGGTTGTTTAGAAGTATTACCATTTGAAGATCAATACTTTGACAAAGTAATAATATTAGATCACTTTAATAACATAAATGATTGTAGAGAAGCACTAAGAGAAATAAGTAGAGTTCTAAAAGATGATGGAGAAGTTGTACTAGAGGATTTAAACTTAAAGAATCTAAAAGTAAAATTAAAGAACCTTAAGCATAAGCTTTTCGGTGAAAAGGTAATTTACCGCTATCCTCAAGAAATAATACATTTATTTTCAAAATGGAATTTTGATGGAAACATAAAAGAATTTGAAAATGAAAGATATATTTATATAGGAAAAAAGATAGAAAATTTAACATATTAAAGATAAAATAAAGACTAGGTTATACCTGGTCTTTTATGTATTTTAAAATATAAAAAGGAGAAAATATTTATGAGTATAAACTACACAATAATTATAGTAGTGATGTTGTTCGTTGTATTGATGTCTATTCAATTTACATTAAATAAAATATATGTTGTATTAAGAGAGATAAAGGAAATACTTAATCTTAGAAAAATTAAGGAATAAAGATATGATAAATCTAAAAAATATTAAAAATGATATTCAGAAAATAGCTGAAGCAATAGAAGCTGTTTTAGGGATTGATGTTACTATAGTTGATGAAGATCTAATAAGAATAGCAGGAACGGGTATATACATAGAGAAGATAGGTCAGCAAGTGTATGGGTATTCTGCATTCAAAGAATCTATGATAAAACAAGTTACAATAGTTATAGATGATCCAAGTTGTAATAAGATTTGTAATGAGTGTAGCCATAAGGTTGAATGTAAAGAATTTGCAGAGGTATGTTGTCCAATTATTTGTGAGAATAAAACTTATGGAGTTATAGGACTAATTGCTTTTACTGAAGAACAAGCAGAAATAATCAAAAACAACAAAGATAACTTAATAAACTTTTTAGGAAAAATGGCAGATTTAATTTCTAATAAATTAAAAGCTGAAATTAAGGCATATGAATTAAAATTAGAAAAGAAAAAATTAGAAACTCTTATAGATAGTATAGATAAAGCTATAGTATCTATAGATACAAATGGAATAATAGATAAATACAATTCGAAATTTATAGAAAGCTTTAAATTAAATGAAAATGTAAATGATAGAAGTATTTTTGAAGTATTGAATTTTACTAATAAAGCATTTTCAAATGGATTAAAAAAGTACAAGTCTCATAGTTTTCATTATAAAAACAAAGGTTATAGTTTGAAAGGTATTTATAATGTAAACGAAATTATACTAAATAATGAACTAAAAGGATATGTTATAGATTTCATAGATAAAAAAGATGCAATAAAAAACTACAATCAAATAAACAAAGAATATAAAATAACCTTATCTAACATAATTGGTGAAAGTGAAGCGATAAAAAATACAAAACAAGAAGCTTTTATGGCTGCTAAATCTAATTCAACTGTTCTTATAACAGGAGAAAGTGGAACAGGGAAAGAACTCTTTGCAAGAGCTATACATAACCATAGTGATAGAAGTGAGAATCCATTCGTAGCTATAAATTGTGCAGCAATACCAGATAATTTATTAGAAAGTGAATTATTCGGATATGAAGAAGGAGCATTTACAGGAGCTAAGAAGGGTGGAAACTTAGGGAAATTTGAATTGGCACATACAGGAACAATATTTCTAGATGAAATAGGGGATATGAGTTTGCATCTACAAGCAAAACTACTTAGAACATTACAAGAAAAAGAATTAAATAAAATTGGTTCTAAATCTAATATTCAAATTGATGTAAGAGTAGTTGCTGCCACTAATAAACACTTAGAGGATATGGTTAAAAAAGGCACTTTTAGAGAGGATTTATATTATAGATTAAATGTAATTCCTATTAATCTGCCAAGTCTTAGAGAACGAAAATCGGATATACCATTACTAACAGAATTTATGGTTAAAGAATATGCTTTAAAATTAAACAAAAACATTGTTGAAGTAGATAAAGATGTTATAGATGTTATGGTTAATTATAGATGGCCAGGTAATATCAGAGAGCTTCAAAATATAATTGAATATAGTATAAATATGTCATCTACTAGTACTATTACAATAGATTTAATTCCTAACAAAATTAAGAACATAGAGCCTCAGAAAATACAATCAAGCGATAATAATAATATAATAACTTTAGAAGAATTAGAAAAAGTAGAAATAATAAAAGCTCTTAACAAATATAAGGATTATAAAAAAGATAAGGAATTAGTTGCAAAAGCTTTAGGAATATCTAGAGCCACATTATATAGAAAACTAGATAAATATAATATTGTCTCAAAATGATACGTTTTCTCATTTTGAGATTTTTTTGTATAAAAATGAGAAAAACAATAAAAAATAATTAATATATATAGAATAATTGAGATGTGTAGTGAGAGACTAATTATATATATTTTTTTATAAATAGTCTATTTAGCTAATATTAGATTAGAAATACAAAAAAATATTGTCGTAAATAAAAGTTGGCATAGAAATTGCTTTTATAAAATAAGTATTAAATTATTTATTATTCGGAGGGATTTATTATGAAGGATATAAGAGCAAAGTTAATTGATATATTAAAAGCAGAAGTAAAGCCAGCGTTAGGATGTACAGAACCGGTAGCGGTAGCATTAGCATGTGCAAAAGCAAAGGAGTTATTACATGAAGAAATAGTAAATCATAAAGTATTAGTAAGTCCAAATGTATATAAAAATGGTATGTGTGTAGGAATACCAGGAACAGAAAGATTAGGATTAAAAATATCAGTAGCATTAGGATTTATAGGTGGACATTCAGAAAATGGATTGAGAGTACTAGAAACATTAACACCAGAAGAAGTAAAAAAATCAGAAGAATATATGGATAACACAGAAATAGATGTTTCTCCAGCTAATACAAAAGAAAAAGTATATATAGAAGTTAGATTAGAAGGTAAAACAAGAACATCTAAAGTAGTTATAAGAACTAAGCATGATAACTTTGTATACTTAGAAGAAAACGGAAACATATTGTTGAACGAAGAACAACCTGAAGCAGTGGAAGTAGCATCAACTGTTGAAGAAAATATATTAGATGAAATAACTATAAAAGATTTAGTAGAAAATGTAGAAGCATTAGAACTTAAAGATATAGAATTTTTATTAGAAGGTATAGCTATGAATGAAGAAATAGCGCAATACGGATTAAATAATAAAGTTGGTATAGGTGTAGGATACGGAATAAAGAAATCTATGGAAAGTGGAATCCTTGGAGATGATTTACTTAATAACGCAATGATGATAACAGCAGCAGCATCAGATGCAAGAATGGCAGGAGTAAAAATGCCCGTTATGAGTTCAAATGGAAGTGGTAATCATGGGATAACAGCTATACTTCCAATAGTTGCGTACAATAAGAAATTCCCACAGTCGGATGAAAAGTTAGCGAAAGCGTTAGCAATATCTCATTTAGTTACAGCTTACGTTAAAAACTTTACAGGAAGATTATCTGCAGTATGTGGATGTGGTGTGGCAGCTTCTACAGGTGCAACAGCAGGTATGACTTGGTTAATGAGTGGAGATATAAAGCAAGTTGAAGGAGCTATGGAGCATATAGTTGCAAGTTTAAGCGGAATGATATGTGATGGGGCTAAATCAGGTTGTGCAGTAAAATTAGCATCAGCAGCATCGGCAGCAGTACAAAGTGCAATAATAGCTAACCAAAACTGTTTTGTACCACAAAAGAATGGTATAGTAGGGTCAAGTGTAGAAGAAAGTATCAAAAATTTAGGTAAAGTAAGTGACAAAGGAATGTCAGTTACAGATGAGGTTATAATAGATGTAATGGATGATATGAACAAGGTTAAGTAATTCTCCTTGCAAAAGAATCTAAACTCCTATAAAATGGATTTATCATTATATTTACTGGAGGATAAAACAATGAATATAGAAACTAAAAAATGGGAAGTTTTATGTTCAGAAGAACAAATAGCAACTAGATTAAAAGAACTAGGTGCACAAATATCTAAAGAATACGAAGGAAAAAATCTTTTAGTAGTATCTTTATTAAAAGGAAGCTTTATATTCTGTGCGGATTTAGTAAGAAACATAACTGTGCCAGTTAAAATAGAGTTTATGACGACTTCAAGCTACGGACATGGAGAAGAGTCTTCAGGGAACGTAAAAGTAGTTGCGGATGTAAATAGTAACTTAGAAGGATACGATGTACTAATAGTAGATGATATAACAGATACAGCTCTTACTATGAGTCATGTTATGAGTCACTTAAAGGCTAAAAATCCGAACAGCGTAAAATCTTGTGTATTATTAGATAAGCCAAGTAGAAGAAAGGTAGAGCTAGTACCTGATTACTGTGGATTTGAAATAGAAGATAAATTTGTTGTAGGATACGGATTAAACTTCGGAGATTATTATAGAAATATACCTTACGTGTTTAATGTAACAAACGAAGATAGATAATAAATATAAGAGTTGCCCTTATGGGCAACTTTTTACGTATAAGGAAATGATGATTACTTGATAATTGATAATAATTAATTAAGTTTAAGTAAAAAGTTACCACAAAATAGGTATAAAAAATAAAGAACAATCCCATACTCTAAGTATAAATAAGAATTGAGGGGGAAAGATAATGAGTAGCAAAAAGAGTTATAAAAATTTATTAGAAATTATAATGGAAGTTGAACAAGAAAATAAAAAACTACAAGAATATATAGAAATGATAGTACCAGAAAAATCATTAGATAAAGAATACATAGAGAAATTAACGAATAAAGTGTGTGAAATACACTCTGCAGTTGATATAGAATTAGATAAATATTGGATTGCAGATAATTATATAAATATGTTAAGAGAAGTTGAAGCATTTTAAATAAGGTAACAATTAAATTAAAATATATAATCCACTGAGAAAATAAGCATATACGCTTGGATAACGTATATGCTTATTTTTGTTTATAACAATAAACCATCTATATATTGATAGATGGTTTATATAATTTTACAATATAATATTCTAACTTATCTTTGATATTAGATTGATTTAATATAGTAAATAAACCACAAACTATCAATAAGAAATAGTAAACAAAAACTCCATATAAAAATACTGAATAACCTAATAATCCTTTAGGTATAACTCCTGCAAATAAAGTAAAGAAAGCAACTTCATTGGCACCAACATTACCAGGAGTAGGCATAGACGATACTGCCATATATAAAAATACCTGTAAAGATAGGAGATACACAAAAGAAGTACCACTTAAGTTAAGAGCCCTACTTATACAAAAGGCTACACTAAAATAAATAGTAAGTTGCAAAAACGTAAAAATTAAAGATTTAGCCAAAGCTTTTTTATCTTTTGCAAATAATCTCACTGAGCAATTGTACTCATCTATAAATACATCCAGTTGATTATTTTTGTTTTCTAAAAATCTTAAAAATTTAAATCCACACAATTTATTTAAAATAAAATGCGCTAATCTCTTAGTTAGAGTAGGATTGAAAACTATAAAAAATCCAAATCCTAGCATAGTTATATTCATAAACATACCAAGTAGTACAAATATAAATATTGGTTTTAAGCTTGTTTGCAAATTATTTAAATTAAATAAAATCATCACTCCGCAGTATATTGTAACAACAACTTGAAATACTATTGTTTTATTAACCACGATAGCACTTGCCTTACTTGTAGAAACATTAGCTTTAGTTAATTCATAAATTTGTATAGGTTGACTTCCTGAAGCCATAGGGGTAATAAGGTTATAGTATAGTCCCATAATACCTAATTTAAACCCTAAAGATTTAGAAAAAGAACCGTGAATTGAATTTATTATTAGGTTTATAACATGACCTTCTAATAAGATATATATAATCATAAGTGAAAATCCAAGTCCGATATATTTATAATCAAGAATACTAATTACTTGAGATAACATATTAAAGTCCAATGAATTTACAACCATATAAGTAGTCATACATATTAATGCTATTAAAAATACACCTTGTATAATATTTTTTCTTTTATTATTTATACTAATCATAATCTGTCTCCTATTAAAAAATGTATTTAACAAACTTACACTTATTAATACGAAAACACTTATGTACAATTTATCATACTATACATAAAAAGTCACGTACAAAAATTGTAATGAAATTGTAATGTTAATATAATTTATTAGTAATTTTTCAAAAGTATAATTATAAACATAGAAGATCAACTAATACACTAATCATACGAAAACACAAACAATAGAACAAAATGAGTTTAAAAAGAAAGGGTGGAGCATAGATTATGAAGAAAAATAAACTAAAGACGATAATTTCTATATCAGTAGTATTAATAGGTTTGCTAATGGTGGGAATTTTTATGAAATCAACGGGCATACTTGAGCATATGTCATCTATAGATTCATTTAAAGTATATATAGAAAGCTTTGGAGAGCAAGCATATATTATATTCTTTATATTACAACTACTATCAATAATAATAGCACCAATACCTAGTAATGTTAGCTCAGTAGCAGGGGCTATAGTATTTGGTATGTGGGAGTCTTTCTTTATAACTATGTTAGCAATCATTGTAGGTTCAATAATTGTATTCTTATTTTCAAGATATTTTGGTAGAAAATTTACAGATAGGTTCGTAAACAAAGAAATATATGATAAATATGAAGGTCTTGTTAATTCTCCAAAAGGAGAGCTTGTTATAAGTCTAATGCTACTTCTTCCATTCTTTCCAGATGATATGATAAACTTTTTGGCAGGAATAAGTAATATTAGTTTTAAAAGATATATGATTATCTTAATGCTCACTAGACCTTGGGGAATACTAGCATCAACAGTAGTAGGTGTATATGGACTAAGTGTTCCACCAATAGTATGGGTAATAGCAATAGTAATGATAATAATAGCTATTATAAATAGTAATAAAATAGAGAATAAATTAGTTAGGTTTATTAAAACTATATAATATATAAACAAGGTAAGCATGTACATTAAAATAGTGTACATGCTTATTTTATAAAAATAAAATAAAAAATTGATAGATTTTAATATACATAATTCGAAGTAAAGTATGAAGAATAAAATTTATACAATAGGCCTATTGGAGGAAGTAAAATGAAAATAACTGAAGAAAATTTTATTCTAAAACTAAAACACAGGGATGATAAGGCTTTAGAATATGTAATAGAACACTATGGTTGGATTATCAAATCTATTATAAAAAAGAATTTATATAATCTGGAAATGTATCATGATGAATGTATCAATGACATTCTTCTAGGTATATGGAATAATATAGATAGCTTTGATGAAGAAAGAAGTACATTTAAAAACTGGATAGCAGGTATAACTAAATATAAAACTATTGATTATAGAAGGAAATACCTAAAAAATTTACAATACGAAAACATAGATGATATGGAAATAAAAACAGAAGATAACTCTCATAAAGAACTTATACAAAATGAAATTAGTAGCGAATTAGAAAAAATGCTAAGTCATTTAAAAGATAAGGATAAAGAATTATTCCTAAAGTTGTATGTAGAAGATAAAGATATTGAAACTGTAAGTGAAGAAACAGGAATGCATAGAGATGTAATCTACAACAGAGTATCAAGAAGTAAAAAGAAGCTAAGGGATGTATTCAAATTTGGAGGAAGGTAGAGGATCATTATGAAGGATAATATGGATAAAAACATATATGATATGTTGAATGATATTGAAGTAGACTTAAGTGAATATGATAGAGAAGATTTTAATGATATAGAAAAAATGAAAATAAAGAAAAAGTTTAGAAAATCTATAGGTAAAAAAAATTTAAATTCTAATTACAAAAAAAATATATCGGTAGCTTCTATAGCTATACTAAGCATAGCAATAGTATCAGCAACACCGGCAGGCACATATGCATCTAAAATAATCTCAGACTTAGTATTTGATATAAAGTCAGTACTAAGGATTGGTGTAGAGAATGATAACTATATAAAAGTTATTAACCAGTCCATAACAAAAGAAGATATAACTCTAAGGTTAAATGAAGCAGTATTGAATGATGGTGAGCTTATTATATCAATGACTACCAAGTCAAAAGAAAGAATTCCGCAAGATACAAGAATAGGAGGAAACCTTGATCAAAAACTATATATAAATGGAGAATTTATAGATGAGGCAGATTCAAGTGTTGGTACAGATACAAGTAAAAAAAGTACAGATGAAGTGCTATTTTTCAATGTAGATACAACAAAATATAGTGGTGTAATAGATGTAAAAATAGTACTGGAGAATTTATCTATATACACAGATGTAGATAGTGGATTAAATAAATCAAAAACTATAGAAGGACCTTTTGTGTATGAGTTTAATTTTGATACTAATAAAATAAATAAAGATTTAAAAAATATAGAAATGAATAAGGAAATAGACCTTGGCAATAATCAAAAAGTGATGTTAGAGAAATTTGTATATACACCTTTAACACAGAAAATCTATTACACAAAAAATAAAAATGCATATGAAAGTGAAAAATATTTAATATTAAAAGGTGTTGATGACTTAGGCAATGAAGTAATATTTGAGCAAAGTAATGAAGGCAATGGAGTAGGAACTTTAATTACTAATTTAAGTGGAAAGCAAGTTAATAAATCTGCAAAATATTTGATTCTTACAGCATATGAAATAACGTATATAAAAGAAGAGGGTAAAGAAATTAAAGAAAAACTAGATGAAATTGAAACGAATATTAGAATCGATTTATCTAGTGCTAGTAAATAATATTTAAATTTGAATACAAAATAGACATTAAAAATAAGGCTATTAAAAAGATAGTCTTATTTTTAATGTCTATTTTAGGTTATATTTCAGTAGAAATAAAGAATTATGTAAAAAAATAATAAAAATGATAGATATAGTAAATTATATTACGAAATATAAAGTGCAATAGATAAAATAATGATAAATAGTAATTAACAATTGGAGGAGTTTTAGTATGAAAAAAATAGGATTTAAAAATAAATTAAGTAAAAAGCAAAAACTTATAGTTGGTGTTACATCTTTATTTATGCTTACAGGAGGGGTAGTTACATTTAGCATAGTTAGAGATAATATTTTAGAAAAACAGCTTATGGAAAGTAGAGTAGATTTATATGAAGTGCCTGGCCAAGAAAAAGTGTTTTTAAAAGGAAAAGTGGTTCCTATAAAATCAGAAGAATTATTTGTAAATGAAGGTCAAGGGCAACTAGATCAAATAAAGGTAGAAGATAGAGCTTTTGTAGAAAAAGGAGCACCATTATTTACATGTAAAAATAATGAACAAATAAAAGAAATATCGAATTTAAAATTACAAGTTGAAGCAAAGAAAAAAGAAAAAAATGCTGCAATTGATGAAGAAATGAAAAAAACTATCGATGAAGAAATAAAGCAACTTAATAAACAAATTGATGAACTAAACAAAACAGCATATTCAACAGTATATGCACCTTTTAGTGGAAAAGCGTATATAAATGAAGATAAAAGTGTAGGCAAACCTGTAATTATATTAGAAACAACAGAGTTCTATGTAAAGGGACAAGTAAATGAAAGAGATTCTTATAAAATAAAACTGCGCCAAGGCGTAGAAGTAAAAGCTATGGCTACAAACGATAAATACAGTGGGAAAATAATAGATATAGGAGACAAACCATTAAATAATGAAGATTTAGATGGTGGATATAGCTCAGATTCTGGAATGTCTCAGTATAGAGTTAAGGTAAGTATTGAGAAGCAAGATAATTTAAAAAATGGACTAAATGTTCAAATGACAGCATTGAGTGGAAGTAGTGATAAAAAAATACCTACAACAGCAGTAATTCAAGAATCAGGTAGCCACTACGTGTATAAAGTTGAAAACGAAACTGTATATAAGATAGATATAAAAGTGAAAGAAGAAAAAGATGATTATTATATAGTTGAAAGTGGAGTTAATGAAGGTGATGAGATAATTACAGATGCCCTTAGTAGAGAGTTTAAAGATGGAGACAAAGTATATACAGGGAAAGAAGAAATTGATATATAAAAAGTGAGGTGTAGAATATGAGCAAAAATATAATAGAGCTTAAAAATATACAAAAATATTATAAAGTAGGAAATGATGATTTACATGTACTTAAATCAATAGATTTAGAAATAAAAACAGGTGAGTTTTTAATGATAGTAGGAAAATCAGGAAGTGGGAAGACTACACTTCTTAATATATTAGGTTTCTTAGATAAATTTAGCGAAGGTAAATATTTATTTAAAGGTGATGATGTAACTAATCTAAGTGAGAGAGCTAGATCTAGATTTAGAAATACAAATATAGGATTTGTATTCCAACAATTTAATTTAATACCAACTTTAGATATATACAAAAATGTTGAATTACCAATGATATACAATGATAAATATTCTAAAGAAGAAAAAGACAGTAGAATTAAAGAGAGATTACAAATGGTAGGGTTATTAGATAAAATACATCAAAAGCCACTTGAATTATCAGGAGGACAGCAGCAACGTATTACTATAGCTAGGGCACTAGTTAATGACCCAGATATAATATTTGCAGATGAACCTACAGGGGCATTAGATACAGAAACTAGTCGTGATATTATGGAATTATTAAAAGAATTAAATAAAAAAGGAAAAACAATAATAATGGTTACACATGAACCAGAACTACTGAGATATGCTACTAAAGTAATTAGTATAAAAGATGGTGTAGTAGTAGTAGAGGGGGCCTAGTTATGGTAATTATTAAAAATGCTATAGAAAATATAAAAACTAACAAGATTCGTGTAATCGTAGCTATGGTATGGATAGTACTTGGTATAACATCTGTAGTTGTAGTATCAAGTATAGGAAATGGTATAGAACAACAAGGTATAAATTCAAGTAAAGACCCTGCATTTAGAACAACTAATATATATTTTAGCCCTAATTATGAAAGTAGCTTTGATCCAACTTTTTATGAACCATTTACTTTAGAAGATATAGGTAAACTGTCAGGGATAAGAGGTGTAGAAAAAATTACGCCTAAATATGGAGAGGCTGCTAGTGGTATGTATGGTAAAAATATAGAATATGAAGATGGAAGTTCATATTCGGAAATAATAGAGTATAAAGATAATAAAAATATAGAAGTACAATATGGAAGAAGTTTTTCTTTGGATGACCTAGATAGAAATACAATTATTTTAGATGGTGGTATAGCATATGGTGTAGGAATATATACTCCTAGAAATGCAGTAGGTAAAAATATAGAAATTGATGGAGAAACATTTGAAGTAGTAGGTGTTTTAGAATCAGACGTTGCTGTGGTCACAGATGGATTTGAAACGCCTAAAAGTTATATGCCTAAAAAAGCACTTCAAAACCTAGAAGAAAAAAACTCTTTCGGAGGTCCTCTAAATGGATTAGAACTTTTAGTTAAACCAGGATACGATGTAAGTGAAGTTGGGAGCGAGGTAACAGAGAAGCTAAGTTTAGGTAAAGATAAGAGCGTAGGTACTTATGAGATGAATGGAGGAAGTGATGGAAGTTTCCAATTAGGTATTTTACAGTCGACTATAAATAGGTTTACGTCTATATTATCTAATGTATCTTTGGCAATAGGTGGTATAGGAATTATGAATATAATGTATATGTCAGTTACTGAGAGAAAAAGAGAAATAGGTATAAGAAGAGCGATAGGAGCAGAACCAAAGGATATAGTAATTCAATTTTTAATAGAAACTATAGTTATAACAATTATGGGTGGATTAGTAGGTATAGTAGTTGGGTCAATTGCAGCTAGTCAAGTTGGACCATACTTAGGGGTAGAAGCAATACCTAGCGCACAAGTTTACGCAAAGGCATTATTTATATCAATAATGACAGGAGCTATATTTGGAGCTATACCAGCAATAAAAGCTTCAAAATTAGATCCAATACAAGCAATACAAGGATAAAAAATATAGAAAAGTGATAGATATGATATAGGTGATAACGAATATATAAATGGAATGAATTATAAATAATAAAAATTATTAAAAAGGAGAGATTGAAAATGAACTTAAAAGACAAAAAAACAAAAAAATATATAATAGCAACAATAGTAGCAGCAATAGGAATAGGCATTTTTACAAATGCACAAATAGATTTTGCGAGAAATGTTCAAGTAAGTGTGGTATCAACATTAAGTAATCTAAAGCAAAACATACTTGAAAAGAAAGATTTATTATTAGATATTGAAAAAGAGGTAAAAGAAACTGAATCAGAAGAAGGTAAATTTTCACAGATGGAATCTCAAATAAAAAAAATTGAGAATGCAGATTGTTTTGATGATAGCAAGATAAATGAAAATGTAGCTATGTTTGATAACTTTAATAAAGAATTAGATAAAATAATGACTTTATACAATAATAACAGTGCTATAGATGAGGATGTTTTACTAGTTAACAAAAGAGAGGAAGTAAAAATGCTAAACAACTTTGTAGATGAGATGATGTTTGAGTATAACAAGGATTATCTTCCAGAGTTTAATAAAAGAATAGCAACGTTCCCAGCTAGTATATATGCTAATAGTAAAGATTGGAATAAGGTAAATGAATTTAAAAGTATTGATATGAATAAAAAGTAATATGTAAGGAATCAATAGTGTCAAAACTTCATCAACATAAATAGTATGATAGTAGGATATTATTTGATGTAAGAGGGGGAGAGTTATTTGAGAAATTTTAACAAAAATTATTCTCTTATAAGGGTTTTTCATGCTGTTCCAGGTGGAGATGAAGTAGATATATATTTGAATGATAAGCCATTTTATAAAGAACTTGATTTTACAGAATTTACGCCATATGTGTATGTTCCACAAGGAAAATACACATTAACAGCTTATGTTGATGGTGACTTAGATAAGTTACTATTAAGACAAGAGATTGAAGTTAAAAATGATGAGCTTGTAACTATGGCTCTAACAGGGGATATAGGAGATATACAACTATTGCCTATAAAAGAAGATAAGGAAATACCAAGTGGGAATAACTCTAAAGTTAGATTTGTACATTTGGTTCCTAACGGTAGAGAGGTTAATATTCTACTAGATGGCAAAGTAGAATTTTCTAATGTTAAGTTTAGAGATATTACGTCTTATTTAGAAGTTGCACCAAAGTTATATAATGTTAGTGTTATAGCTTCTCAAAATAATGCGTTAATTAATCAAGATCAAATAAAAGTAAATCCGAATAGGATATATACTTTTTATGCAGTAGGTAATGCGCCTAATTTTGACGTAATGCAATCAGTAGACGGGGCTACATTCTTAATATAGAGATTTAAATATAGATAGCCCACTCGATGGATAATTATTATAAGTTTTCCATATTAAGAATTTGGATATGGAAAAGAAAAAGAAAAAAACATAAAATATAAAAAAGAAAGCGTCTACTTTATGGGGTAGATGCTTTCTTTTTTGTATATCTTATTTAATTTAGTCTAGGTCTCTTAGACCTTCCATTATTTTTGTTTTGTCACTTGTTTTTGAGTCTTTCATTTTTATTACTCTAGCAGGTGAACCAGCAACAACAGTACCTGGTTCTACGTCGTGTGTAACTATTGCTCCTGCAGCTACTACGGATCCTTTTCCTACTTTTACGCCTTCTAGGATTACTGCGTTGGCTCCTATTAGGACGTCATCTTCTATGATTACTGGTGTAGCTGAAGGTGGTTCTAGTACGCCTGCTACGACTGCTCCGGCTCCTAGGTGTACGTTTTTACCTATCATACCTCTAGCGCCTATTACAGCGTTCATATCTATCATAGCATTGTCTCCTACAACTGCGCCTATGTTTATTACAGCTCCCATCATAACCACAGCGTTATGACCTATAGTTACCATATCTCTGATTATAGCACCTGGCTCTATTCTTGCATGTTCGTGTAGGTAGTTGTATAAAGGTATAGCAGAATTTCTTCTGTCATATTCTATGTGCATATCTTCAATATGGTGTTTTTTACTATCAAGTTCTTTCATTATTTCGTTATAGTCACCTATTAGAGTGTAAGAACCAGTAGCTCCAAATACTTTGAAGTTATCATTCTTCTTAACATTTAAAAGTTTACCATTTACATATACCTTAACTGGTGTACTTTTTTTAGATTCTTTTATGAAATTTGCTATTTCATATGCGTCATTTAAATTTATCATTTGAATACCCCCTTTTGATTAGCTTAACATATTATCCATATTGTAGTATCCAGGCTCTTGATTTACTAAATATTTAGCAGCAGTGATAGCTCCTTTTGCAAATATATCTTTAGATTGAGCTGTATGCTTTAACTCTACAACTTCATCGTGTCCTGCATAAATAACATTATGTTCCCCAACTATTGTTCCGCCTCTTACAGCGTGAATTCCTATTTCATTATCAGTTCTTTTTGCTTCTCTACCATATCTACCGTAATTGTATTCAATAGTAGGTAAAACTTCTTTAATGGCATTAGCTATCATAACAGCAGTACCGCTTGGAGCATCTACTTTTTTGTTGTGATGCTTTTCTATAACTTCTATATCAAAATTACCAAGAGCTTTAGTGGCTTCTTTAACTAATTTAAGAAGTACATTTACACCTAAAGACATATTGAAAGATAAGAATATAGGTATTATCTTAGAAGCTTCTTTAATTTTGTTTAATTCATCATTATTGTATCCAGTAGTAGCAATTACTAATGGTGTTTTAGTATCTAAAGCATATGATAGAACATCATCTAAGCTGGAATGATGAGAAAAATCTATTATAACATCAGCAGTTTCTTTTATATCAACCATTTTACTATATATTTTATAATCAGTAGTTTCAGTTGGATTAAAAGAAGAACCACATATTAATTCTAACTCATTATCTTCTAGAACGCATCTAGTTAAAACTTTCCCCATTTTACCTAGGCATCCATTTACTATAACTTTTAGCATAATCCCTCCGCTAATTTTAAACCAGCATTAACTAATTCTTTTTTTAGTACTTCTAAGTTACTTTCTTCCATATCTGCAAGAGGAAGTCTTAGATTACCAACTTCAAATCCTAATAAGTTCATAGCAGTTTTTACTGGTATTGGATTTACTTCTATAAATAAAGCATCTATTAAAGGTTTTAATTCAAGTTGTATTTTTCTAGAACCTTCTATATCTCCATCAAAGAACTTTTGAACTAAATCATGAGTTTCTTTTGGACATACGTTAGCAAGAACAGATATAACACCTTTTCCACCAACAGAAAGTAATTGAAGTATAGAATCGTCATTTCCTGAATAAACAGCAAAATCATCAGGAACTAATCTACAAACTTCAGCAACTTGAGCTAAATCACCACTAGCTTCCTTAAGTGCTACTATATTATCTATCTTAGCTAACTCAGCAACTAAGCTAGGCTTCATATTCATAGAAGTTCTTCCAGGAACGTTGTACATAATTATAGGTAAACTAACACTTTTAGCTATAGTTTCAAAGTGTAGTTTAAGTCCCTTAGCATTAGCTTTATTATAGTAAGGAGTAATTACTAATAGTCCATCAGCTCCTAATCTTTCAGCTTCTTGGCTTAAATGAACAGAATGCATAGTGTTATTAGAACCAGTACCAGCTATAACAGGAATTCTTTTATTTACCTTATCTACAACATACTTTATAACAGCTAATTGCTCATCATCACTCATAGTAGTAGCTTCACCAGTAGTACCACAAACAACTAAAGCATCAGTATGATTTTCTATATGATACTCAACTAATTGACCTAACTTTTCAAAATCCACACCCTTATCCGTAAAAGGCGTAATAATCGCAACAGCAGAACCTTGAAATAACATAAAAATATCCCCCTTATATAAAAAATTATTTAATTAAACTAAATCATAAGATAATAATAACTCTGCTATTTGAACAGCGTTAGTAGCAGCGCCTTTTCTTATGTTATCAGCAACTACCCACATATTTATACCATTATCTATACTAAAGTCTCTTCTAAGTCTCCCAACAAATACTTCATCTTTACCATCACAATCTATAGCAGTAGGGTACTCATTAGCTTGAGGATTATCTACAACAACAACACCCTCAACATTCTTTAGTTCGTTTACTAATTCTTCTAAATCAAACTCATTTTCAAACTCAATATTTATAGACTCGCTATGACCGTTTTTAACAGGTACTCTTACAGTAGTAGCCGTAACTTTTAAATCATAGTTGTTAAATATTTTCTTAGTTTCATTTATCATTTTTAATTCTTCTTTTGTATAACCGTTATCAGTAAATACATCTATATGAGGTAAGCAGTTGAATGCTATTGGATGAGGATAGAACTTGTTAGGTTCGCCTTCAACACCTTCTTCTAGGTCTTTTATACCTCTAACACCTGAACCAGATACTGCTTGATATGTAGAGTATATTACTCTTTTTAATTTATACTTATCATCAAGACATCTTAGAGGTACTACGGCTTGTATAGTAGAGCAGTTAGGATTTGCTATAATGCCTTTGTGTTCTTTTACAGCTTCAGGATTTACTTCAGGCACTACTAATGGAACTTCAGGATCCATTCTCCAGTGGCTAGAGTTATCTACTACTATTACTCCTTTAGATGCTGCTATAGGAGCGTATTTTTCACTTATTTCTCCACCAGCAGAGAATAATGCTATTTGTATATCTCTATCAAATACATTCTCAGTTAATTCTTCAACTACATAATCTTTACCAGCAAAATTAACAGTAGAACCTGCTGATTTAGCAGATGAGAATAAGTATAAATTATCTATTGGAAAGTTTCTTTCTTCTAAAACCTTAAGGAATGTTCTCCCCACCATTCCTGTTGCACCAACTATTGCTACATTGACTTTTTTCATTGTGAATCCCCCTTATTATAATAAAAAATTCGTTCCTATATAAATTTATTAGTTTACTTCTACGGATATTAATAAAATTAAAATAATTAATAAAAATAGACGTGCAAAGGTATACTTTGGCACGTCTAAATAGAGTACGTTAAGTAAACCTTGTAGCTCACCATTTATATAGAATAAATGACAGTCTTACATATATTCTATGTAAACCCAGAAAATACCTTTGCCAAGAAATTTTCTTCGGCTATAATTCCTTTCATCAAATATCAAAGTTTGCCAACTCCATTTGAATACTAATAATTACAGCACCTCTACCCTAGGTTATAGGACAATTTAATTAATTAGTATTATTCTAATCTAAGGAAAATAAAATTGCAATTAAAAATTAGAAAATTTTAAAAATTATAATTAATTGTTGAAATATAATTATAAAAGACTATAATCATAGATAAAATATTTAGAGTAAGGACATTTTATTTAGGGGGGATTTTTAAGATGTTAGAACAGTTAAGAGAAAAGATATATAAACATAGAAGAGAACTTCACTGCAGGGCAGAAATAGGAAGAAAAGAGTTCAAAACTTCAGCTTATATAAAAAGCTATTTAAATGAACTAAAAATAGATTATCAGACATATTTAGAAACAGGTATAGTAGGTAAAATAAAAGGTAATATAGGAAATAAAACAATTGCTTTTAGAGCTGATATTGATGCTCTTACAACAGATTCTAGCGTGGAACATTTATGTGGTCACGATGGTCATATGAGTATATTATTAGGGTTGGTTGAATATTTAAGTGCTAATAAAGAAGATTTAAATGATAATGTAGTATTTATATTCCAACCTGCAGAGGAAGGTCCAGGAGGTGCAAAGGATTTAATAGAAGCAGGTATAATTGAAAAATATAGTATAGATGAAATTTATGGGCTTCATATATATCCTGAAATACCACAGGGAACAGTTGGGGTTAGAAGCGGATATTTTATGGCACATGAGGGAGAAGTTAATATAGAGATAATAGGTAAGAGTGCTCATGGTGCTATGCCTCAAAATGGAATAGATACAATAGTAATGGCATCAAATCTTGTAAATAGTTTTCAGAGTATAGTATCTAGAAATTTAAGCCCATTAGATAATGCAGTTTTTACTGTAGGTAAAATAGAAGGTGGAAGCAGAAGAAATATAATAGCAGAGCATGTGAGATTAGAAGGTACTATTAGAGCTTTTGCACCTGAAGTATATGAAAATATAAAATCAAGAGTAACTGACCTTTGTAGAGGTCTAGAAATATCGTATAATGGTACAGTTAATATTAATATAAAAGATGGATATCCTTCAGTTAAAAATGATAAAAACTTATACAAAGAATTTGTAAAATCATTAGAAACATATATGGAAGATGAAAAAATCATACAACTAGATCCATTAATGATATCAGAAGATTTTTCTTATTACCAAAGAGCAGTACCAGGATTTTTCTTTATGCTAGGTTCTAGAAATGAAGAAAAAGGATTTGTAGATGGACTTCACAATATAAACTTCAATTTTGATGAAGAGATTTTATTAAATGGATTAGAAGTATATGTAAACTTATTAAAGTATAAAAGATCATTGAATTAAATAATAAATAAACTTACCCCTTCAAATTTTGTATAAATTTTTGTTATATGACAAAAATAAAAATAAGAAGGGGTGTTTTTTATGATTAATCAAGATTTAAATAAACCGAGCAAAAGAAATAAAGCAAATGCTAACAAGAAGAAGATATTGACAGATAATGATATAATGAAATATGAAATAGCATCAGAACTTGGACTACTAGACAAGGTTAGTGAGAGTGGTTGGGCAGGTCTTACAGCCAAAGAAGCTGGAAGAATTGGCGGAATACTTACATCACGAAAAAAACAACATAAGAAGATGATGGAGGACGCAAATAAGGACGATGGAGCAGTATAATGATTTTGCATTCATTTATGATGAACTGATGAATGATGTTGATTATGATGGATGGGTTAAGTATATAGAAGAAATAATAAAAGATGAAAACACAGAAGTTCAAAACATATTAGAATTAGCATGTGGAACAGGTAACCTGACTATACCTTTGACTAAGAAAAACTATGACATAGCAGGTATAGATATATCGGATCAAATGCTTAGTGTAGCTAGAGAAAAAGCAGAAAAAGAAGGCGTAGAGTTAGTGTTGCTTCAACAAGATATAGCAGAGCTAGATTTTGATGTTACAAATTTAGACTGTGTATTATGTGCATGTGATGGATTCAACTATGTAACATATGATGACGAATTAGAAAGTGCTTTTGCAAAAACACACGAACTACTAAAACCGGGTGGAATATTTATATTTGACATAAGTTCACACTACAAGTTATCAAAAGTACTTGGTAACAATATGTACGGTGAAAATAGAGAAGATGTGTCATATATGTGGCAAAATTACTTTGATGATGAACAAAATCTAGTAGAAATGGAATTAGCTTTCTTTGTAAAAGATAAAAATGGAAAGTATGATAAATTTGAAGAAAAGCATTATCAAAGAGCATACACAGAAGATGAAATAATAGAAAGCTTACAAATATCAGGGTTTGAGAATATAAAAGTATACGGAGACTTTACATTTGAAAAGCCTAAAAAAGATAGTGAAAGACTATTCTTTGTATGTAGAAAATAAAATATAGTTTGGAGGATGTTATGACGGATTATGTAATAAGAGCAACAGGAGGGGAAGGTCAAGTAAGAGCCTTCATAGGAACTACTACAAACATGGTAGAAGAAGCAAGAAAACTACACAATACTACAAAGGTTGCAACAGCAGCACTTGGTAGAACTTTAACAGCAACATCTATGATGGGGCTAATGATGAAAAATAAAGGTGATAAAGTAACCGTAATCATAAAAGGTGGAGGACCAATAGGTAGCATATTAGCTACTTCTAATGTAGAAGGTACCGTAAAAGGATATGTTGAAAATCCTAATGTAGAAGTACCTGACTATGAAAATGGAAAATTAAATGTAGCAGCTGCTGTAGGTACTAATGGAGTAGTAAAAGTAATCAAAGATTTAGGTCTAAGAGAACCATACAATGGAGCATATCCATTAGTAAGTGGAGAAATAGCAGAAGATTTTACTCATTACTTTGCACTATCAGAGCAAACTCCATCAATAGTGGCTTTAGGAGTACTTACAACTGGGTTTGAAGTAGAACATGCTGGAGGACTTATAGTACAGCTAATGCCAGATGCAACAGAAGAAACTATATCTCAAATAGAAAAAAATGTTAGAAATTTATCATCTATAACTACAATGATGCAAGAAGGTAAAATGCCAGAAGATATACTAAACATAATATTAGAAGGATTAAATCCTAGAATATTAGATAAAGTAAACGTAAAGTTTGAATGTGAATGCTCGTTTGAAAAAGGAAAAGAAGTTTTAACTTCAATAGGAAAATATGAATTAACACAAATCATAGAAGAAGATAAAGGTGCAGAAATAGGATGTCAATTCTGTAATACTAAGTATAAGTACACAGAAGAAGAGCTTAAAGCTTTATTAGATGAAATGTAAAATAATGAAATAAAAACCCTTTTGGACAAGATATATGTAAAAATGGTAATATATATCTATACAAAAGGGTTTTTTGTAGCACATAATAAATAATACTCATTTTACAAATATACTGGGGAGGTGTATGTATATGAATTTTAATCAAGGTTTGGAACTAACACAAACCCAAAAACTAATAATGACTACACAATTAAAACAGTCTTTATCTATATTAAATATGAGCAGATTAGAACTAGAAGAAGAAGTCAAAAAGGAAGTTGAAGAAAACCCATTACTTGAAAGTGAAAGAACTAATGAAATAGACTGGGAATCATACATAAAAGATATGGATAGATATAGAAAAGATACTAGAAGCGAAGTAAACTATAATCCAGACAATGATATAAATCTAGAAAATCTAATCAAAGACTCAGAAAGTCTGTATGAACATTTAAAATTTCAAATAAGTTTATACAAACTGAGAGACAAAGAAATGGAAGTTTGTGAATATATTATAGATAGTTTAGATGAAGATGGATACTTAAGGGTAGATGAAAAAGAAATTATAAATGAATTAAATATAAATAAGAGTATGTTTGAAGGATGTTTAGAAAGTATACAACAGTTAGAACCAAGTGGAATTGGAGCTAGAAACTTATCTGAATGTTTAACAATACAAATACATAATTTAGGAATATATGACGAATTATTAGAAGAAATAATATGTAAAGACTTAGAACTAATAGGAAAAAATAAATATAAGGATATAAGTAAAAAATACGATATTCCTCTTCAAAGGTGTGTAAACCTAATAAATATAATAAAAACATTAGACCCTAAACCGGGAAGAACGTGCAGTGTTGAAAGAAGTGTTTATATTCAACCAGACGTGGTAATAGAAAAAATAGACAGTGAGTTTGTAGTATGTACAAATGAAAATGATGGAGTAAAGCTTAGAGTAAATAACTTTTATAAAGAAGTATTAAAAAATTCTCAATCAGATAAAGATGCAAAAAGCTTTATTAAGGAAAAGTTAAATTCAGCTACCGGACTTATAAAAAATATTGAGAATAGAAAAGCAACAATACTTAAAATTGCAGAAGAAATAGTTAAATATCAGGACGAGTTTTTTAATAAAGGTATTAAATACATAAAGCCTATGAAAATGAAAGATATAGCAGAAGAATTAGATTTTCATGAGTCTACAATAAGTAGAGGTGTTAATGGAAAATATATGCTTACTCCTTTTGGTATGTTTGAATTTAAATATTTCTTTAGTAGTGCATTAGAAAATGATGATAACGGAACCACATCGAGTATCAGTATAAAAAAGATGATAGAAGAAATAATAAAGCAGGAAAATAAAGCAAAACCGCTAAGTGATGATTCTATAGTGAAAGTACTGAAGGAGAAAGGTGTAACAGTAGCCAGGAGAACGGTTGCAAAATATCGAGAAGAATTAGGAATCCTGTCATCTAGTAAAAGAAAACGATACTAGTAATACATTAAAATAAAAAATAAATATAAAAATGTTGTAAAAACTATTGAAAAAAATAACCAATTAATATACAATGAAATTAGGTTGTGGGAACAAAATACACACCAGGGACAAAAAAGGTCCCGAGAAGCGGAATGATTAATAAGGAGTTAAAAATGAAAGACCTATTAAAAATACAACAAAAGTTAATTCCGCAAGTAATTGAACTTATGGAAAGAAGATACTCTGTACTTAGACAAATATCTTTAAGTGAACCAGTAGGTAGAAGAACCTTATCTAATTTACTAGGAATTAGTGAAAGGATAGTAAGATCTGAAACTGAATTTTTAAAAGAACAACAACTTATAGATGTAGCAGTATCTGGAATGACCATAACGAAAGAAGGTGCAGTAATCCTAGATGATCTTAAAGAAGTTATGAAAGAAATTATGGGGTTATCTACACTGCAAGAAAGAGTTAGAGAAAAGTTAGGCATAAAGAAGGTTTTATTAGTACCAGGTAGTTTCGATACTAATGAAACACTACTAAAAGATGTAGCAAGATGTGGAGCTGAGTACTTCCTTGATGTCCTAAAAGATGGTGACATAGTTTCAATTACAGGTGGAAGTACGATGTTAGAATTTGCTAACAGCATAAAAACAGATAAAAAATACAACAACGTAACTGTAGTTCCTGCTAGAGGAAGTATGGGAAAAGATGTAGAACATCAGTCAAATAATGTAGTCGCAATGGCGAGCAAAAAACTACATTCACATTATAAATTACTACATGTACCAGATGAATTGGGAGAAGAAGCAATAAAAATGCTTACTCAAGAGCCTGGAATTAAAAAGACGCTAGACTATATTCAAAAAACAGATGTACTTGTTTTTGGAATAGGTAAAGCAGATGAAATGGCAAGAAAAAGAAGACTGCCAGATCAAAAGGCAAATGAAATAATAGAAAAAGGTGGAGTTGGAGAAGCCTTTGGACATTACTTTAATGAAGCTGGGGAAATTGTTTGTAAGTTAAATACAATAGGTATAGACTTAGAAACATTCAAAAATGTAAAAGAAAGTATAGCGATATTTGCAGGGAAAAGAAAAGTAGATGCATTAATAGCTATGACAAACATCAATAAGAACATAGTTCTTATAACAGATGAAGAAAATGGGTACAAAATATTAGAAGAATTATAAATTAGTTAAAAACTAGCATTGCTAGTCAATAATATATATATTTTATACATACAGGAGGTAGCAAAATGGTTAAAGTTGCTATAAACGGATTTGGGAGAATAGGAAGATTAGCTTTAAGAAAATTAATGGAACAAACTGATAAGTTTGAAGTTGTTGCAATAAACGACTTAACAGATGCTAAGACATTAGCTCACTTATTCAAGTATGACTCTGCTCAAGGTAGATTCAATGGTGAAATAGAAGTTAAAGATGGAGCTTTCATAGTTAATGGACAAGAAATAAAAGTTACTGCTGAAAGAAACCCAGCTGACTTACCATGGGCTGAATTAAACGTTGATATAGTATTAGAATGTACTGGATTCTTCACTTCTCAAGAGAAGGCTGGATTACACTTAGAAGCTGGAGCTAAGAAAGTTGTTATATCTGCACCTGCTACAGGAGATATAAAGACAGTAGTATTCAATGTAAACCATGACATATTAGATGGAACTGAAACAGTTATATCAGGAGCTTCTTGTACAACTAACTGTTTAGCACCAATGGCTAAAACATTACAAGACAAGTTTGAATTACAAAAAGGATTCATGACTACTATACATGCATACACTAATGACCAAAATACATTAGATGGACCTCACGGAAAGAACGACTTAAGAAGAGGTAGAGCTGCTGCTGCAAACATAGTTCCTAACACTACAGGAGCTGCAAAAGCTATAGGTTTAGTTATACCTGAATTAAAAGGTAAATTAGACGGAGGAGCTCAAAGAGTTCCAGTTATAACTGGTTCTTTAACTGAATTAGTTTGTACATTAGGAAAGAAAGTAACTGTAGAAGAAATAAACGCTGCTATGAAAGCTGCTGCAACTGAATCTTTCGGATACACTGAAGAAGAATTAGTATCTACTGACATAATAGGAATAGACTTCGGATCATTATTCGATGCTACTCAAACAAGAGTTATGGAAGTAAACGGAGAGCAATTAGTTAAAGTTGTTTCTTGGTATGATAACGAAATGTCTTATACAGCTCAATTAATAAGAACATTAGGATACTTTGCTTCATTAGCTAAGTAATTTAATACAAGTCCGAGTTTGGAGCCTTAGGGCTTCAAATTACGGACTTTTTTAAAAGTGAACATAACGAAACTATATTAAAATATATAAATTATTACTAGGGTTTCTTTTTGAGAGGAGAGAGCAAAATGTCAATGCTTAACAAAAAAACAATAGAAGATATAAACGTGAACGGGAAAAAGGTTTTAGTAAGATGTGACTTCAATGTACCTTTAAAGGATGGAGTTATAACTGATGAAAATAGATTAAATGGTGCAATGCCAACTATAAAGTACTTAATCGAAAATGGAGCAAAAGTTATATTATGTTCTCATTTAGGGAAGCCAAAGGGAGAAGCTAAGCCAGAATTATCGTTAGCACCTGTTGCTAAGAGATTATCAGAAATGTTAGATAAAGAAGTAGTGTTTGCTGCTGATGATAACGTTGTAGGGGAAAATGCTAGAGCGGCTGTAGAAAAAATGGAAAATGGTGATGTAGTATTACTACAAAACACTAGATACAGAAAAGAAGAAACTAAAAATGAAGAAAACTTCTCTAAAGAATTAGCTTCATTAGCTGACGTATTCGTAAACGATGCATTCGGTACTGCTCATAGAGCTCACTGTTCAACAGTAGGTGCTGGAGAGTTCTTAAATGAAAGAGCTTGCGGATACTTAATACAAAAAGAATTAAAGTTCTTAGGAGAAGCAGTTGCTACTCCAGTTAGACCTTTCACTGCTATATTAGGTGGAGCTAAAGTTTCTGATAAGATAGCTGTTATAGAGCAATTATTAGAAAAAGTAGACAACATAATAATAGGTGGAGGAATGTCTTATACATTCTTAAAAGCTTTAGGACACGAAATAGGAACTTCATTAGTTGAAGCTGATAGAGTAGAGTACGCTAAAGAAATGATGGCTAAAGCAGAAGCTAAAGGTGTTAAATTCTTATTACCAATAGACAATGCTGTAGCTGACAAATTTGCAGACGTTGCACCAGTAATAACTGAAGGTGCTGATATACCAGAAGGATTTATGGGACTAGATATAGGACCTAAGACAATAGAGTTATACGTAAACACTGTAAATGAATCTAAGACAATAGTATGGAATGGACCAATGGGAGTATTCGAATTCGAAAACTTCGCAGCTGGAACATTAGCAGTTGCTAAAGCTATGGCAGCTTTAACTGATGCTACTACTGTAATAGGTGGAGGAGACTCTGCTGCTGCAGTTAACCAATTAGGATTCGGAGACAACATGACTCACGTTTCTACTGGTGGAGGAGCTTCATTAGAGTTCTTAGAAGGTAAAGAATTACCAGGAATAGTAGCTTTAGATAACAAGTAATATAAAAATATAGTAAAACATAATCAATGTTATACATTTAAATAAATATATGACCACAGTTAGTTTTATATTTGAAACTACCTTAAAATAATACAAATTAAATATAGAGAAATCTGCCTACACAGGTTTCTCTAGGATTTAATTTCCAAGTGGGAGGAAAAGTAAAATGAGAAAGCCTATAATAGCAGGAAACTGGAAAATGAACAAAACTATAGCTGAAGCTGTAGAATTTGTGAATGAAGTTAAAAATAACGTAAATAACGATAATGTAGAAGCGGTAATATGTGCACCTTTCACATTATTAAAAGACTTAAAAGAAATAACTAAAGGAACTAACATAAAAGTAGCTGCTCAAAATATGCACTACGCTGAAAGTGGAGCTTTCACAGGGGAAATATCAGCTTCAATGTTAAAAGAATTAGATATGGACTACGTTGTAATAGGACACTCAGAAAGAAGAGAATACTTCAATGAAACTGATGAAACTTGCAACAAGAAAGTATTAAAAGCTTTAGAAGTTGGAATAGATCCAATATTATGTTGTGGAGAAACATTAGAAGAAAGAGAAGCTGGAGAAACTAAGAACGTTTGTAAAGTACAAGTAGAAGGTGCTTTAAAAGACGTAACTAGTGAAGATTTAGCTAAGGTTGTTATAGCTTACGAACCAGTATGGGCTATAGGAACTGGAAAAACTGCAACTAGTGAAGATGCTAACGATGTAATCAAATACATAAGAGAAGTAGTAGCTGGACTTTACGGAGATAAAGCTAACGAAGTTAGAATACAATACGGTGGAAGTGTTAAGCCTTCAAACGTAGCTGAAATAATGGGACAAAGCGACATAGATGGAGCTTTAGTTGGTGGAGCTAGTTTAGCTGCTAGTGATTACACTCAATTAGTTAACTACTAAGGAGAAATACACATGAAAAAACCAATAGCATTAATAATAATGGATGGATTTGGTGAAAGTAAGATAACAGAAGGAAACGCTGTTATAAATGCCAATACTCCTAATATAGATAAAATGATAGCTGAGTATCCAAATACTCTAATCGCTGCAAGTGGTATGGATGTTGGTCTTCCAGAAGGACAAATGGGTAACTCAGAAGTTGGACATACTAATATAGGTGCTGGTAGAGTAGTTTACCAAGACTTAACAAGAGTTAGTAAGTCTATAGCAGATGGAGATTTCTTCACTAACGAAGTGTTAGTAGAAGCTATGAACAATGCTAAAAACGGTGCTCTTCACTTAATGGGATTATTATCTGATGGTGGAGTTCACTCTCACATAGATCACTTAAAAGCTCTTATCAAAATGGCTAAAGCACAAGGTGTTGAAAATGTATTTGTACATGCATTCACAGATGGTAGAGACGTTGCTCCTACAAGTGCTTTAGAATTCATAGAAGATGTAGAAAACTGCATGAAGGAAGTTGGAGTAGGTAAATTTGCTTCAGTTTCTGGTAGATACTACGCTATGGATAGAGATAAGAGATGGGAAAGAGTTCAGCTTGCTTACGAAGCAATGGTTGATGGTAAAGGAAATACAGCAACTAGCGCTAAAGAAGCAATAGAAAAATCTTATGCTGATGATAAGGTTGATGAATTCGTAGTACCTACAGTAATAGTAGAAGAAAATGGTCAACCAGTAGGTCTTATAAAAGAAAATGACTCAGTTATATTCGGAAACTTCAGACCAGATAGAGCTAGAGAAATAACTAGAGCTTTAGTATGTGATGAGTTTGTAGGATTTGAAAGACCATGTATGAAGACATTCTTCGTATGTTTAACTACATATGATGTTACTATAAAAAATGTACACGTAGCATTTGGACCACAAAGCTTAGAAAACACATTAGGGGAGTACTTAGCTAAAAATGGAAAAACTCAGTTAAGAACAGCTGAGACTGAAAAGTATGCACACGTTACTTTCTTCTTCAATGGTGGAGTAGAAGAACCAAATGAAGGTGAAGAAAGATTACTAGTACCATCTCCAAAGGTTGCAACTTATGATTTACAACCAGAGATGAATGCACCAGAATTAACAGAAAAAGTATTAGCTAAAATAGATGAAGATAACTTTGATTTTATCGTTCTAAACTATGCTAACCCTGATATGGTAGGTCATACAGGAGTAGTAGAAGCTGCTATTACAGCTGTTGAAACAGTAGATACTTGTGTAGGTAAGATAGTAGAAAAAATACTTGCAAAAGGTGGAAGCGCATTAATAACAGCTGACCACGGAAATGCAGAACTTATGCAAGATCCTGAAACAAAAACAACAATAACTGCTCACTCAACAAATCCAGTACCTTTCATAGTAGTAGGAGATGAATTAAAATCTGCTAAACTAAGAGAAGGTGGAAGATTAAGTGATATAGCACCTACAGTGCTTGATATGATGAATTTAGAGAAGCCAGCACAAATGACTGGAGATTCTTTAATAATAAAATAATAAATAATATTACGAAGTTTTAAATTTACCCATCAACTAACTTTAAAATTAAGTAATTACAAAAAATAAAACAAGTCGAGAGGAGATATAACAATGTCAGTAATCGAATTAGTATATGCTAGAGAAGTATTAGACTCAAGAGGAAACCCAACTGTAGAGGTTGAAGTAACATTAGAAAGTGGATCTCAAGGTAGAGCTATAGTTCCATCAGGAGCTTCTACAGGAGCTTTCGAAGCTGTTGAATTAAGAGACGGTGACAAAGGAAGATACTTAGGAAAAGGTGTTGAAAAAGCTGTTGCTAACGTAAACGAAATAATAGCACCTGAATTAGAAGGAATGGACGCATTCGATCAACCAGGATTAGATGCATTAATGATAGAATTAGATGGAACTCCAAACAAAGGTAAGTTAGGAGCTAACGCAATACTAGCTGTATCTA
>JBOFYV010000014.1:0-65969 GCA_051654865.1 Peptostreptococcaceae bacterium
AAAATCAAAAAAATAAAACTATCCTTACGATAGCTTATCAAATACCTATAATAATTACAGTTACAATATTTAGTGTAATATTTATAAATTATTCAAAACAAGAACTAGGTAATCTAAGTATTACTAATAGTTATAAAGTAGATATGTCAGATATAGATGTACAAACAAAATTAAAGTTAGAGGATAAACCTCAAAAAGCTTTTGTTTATAAAGCAACAGTAGGGACAAAGGACGAAGCTTTAAAATTAGCAAATAAAATTCTATCTAACGTGAATAGCAAGGTAGATGAATCTAAAAATGATGAATATGATGAAACTATAGTATATAAAACAGAAGATGAAAAATATAACTTATGGGTAGACTACGTAGGGATGACGACTTGGTACACTGACTTTACACAAATGGAAGCTAAGCCTAAAACAGGATTAAGTATACAAGATATAAGCTCTAAATTAGGAGAGTTTGATATTAAGGTACCTGAACAAGCAAGTTTTAAAGAAGATGATGGTGGTGGATATATTATATCTGTAGATATGATAAAATCAGGACAAGTTTATTTAGATGGAGATCTTTCTTGTGACATAAGTGAAGATGGAACGGTTAGAGGTTTTACTAATAATATTATCGAATATAAACCATATAAAGAGTATGAAGTATTATCAGAAGAAGAAGCATACAATAAAATTTTAAATGGTGAATTTAAGGTATATGAGTCTTTACCTAAAAATTTAAAAATTGAAGTAACCGATATAAATTTGAAATATGAAGTAGATAGCAAAGGATTCTATCAACCAGTATATGAAATAAATACAAGTATTAATAAAGAATCAGAAATAATATCTATACCAGCATTAAGATGAAGCTAATGCATTTAATACCTCAGTAATTGAAATAATATTCAGTTACTGAGGTATTATTACATATATAATAAAGTTTAATCTAAAAATATAAAGGGTATAAGATTAGTATAAAAGATCAAAAACTATAAAATGTATACTTAAACAGAAGACTTACTTACAGATAAAGAAGTTTATGTTATTATAGATAAGTTAAAACATTAAACAACAGAGGTGAAGTATGGACAACAACAGAATAAAAAAGATATTATTTATAAATTTTATAACAATGACAACTTTTAATATGGCTCATCCAGTAACGCCAACATTAATAAACACAATAGGTCTTCCAACGTTTATGTTTGGAGTGCTTTATTCAACAATGGCAGTAGCACAATTCGTTATGTCGCCAATATGGGGAAGAATATCAGATGAAAAAGGAAGAAAAAAAGTACTTATTATTGGTGTATTAGGATATGGAATTAGCCAACTAGGATTTGGACTAGCTCAAAGTGCATCGCTAATCCTTTTATTTAGAATACTAGGTGGAGCTATGTCAGTTGGATATATGACAGCATCAATAGCCTATGTAAGTGACGTAACAAGCAAAGAAGATCGAATAAAATATATGTCATACTATACAGCTACAATGTCAATAGCAAGTTCTTGTGGAGCGTTACTAGGAGGAGCTATAGGTGGATTTGGATACCAATATGCATTTATAACTCAGTCTATATTTTCGATATTAGTATGTATTAGTATGCATTTATTGCTAGATGAAACAATAGAAAAGAAACCTGGAAAAATAAAAATTTACCTAGAGCATTTAAAGCCAGGTAAAAAAACAATAGATTTAAAATCGATAATAGGGATTATGATGATAGTAATGACTCTTGCAACAATAGCTACAACAGCATACAATTCAACAATAAACTATTATGTAGAATCAGTACTTAACATGCCTACAATAGTAAATGGAATAGTAATGGCAGTAGCAGGTATAATAGCATTACTTATGAATTTATTTGTAAATCCATACTTAGGTAAGAAATTTAAAGAAAATAAAACAATAGTAGTTGTTTTAGCAATAGCAGGAGTATCTATAATAATAGCAAGTATAAGTTCAAATATGATAATAGCTTTAGTATTCTTAGCAATATTTATAGGTTCAAGTGCATTAGTTACACCATTACAACAAAGTATAGTATCTAAACTAGCAAAAGATAACTACGGAGAAGCAATGGGTATACAAGGCTCATTCAAAGCCATAGGAATGGTAACAGGATCTTTATTATCAGGATTCATATTTGATTACGGAAATAAATTGCCATTTATGCTAGGTGGTATATGTTGTCTAATTGCATTTGTACTATTATCTAGGACATTTATTGATGATAGTCAAAATAAAATGAAAAAAGTTGGTTAAAAAGGAATAACTATATTAGATTATTTAAGTCTAATATAGTTATTTTTGTGTTAAGTATTATACGCTAGATGTAAACCACCCATTTAATGTATATATTATGAGCCAAGAGTATTGATTACATAAGTTGTACCGACATTGCAATAGCCTGGAGGAAAACTTATGTAATCAATACTCTTGGCGGGCTTAGTATACATAAACAAATAAATATTAAAGAAATACTTATCTATTACATCAAAATAGTATAAAATAGTAATGTTATGACAAAAAGAAAGCAGGTGCAGAGTTGTTTAAAAAAGAAAATCAAAAATACAACATGATATCATATACAGCAGAAGAAGATTTAACACTAAAAGAAATACTACTAGATAGACTTAACTTCTCAGTTCGTTCAGTAGCAAAAACAAAAAGAGAGCAAAGCGTGCTAGTAAACGGAGTATTTAAAAAGCCTAGTACGAAAATAAAAAAAGGTGATTTAATAGAAGTAAAAATAGAAGAAGAAATGGCAAACTTTGAGCCTCAAGACTTAAATCTAGATATAATATACGATGACTTTGATATCATAATGGTAAACAAACCACCATTTATGGTAGTTCACCCAACTAAAAGCCACTTTGATAAAACTATTGCAAATGGAGTAACGGATTACATAACTAAAAAAGGTGAAAAAGTAAAAATCAGATTTGTAAATAGATTAGATATGAATACATCAGGTCTTGTTATAGTAGCAAAAAGTGGATATGCTCATCATGTATTATCAGTTGATATGAGTGAAGATAAAGTAGAAAAAACATATATAACAGTAGTAAAAGGTATAGTAAAAAATGATACTGGCACAATAAATGCTCATATATATAGACCTACAGAAGATAGTATAAAAAGAGTGGTAGATGAACGAGGTCAAGCATCTGTTACTCACTATAAAGTTCTAGAAAGACTAAATGATGCAACTGTTCTAGAGGTAAAGCTAGAAACAGGAAGAACTCATCAAATAAGAGTACATATGGACCATATAGGTCATGGTATAATAGGAGATGAATTATATGGATATGTAGACGAAACACTTATAAATAGACAAGCTCTACATGCCTATAGCCTTGCTTTTGAACAACCAAGAACAAAAGAAAAATTATTCTTTAAAGCTAATTTACCAAAAGACATAGAAGAATTAATACAAAAACTAAAATAATAAAATGAGGTGGGAGTTATGATAATACATAAGTTTATAGTGCACGTATTAGACAAAAACAGTGATGTTCCAATATTAAATGATTTTGAAGGAAAGGTTAGTCATGAAGTAGATAAGTTTTTCCAAAAAGTAATAAAAAGAGTTACAAAAGATGATGATTTAAGAAAAGGTGTTTTTAAAAACTATAACGATAATGTAGTTAAAAATTGTTGTGAGCAAATAATATACAATGAAGATACATTTTTAGAAAACTCAAAAGAAATAGCTGCGTATTTATTTGACGTTATGAAAATAAATGCAGAACTAGAATCATGTGACTTAGCAATATGCCTATATACAGTAAAAGATGAAAAATATGTAGGTATAATAAAATTAGATTATAAGAAGTTATATACTCATTCAATAGAATTATTAGATGATAAATTTAATATACAAATGATAGCTAGTGAGATAGGTATACCTGAAACAGGAAGACAAAAACAATGTGCAATAGTTGGAACTAGTGGAATGAATGATGAATTCCACTTAAGATTACTAGATAAAGATGCAGAAAAAGAAGAAGCTGAATCTAAATTTATAACTGAATTTTTAAATGCTGAGAAAATAGATGATGATAAGTATAAAACAAAAGTGTTTAAGAGTACAGCTGAAAACTGGATAACAAATGCACTAAGTGATGATATAAAAAAAGCAGAAGATGTTAGAAGTGTATTAAATTACACATTAAAAGAAAAACATGAAATAGATGTTCATGATTTCGTAGAAAATTCAATCGTAGATAATGATTTAAAAGAAAGTTTCAAAGAGCATATGGAAGATAAAGGATTAACTGAGACTTTTAATATAGATAAAAAATGGATAGAGAAAAAACTTAAAAAGAGAAGTATAAGAACTGATAATGGATTTGACATAAAAGGTGACTTAACTGATTTTGAAGATCCAATGAAATATAGTGTAAGACAAAATCCAGATGGAACTATAGATATAGTAATAAAAAATGTATCTTTCTATGAAGAAAAATAGAAGTACAGGCACTATTATTAAAACGCAATCATATAAATAAATAGGATTAATTTAAATTTGGTACATAAATTGGAGGGGAGTATATGGACCAATTAAAAGGAATGTTTAGAGGTTTTGACTGTATAGATGATAATCCAATGTTGTTATTTTTAATAATAGGTGGAATAATTTTATTAGTAATGAGTGGTGGAGATTTAGGATGTTTCTTTGAACAAAATAATTCTCTAATCTGGATTATCTTAGTAGTATTCCTACTATTCTTATTTAATAATAATAATGATTGTGATGATGATTGTTGCTATTAATCAAAAAACCGAGTTATCAACTCGGTTTTTTTACATATTAAAAAATTTTATTTACTTATTTATTATCTTCTACAAACTTATATAAGTCGCCTACAGTTTTGAATTTCTCTGCTTCTTCGTCTGGTATTTCTATACCAAATTCATCTTCAAGAGCCATTATAACTTCAACAGCATCTAAAGAATCAGCTTCTAAATCTTCAACTAGAGAAGTATCCATAGTTATATTGTCTAGTTCATCTATTCCTAGTTGTTCTGCTATTATTGATTTTATCTTTTCAAACATGTGTATCCTCCTAAAAAACTTTGGTAATTTAATTGTAGTTTAATACAATATAAACAATTTTTCAATATACATTTTAAGAAAAAGTAATAAAATTTTGGGAGCAGAATATAAATTAGTATATAAGTTTTAAACATAGGAGGAAATGTTATGAAGTACATAGGGCTATTAATATCATCTATATGTGTATTTTTAGTTGTTGTAGCGAATCTATATTACAATTCAATAACACTTGATATTCAAATGATAAAGGATTATATTGTAGAGACCAATATTATCTTAGAAGACGTAGTAGAGAAAAAAGATTATGTAGATGAGAAAAAAGATGAGTACATATCTAGATTAATGACAGTTAAGACGGGTATAAAAAATTCTAAAACTACTTTTTTAGTAAAAGACTACAAGGAATATAAAATAAAATCTATAGACTATTTAATAGAAAGTATATCAGAGAGAAAAAGTGAAACTAAAAATGAGTATCTACAAGAAGTTATAAAATACAATAATCTATGTGATGAAGAATTAGAAAAATTATTAAATAAAGATCAATTACAGTAACTTATTATAGCTTTAACTCATATATATTATCAAAAATGATTGTCAAGGAGGGGAAGGTCATGGGTAAGCTAGATAGTGTGATATCACGCTTTTTTGGAGGCAATGATGGCCTTTTTGGAAGTGGATTATTAATAGTAATAGTTATAGTGTTTTTGTTTATGTGTACAGATATATTAGATAATTTTTTAGAAGATGATAATATGTGGATATGGATAATACTTGTAATATTACTATTGTTTAACTTTGATGATAGTTGTTGTTAAAAGAAATCTAAAAAGATTTCTTTTTTTTGTACTATAAAAAGTAACAATATTACTTATGATGACATATTATGTATTAAATAGGTGGAGCAAATATATACCTATAATTTTTAGGAGGGGGCATAATAATGTCAGACATTAAAGGTTTACAACGTATATTTGGTGGCTGCGGATTTGATGGACTTTTTGGAAATGGTGGCTTAATAATAATACTTATAATAGGAGCAATCTTATTATTAGGAGATGATATTATGGATTTATTCTTCTGTAATGATATGTCTATAATATGGATAGTATTATTAGTATTATTATTAACTAATTTTGATGATGGCTGCTGCTGTTAATATAATAAATATTTTATAACTTAGTATAGTTAATTATAGAAAGGGGCTTGAATAGCTCCTTTTATAATTAAAATAAAAAATAACTAAAAAACAATAACACTTTTATTAAAACTACATAGTATATAGAGAGAGGGGAAACCCAACAGACATCACGGTATATGCGTAAGAAAAATTATATATTTAGGAGGGAATTTTATGAGTAGTAAATTAACTAGAATGTTCGATTGTTTTGGTGGTGGAGGATGGTGGATTATAGTACTGTTCTTCTTATTCCTTGCATTCCAAGAATGTTGGGCAGAAATATGCATAACTGATTGGATTCCATTCTTAATATTATTATTAATTGTATGTTCATGTGGAGGAGTTGGCGACGGAGACTGTGGATGCTTAGACAATGGATATGAATGTTAATTAAAAATTTAAATTAGTAAAAAGGGTGCATATATATGCATCCTTTTTTAGGTAAAATGCTAAATTAAAAATCAAAAAACATTTATAAATTTATTATCACAAATCATACTCCTTGCATATTATATCTTAAGAGCGAAAGCTCAATATTATATATCAACAGGAGGTAGCAAAATGTTAGATAGATTATTTGGTGAAGGTGGATTCTTTGGTGGAGCATGGTGGATAATAATATTATTCTTCTTATTCTTAGCATTTGGAGACAGTTGGGTAGACATAGACATAATGGCTTGGATACCTTTCTTAATAGTATTATTAATACTTTGTAGCTGCGGAGGATGCTTTGAGTAACAAAAAATAAATAAAATCATATTATAAAGTATGAGGTAAAATTTAAATCTTAAGTATTATTAAAGTTAAACTTTATTTATGGGAGGGAATTATATGTTAAGTAGATTTTTTGGTGAAGGTGGATGTTTCGGTGGAGGAGCTTGGTGGATAATAGTATTATTCTTCTTATTCCTTGCATTTGGAGAAAGTTGGGTAGACATAGATATAATGGCTTGGATACCTTTCTTAATATTATTATTAATAACTTGTTCTTGTGGTGGAATGTTTGGGGACGACTGCTGCTAGAAATCAAAATAAGAAACGTTGGTATTTTATACCAACGTTTTTTCTTTATTATAAACAGGTATAAAAATACTAGGTTGGTGTAATATAACAAAGTATATAGATTTATAAAAATACGTACATTAATTATAAAAACAATAAATAATTTACATAATGTTTAGTAATATATTTATATAATTGAGAAACTATGATAAAATAGAGTTTTAATTGAAAGAGTAGTAAACTTTTAAATAAATCGGAAATAAAGAAGGAGGACATAAGATAAATGAAGAGTAATATAACGATAAAAGATGTAGCAAAACAAGCAGGAGTGTCTATATCAACAGTATCTAGAGTAATAAATGATTCAAAGCCAGTAACAGATGAAGTAAAACAAAAGGTTTTAGATGTTATAAAAGAAACGGGATATATACCAAATCCATTAGCAAGAAGTTTAGTGACAAAGAAAAGTCAATTAATAGGAGTAATAGTACCTGAGGTTTCAGATTCATTTGTAAATGAAATATTAAATGGAATAGAAGAAGTTGCAAAGATGTATGATTATGAAATACTTTTAGCTAATACTTATTCAGATAAAGAACAAGAATTAAAAAGTATAAATTTATTAAGAGCAAAGCAAGTTGAAGGTATAGTTATGATATGTTGGAAAGTTGAAGAAGAACATATCAACTATATACAAAACTGCGGAATACCAGCAACATATATAAGTAAAACAGCAAGAGATTATGATATACACACAGTAAGTACAAGTAATAAAGAAGCTACTTATGATATGACGAAGTATTTAATAGACAAAGGTCATAAGGATATAGCTTTTATAATGACAAGTAAAGATGATACGGTACTTGAAAGAGAAAGATTATCAGGATACGAAAAAGCATTAAAAGAAAATAATATGAAAGTAAATGATGAATTAATCAAATACGGAGAAACAACATACGAAGCGGGATATGAGAGTATGAAAGAATTATTAGATGAAGGTAAAGTACCTCATGCTGCATTTGTAACAGGAGATGAAGCTGCTATAGGAGCTATAAATGCAATATGTGATGCAGGTTATAAAGTTCCAGAGGATATATCTGTAGCAGGATTCAATGATGTAAAAGTAGCCAAAATATATAGACCTAAATTAACTACTGTACATCAACCATTATATGATATGGGAGCTGTTGCTATAAGAATGGTAATAAAAATGATAAACAAAGAGCATTTAGAAAGCAAAAAGATAGAATTACCATACAAAATAGTTGAAAGAGAAAGTGTTATAGAAAGACCATAATCAAATCAATTGAAATGAATTTTTTTTATATGTAAGGCATATTATCTATATAGATAGTATGTCTTATTTTTTTTAAAAAAAGTATACAATGTTAAATATGACAATGCAGAAGGAATGCTGAAAAATACATAGAAATATTATAGGATAATGTAAAAAAATAAAATACACTAAGGGGTAAACAATTATGGAAAGAGTATTTATTGATGGTAACAATTTAACTATTGAAGATGTTGTTAATGTATGTAGAAATAACTTTGAAGTAGTACTAACTAATGAAGCTATAGAAAAAGTAAATACAGCTAGAGCACTAGTAGATAAGTTGGTTGAAGAAGAAAAAATATCTTATGGTATTACGACAGGGTTTGGTAAATTTTCTGATATAGCTATAAATAAAGAAGATACAAAACAGCTACAAAAAAATCTTATAATAAGTCATGCTTGTGGTGTAGGGGAACCATTAAGTGAAGATATAGTAAGATCAATAATGCTTTTAAGAGTAAATGCTTTATCTAAAGGATATTCAGGAGTAAGATTAGAAACGCTACAAACATTAGTAGAGATGATAAATAAAGGTGTACATCCTATAATACCTGAAAAAGGATCATTAGGAGCATCTGGTGATTTAGCACCATTATCACATATGGTACTTACAATGCTTGGAGAAGGAGAAGCTATTTATAAAGGAGACAGATTGGAATCTAAAGTTGCTATGGAAAAGGCAGGAATAAAAACTTTAGAGTACCTATCATCTAAAGAAGGGCTTGCATTAATCAATGGGACACAAGTTATGACTTCAGTAGGTGCGCTAACTGTATATGACTCTATAAATTTATTAAAAACTGCAGACATAGCATTTTCATTAACTATGGAAGCATTAAATGGAATAACTTGTGCTATGGATGAAAAAGTACATTCAGTTAGACCTCATAAAGGACAAATCAATACAGCAAGAAATATATTAAATATATTAGACGGTAGTGAAATGACTACTAAACAAGGTGAACAAAGGGTACAAGATGCTTATTCATTAAGATGTACACCACAAATACATGGTGCTAGTAAAGATGCTATAGAATATGTAAAAAATAAAATAAATATAGAAATAAATTCTGCAACAGACAATCCAATAATATTCCCAGAAGTAGAAGAGATTATTTCAGGTGGTAACTTCCATGGACAACCAATGGCACTTAGCTTTGATTTTCTAGGAATAGCATTAGCAGAGATAGCAAATATATCAGAAAGAAGATTAGAAAAATTAGTAAATCCAGCATTAAGTCATGGACTTCCAGCATTTTTAGTTAATAAAGGTGGTTTAAATTCAGGATTTATGATAGTTCAATATAGTGCGGCATCATTAGTATCAGAAAATAAAGTTTTAGCTCATCCAGCAAGTGTGGACTCAATACCATCATCAGCAAATCAAGAAGACCATGTAAGTATGGGGACTATAGCGGCTAGAAAAGCAAGAGAAATAATGGAAAATGCTAGAAAAGTATTAGCGATGGAAATACTAGGTGCAGTTCAGGCTATAGACTTAAGAGGTGTAAAAAAGCTTGGAATAGGTACAGAGGCTGCTTATAAAGTGGTAAGAGAGTATACTCCATTTGTAGATAAAGATAGAGTAATGTACAAAGACATAAATATTGCAGAAGATATAATAGTTAAAAATGTATTGGTAGAAGCTGTAGAAAAAGCTATGGAATCTAGCATATTAACAGATGAAGATACTCTAGCTGAAAGCTTAAATTAATCAAAAGGGGGATGGGCCAAAATGATAGGACTAGATAAATCACTAGGATACTTAAATAAAGAAATAGAAGAATCAATGAGTATAAAGCTTACAAATATACCAAAAGAAGTACCTAAATTTATAGAAGGAATAAGAAGAGCTCCAAAAAGAGAAGCAAAATTGTCTAATTCAGATATAAAATTAGCTCTTAAAAATGCATTAAGATATATACCGCAGGAATACCATGACGAGTTGGCGCCAGAGTTTTTAAATGAACTTATGACAATGGGAAGAATATATGGATATAGATTTAGACCGGAAGGGAATCTAAAAGGAAAATCAATAGATGAATATAATAGTAGATGTACAGAAGGTAAAGCATTCCAAGTTATGATAGATAACAATCTTGATTTTGATATAGCGCTATATCCATATGAACTTGTAACATACGGAGAAACAGGTCAAGTATTCCAAAACTGGATGCAATATAACTTAGTAATGGAGTACCTAAAAGTATTAACACAAGATCAAACTCTAGTGATTCAATCTGGTCATCCACTAGGATTATTTAAATCAAAGCCAGACTCACCGAGAGTTATAGTTACAAATGGTCTAATGGTAGGTATGTTTGATAATCAAGAAGATTGGAAAAGAGCTGCAGCAATAGGTGTATCTAACTATGGTCAGATGACTGCTGGAGGATGGATGTATATAGGACCTCAAGGTATAGTGCATGGTACATACTCTACTTTATTAAATGCAGGTAGATTAGTACTTGGAGTAGACCAACATTCAGACTTAGCTGGTAAATTATTTGTAACATCAGGACTTGGAGGAATGAGTGGTGCTCAAGGAAAAGCAGCAGAAATAGCAGGGGCAGTAGGTATAATAGCTGAAGTAGATTATTCAAGAATAGAAACTAGACACACTCAAGGGTGGGTAAGTAGAGTAGCAACTACTTGTGAAGAAGCTTATAGACTAGCTAAAGAGTGTATGGAAAAGGAAGAACCTTGTGCTATAGCATATCATGGTAACGTAGTAGACTTATTAGAATATGCTGTAAACAACGATGTACATATAGATTTATTATCAGATCAAACATCATGTCATGCTGTATATGATGGAGGGTATTGTCCTCAAGGAATTACTTTTGAAGAAAGAACTAGATTACTAGCAGAGGATAAAAATAAATTTATACAGTTAGTAGATAAAACTTTAGTTAAACATTTTGAAATGATTAAAGAATTACATAACAGAGGTGTGTATTTCTTTGATTATGGAAATAGCTTTATGAAAGCTGTATATGATGCAGGATGCACAGAAATTTCTAAAAATGGTGTAGATGAAAAGGATGGATTTATATTCCCATCATATGTTGAAGATATACTAGGACCTCAACTATTTGACTATGGATATGGTCCATTTAGATGGGTGTGTTTATCAGGAAAAGATAAAGATTTAGAAAAAACTGATAAGGCAGCTATGGATATAATAGATCCAAACAGAAGATACCAAGACAGAGATAACTGGGCTTGGATAAGAGATGCCAAGAAAAATGCACTAGTAGTAGGTACAAAAGCTAGAATACTTTATCAAGATGCTATGGGTAGAACTAACATAGCTCTAAAGTTTAATGATATGGTAAGAAAAGGGGAAATAGGACCAGTAATGTTAGGTAGAGACCACCATGATGTATCTGGCACAGATTCTCCATTTAGAGAAACATCAAATATAAAAGACGGAAGTAATATAATGGCAGATATGGCTACTCATTGTTTTGCAGGTAACTGTGCTAGAGGAATGAGTTTGGTAGCACTTCACAACGGTGGTGGAGTTGGTATAGGTAAATCTATCAATGGAGGATTTGGAATGGTATTAGATGGTTCTCAAAGGGTTGATGATATACTTAGAACTTCTATGCCATGGGATGTAATGAATGGAGTTGCTAGACGTGCTTGGGCTAGAAATGAAAATTCAATAACTACTTCTATTGAATACAATAAAATGTGTGAAGGTAAGGATCATATTACTCTTCCATATATAGTAGATGAAGATTTAATAAATAACTTAACTGAGGATATAACATTATAGGGGGAACTTAAAAATGGCTATAGTACAATGCGTACCTAATTTTAGTGAAGGAAGAGATTTAGATAAAATAGAGAAGATAGTAAGTCCTTTAAGGGGTAAAGAAGGAGTAAAACTATTAAATTACGAACCAGATAAAAACTACAACAGACTAGTAGTAACAGTAATAGGTGAACCTGAAAAAGTAAAAAATGCAGTACTTGAAGCTATAGGTGTAGCTAAAGATGTAATAGATATGAATACTCATAAAGGTCAACATTCTAGATTTGGTGCTACAGATGTATGTCCATTTATACCTATAAAAGATATGACAATGGATGAAGCTGTGAATTTAGCTAAAGAGCTAGGTAAAGACGTAGCAAAGAAGTATAACATACCAGTATTTTTATATGAAAGTGCAGCAACTAAGCCAGAAAGAGAAAATCTAGCAACAGTTAGAAAAGGTGAGTATGAAGGGCTAGATACTAAATTTGAAGATCATAACTGGGCTCCTGATTTTGGAGAAAGTAAAAAACATCCAACTGCTGGTGCTATAGCAATAGGTGCTAGAAGACCTCTAATTGCATACAACATTAATCTAGATACTACTAATATAGAAATAGCTTCTAAAATAGCTAAAACAATAAGATTTTCTAGTGGAGGATATAGATATATAAAGGCAGGTCCAGTAGAAATACCAGAAAGAAATATGACTCAAGTTACAATGAACTTAACTGATTATACTAAAACAAGTATGTATAGAGCTTTTGAAGCAGTAAAAATGGAAGCTAGAAGATATGGTGTAAATGTATGCGGTAGTGAAGTTGTAGGTCTATGTCCAATGGAAGCATTAGTAGATGTAGCTGCTTATTACTTAGGCCTTGAAGATTTTTCTTTAAATAAAGTATTAGAAACTAGCCTAATGGAGTAGAACTATGAAAAAAATAGATTTAGTAATTAAGAATATAGGTAAGCTTGCTACAATGAGAGGAAAAAATTCTCCTAGAATAGGGGAAGAGATGAATGAGATAGAAATACTAGAAAATGCATATGTAGCTATCAGTGATGGTAGGATTGTAGAAATAGGAATTAAAGCAGACTACGAAAAAATAATAGATAATGATACAAAAATAGATGATGCAAATGGACTATTAGCAACACCAGGGCTTATTGATTCACATACACATTTAGTACATGGAGGTTCTAGAGAAAATGAATTTTCTAAAAAACTGCAAGGTGTTCCTTACATAGATATACTAAAAGCAGGTGGGGGAATATTAAGTACTGTAAAATCTACAAAAGAAGCATCATATGAAGAATTATATAATAAAGCTAAAAGAAGTTTAGATAGAATGCTAGAACTAGGTGTGACTACAGCAGAAGCTAAAAGTGGATATGGATTAGAGGTAGAAACAGAAATAAAGCAATTAGAAGTGGCTCATAAACTACATAATAATCATCCCTTGGATTTGGTACATACTTTTTTAGGGGCACATGCAGTTCCCTTGGAGTATAAAAATGACCATAAGCCTTTAGTAGATAAGATAGTAGACGAGATGATGCCCAAAATAAAAGAGTTAGGACTTGCAGAGTTTTGTGATGTATTTTGTGAAGAAGGAGTATTTACTATAGAAGAAGGAGAATACATATTATCACGTGCTAAAGAAATGGGATATAAATTAAAAATACATGCTGATGAAATAGTATCTCTAGGTGGTGCAGAATTATCTGCTAAACTAGGATGTATATCTTCAGACCACTTAATGGCAGCTAGTGAAGAAGGTTTAAAAATGATGGCAGAGAATAAGGTAATAGCTAATATTCTACCCGCTACATCTTTCAATCTCAATAAGAACTATGCTAAGGCCAGAAAGATGATAGAACTAAATGTTCCTGTATCTTTATCTAGTGACTATAATCCTGGTAGTTGTCCAAGTGAAAACTTGCAATTTGTAATGCAACTTGGCTGTTTAGGGTTAAGAATGACACCTAATGAAGTAATGAATGCAGTTACTATAAATGCAGCTTATGCAATAGATAGACAAGAAGAAATAGGGTCTATAGAAGTAGGTAAAAAAGCAGATTTAGTATTATTTGATGCTCCAAATATAGAGTATCTAATGTATCATTTTGGAATAAATCATGTAGATAGAGTTTACAAAGATGGTTTATTAGTTGTAAAAGATAAAAAAATAAATTATTAATAATTTTAGGGGGATTCAATATGAAGTTAGTAGATATGAGTGTAGTTGATTTCTCAAGCGAAGTAGATTCTAATTCTCCAGCACCTGGAGGAGGTTCAGTATCTGCACTTGCAAGTAATATAGGTGCAGGACTTGCTAGAATGATGGCTCATCTAAGTTTTGGGAAGAAAAAATATGAGGGACTCGATGAAAGTGTAAGGGTTGAGTTTGTAGATAGATTTAACAAATTAGGTGATATAAGACAGGAATTAGTAGAACTTATAGACAAAGATACTGAGTCATTTAATGAAGTCATGAAGGCTATAAAAATGCCAAAGATAACTGAAGAAGAAATAAAAAATAGGAAACTAGCTATACAAGATGCGACGCTATTTTCAATAGAAGTGCCTTTTAAAACAGCTAAATTATCTTTAGAAGCATTAAATTTATTAGACTATTTAGTTAAATATGGAAATCAAAATGCTATAACTGATATAGGTGTTGGAACATTGATGTTATATAGTGGATTAGAAGGTGCAATACTTAATGTAAAAGTAAACTTAATGGGGTTAGAAAATGAAGAGATAAAAACTTCATATAGCAATAGTATCAACGATATGTTGCTAGAATCTAAAACTATAAAAGATAAAATTTTAAAAGGAATACATGAAAAATTATCTTAGCAAAACATAGTAATAAAAAATGAGGAACTTAATAAAGTTCCTCATTTTTTATTACTATGTTTTATTCTTCGTTAGAGCTAGATTTTTTTACCTTTTTTATGACTTTCTTAGTTTTCTTTTTAGGTATTGATTCTGATGAGTCTGTAGTTGACGATGTAGGTTTAGTTTTTGTAGATTTAGAATTTTTAGTTGTTTTTTCATTAGGTTGAGATGGACTAGCTGAAGTAGGCTTCTTAGATTTAGACTTTTTATTATCAATTTTATCTTGCATTTCAGCACTAGATATTTTATTCATAATAAGGTCTATTTTTTTTCTTTGGTCATCATCTAAAAAGTTTTTAAGTTTAGAGACAACCTCCTCTTTACCTTGTAAAGATTTACCTATCTTTACCAATTCATCCATAAGTTCATTTTCTGATTTCCCCATATATCCATCTGCAATTTGTTGAATCTTATCTTTATCAATGTTTTTTTCCTTAGCCATTTTTTCAATAGCTTCTGTATTTACTTTTTTCATAAAAATGCCCCTTTCTTATAATATAACTTCACTTTAAGTCATATTAATTATATATAGAAAAATTTTTAAAATGTGAATAGGAATTGAGCTTTAATACAAATAAAATCTCTTATAGATAATGTATATGCTAAGTCATAAAAATATAGTAACAATAATGAAAAAGATATCATACTTTAATATGAGGGAGAAGTATATTTTAAGGGGTGACTAGGATTGAATAATCTTCTGTTGATATTGGGAATGATTGCTCTTAGTAATGGTAATATATCCTTAGGTAACTTATCATTATTTGATAATAAAAATAAATCAAAAAAGACAGCAGAAAGTACATCTAGGAATTCTTCGGCAAAGAATAAAAAATTAAAACCAACTAAAAGTTCAGATGTGAAAAAATCAGAAGGAAAGAAGAAAAAACAAAGGAGTGATAACTTATTTGGTTTTAATATGGACGATATAAATAAGGGTATGATGCTTATGGATTTGAGTGATGAAGATTTAGAGCGTGGTATGGAAATAATAGCGAGAACAAAAAAATATATGTCAAAAGATGAAAAGAAACTTTTAGTAAAAGTAGAAAGTTTATTAGATTTAGTTAGAGGAATAAAGAAATTAAGTAGTGTAGATTTTATGGAAGAAGATGAAACTAATTTCTTTAGAAGTATGGATGAAGAAGATAAGAAAAATATGATGATAAAAGAAATACTAGAAGTATTTCCTGAAAAGAGAAAGGACTCTATTGATAAAGCTATTGATATGAAAAAGAAAATAGATTTATTTGCAGAGTTATTTTTACCAGATGATTTTGGAGAAGGTGGATTTAGTTTAAGTTCTTTAGTAAATATTAATAATCTAGGTAGTATGAATAATCTTAAATTACTTGGTAGCCTTTTAAGAACCGACGAAGAAAAAGATGAATATGATGAAGACGATGATTACGAAGAAAATGAGTATGAAGATGAAATTTATGAAGATTATGAGGATGATTTTGATTATGAACAATATGAAAAAGATGATTTTGAAGAGTACATAGATGAAGAAGAGGATTAATATGGAAAAAAATGATAAAATTATTTAAATTACTAGATAAAACCACTTTTAAAATTCTTGAATTTATTATATAATATAAATAAGAAATCCTGAAACATACGACAAGGCTTTTTTAAATTCAACCGACAAATGTTATAAGGGAGATCGCGTTTGATAACGGATAACATGCCATCATTTATGAAGGAAGTTAAAAGCTATCAGTAGATCACCCACCTGGGAGTATCTCGGGTATGAATTTATTGGGCCACCGGTGTTTTGGGATTTTAAAAAAGTGTTGCTAATTTTAGCAACACTTTTTTAAAATCCTAATAATCCAACTTCGTTATAACTTGTAAAAACAGAGGTACAATTATAAGGAGAATCATCTATGTAATTAGAAAAGAACTTAGCTCTAGTAAAATCTTCTTCAACACTATGTTCATCAATCTCAGCTTCAGTCCAATTATTACCTAAATCACTAGATTTACAACTATATAATCGTTGATAATTAACCCACATTAAATAGAGAGAGTTACTATCTTTTAATAAGCTAGGATACATATAAGCTTCATCCTCTGCTATAGTATGAGATATATCAATATCAAATTTATTTTCACTTAAGTACCCATTCAAATATTTTATACTATAATTATTATTCTCACTTTCACAGAATGTAATATGATAAAAATTCATACTATCTTTCAAAACAGACAGATACAATTTATTTTTCTTAGAATTAGTAATTTGAACAGGTTTAGACCAAGTAAAAGTATTATTATTAAATTTTGAGAAAAATATTTCTTCATATCCATTAACTAAATTAAAATAAAAAACAATTGGAGTATCATTACTCCAAGTAACGGTGAAATTATCTAAACATATATGGTTAATAAAGTCTATTTTATTTTCAGTCCAGACTCCGTTATGATTAAAATGATGGAATAATGCACACGTGCTAGTAGCATTATTACTAAAAACATAATAGAGTATATGTATATCATTATCTATAGCATGTATATATGGAAACAATATATTAAATTTTTTGAAATTATAAGTTAAAATATCCTGTTCTGAAATTTGATTTGTATTTTTATATAACTTAATTAGTTTTAGTGCATTATCTTTATAAATTGCATAAATATTATCATTTTTATCTAAGGTGAAATTACAACTAGAAAAATCAATATTAGAATTTACATTTAAAGTATTTGATGAAATTAAATTATTATATTCATCAAAGTAATCAAAAACAATAGAATCCTCCAATCTAATATTAAACATCTCTTTATCGCTATGTCTGATTATAGTAAAACATTTATTAATAAAACTCATATAAATCCTCCTAGTAAAAGTGTTTATATTACATATATATTTTCAAAAAAAATATTTATTCTGCTTAATATTATTTAAGTACAAGTAAGTAACAAATATTAATTTTAATGCATATTATTAATTAGGCAAAGAAAAGCCGAGACGTTTTAAAGAAATCATTCAGGGGAGGACATAAAAAATGAGAGATATGAGAAAAGGTACTAAAAAGGTAATGCAAAAACCAGCTATGCAACAAATAAACAAATCTGTTGAGGAGCTAGACTACGAAGAATTAAACAGAGGATGTAAAACAAACAAGTGCAATAATGATTGTAATCCAGGATGCAATACAGGATGTAACACTGGATGCAATAAGCCTCAAAAAGAAAAAATGATATGCGAATGTGAATGTGTTTGTAGTCAAAAACCAGTTTGTGAACCATGTGAAATAGAAGCAGATGAGTGCATAGACAATGTAGCTTTATGTGGAGGAACAGGATGCTGCAGCCCAATAGTTCCTAAATGTTCAACTGCTAATAGTGCACCATATGCAATAGAAGCTAGTAGAATATACGACACAATGAAGTTCCAAACATTTACAGATGCATTAGCTGAAAATGGAGCTCCATTATCTTTTGATTATGAAGTAGTTGAAGTTAGAGGTTCAGTTCCTAGAGGTGGGTATGTAAATCTAGTAATAGATAAAGTTTGTATTAATTATTCTTCTATAAGTATAGATCCAGGATGTACTACTTTAGAAGACTTTGAATTAGAATTAGTAGAAAATGCGAAGCCTTGTGAAACGACTTTTGATTATGCAGTTTGTGTAGATAAAAACTCAAAATGCTGTAAACAAGGAAAAGGTCAAAGTGTAGTTTATAAACAAAGAGGAGTAACAGTAACAGTTGAAGACTTAGTTTTAGAACTAAGAGGACACTGTGGATGTACTGAAGTAGTAGCATTAGCGTATCCATCTACTAGAGTATTAGGAAATCAACAAAGACATAGATGTGGAGATGTTGAGTTTATATTTAACACATTATCTGCACCTATATGCTGCCCAGCAGACGGTAGAGGCGTTACTTTAAGACAAGATTATCAAACAGGATTAACAGTAGACTGTGTAGGCAAAGCAATGTTAAAGTATATAGAAACTGATTGTTGTGAGTGTTACTATGAGTTATGTATACCAAATGATATAGACTTAATATGCTGCTTACAATTAACAGTTAGCACATTAATAGAAGAGCAAATAGTTGTATTAGGAATACCAGGTGCAATACAACCAAGAGTAGTAGATACTTTCTCTAAAGTTTGTGATTTCTCAGGATGTGGAGATACAGATGAATCTAATAAAAAAGGTCACTGTGGATGCTAAATAAGTAAGAAAAAGGCTATCAATTGATAGCCTTTTTTATAATTTATATTTTATGCTATAGCAATATTCAAATAGGTCATCTTTTATATCTGAACTTGGTAAATGGTCTTCAGTATTATTGTTATTGTTTCGAATTAGAGAATTTGTATTAATCCATTTTCTAGAAGATATATTAAAAATAAGAGTGTTATTAAATATATGCCTACTAAGACTATTTTTATATTTATATTCTAAAATAATATTAGATAACTCATCTATGTTTAATTTATAAAAAAACTCTTTATCTTTTAGTATATTGTTAATGTTGAATCTAGAAGATTTATAATTATTGATATCAAAGCTGATATGAGAAACTTTGTATGAGTTTTCTGTTAAAGAGTTGCTTTCAACAATAAAAACATTAAATAGATGGTTAGTTATATATAATCTTAAATCCTTTATATTTTTTACATTATTAAAGAATCTATGAATAACTCTTTTCATCCATTTCCCATTATTATTATAAAAGTGAATTAGCCTTCCTGATGTATCTATGCAACATATATGAATTTTATTCTTGTTATCAATACTGGCAGAATAAGCATAAATTTTATTTGATAGCTTTTCTGTATCTTCATTTATATTTTTTATATATAAACAATTTTTATCAGTATATATATAAAATGGTTTTAATGTTTTATTAATTGTATTCATTTTACCCTCCTAATGTTTAAAAAGATTTCAAAGCTTTAATAAGAACTGTGGTATGTAATAAACAAGTAAGTACGGAAACTATTGTAATGGTATATATGTAAGCTGAAATATTAATACTTGGAATAGGAAGTAAAAAATATAAGGCTGATAGCTGAATAATCATTCCTATAATTGTAATTATGCTACATGCAACTTCCTTTCTAATTGATTGTAATATTGCAGATAATGTATGATTTAAAGAAAGAAACAAAGGAACTGCACACATAGATTTTAAATAAGTACCTGCTAACTTACTGTTAAACATAATCGAACATATCATATCTGAAAAAAAGTAGAAGAAAATTGAGCAAAATCCACCTACTATAAAAGTTAATATTAAAGAATATGAAATTTTTTTTTTATATTCTTATGATTATGTAATGTAACTTCTTGAGAAATACTTGGTATTAAATTAACTATTAAAGCCGAACTCAGCGTAAATGGAAGATATATAAAAGGCATTACCATTCCACTAATAATTCCATACATATTTAATGACTGTGCATATGTTATGCCAGAAAGTGCTAAACGAGAAGGAATTATCATAGAGCTTACTGAATTAAGTAAGATATTAGACATACGATTACATGTTATAGGTATAGACATTTTTATAGTCTCCATAGATGAATAATAGAAATCTTTTATACTGATAGTGTACTTGTTATAGAGATTTGAATTTTTATATAAGCAAGATGATATATATATTATATTTATAATTTCTCCAATTGATACTCCCAACAGTGCAACATAACAACTCATATTTTTTTTATTTAAAAACATAATAACTAAAAAGACAAAAAATATTCTACAGGTTTGTTCTATAATTTGACCAATAGCAGGAACAAGAACCTCTTTTAAACCGTAATAATAGCCACGTAAAATATTTGAAATAGTTATAAGTACAATTGCAGGGCAAATAGCCAATATAAAAATATCTAAACTTTCATTTTTTAATAAAGTAAAAGCAAGGTACTTAGAGTTAAAAGATACAAATAATGATATAAGCAAAGAGAAAAAGAATGATACATATAAAGTAGAAATAAATAAAATATTACTATTATGCTTATCTTTTAAAGCATGCCTGTTTGAGACTAAGCAACTAAGAGCAGTTGGAATTCCTGTAGTAGTGAGTGCTATACATATCATTAAGAAATTAAATATCATATAATAAATACCAAGGCTAGATGCATCAAGCGTCCGTGATAAAAATATTTTATAGAAAAAACCAAGTGTTCTTACTATAACATTAGATAAGAATAAGATAATTGTTGACTGAATTAAATTAGGAACCCTCAAGAAATCACCCCCTTATGTTTAAATATATTCATAAAGGAGTGAAAAAATAATTATATCTTTTTAAATTCTGGTTTCATTTTATTAAAGGTTGTAACATAATTAAAACCAATGTCCTTTAAATAAGAGTAAATATAATCAAATTGATAAGCAATTTGGCTTGGGTCGTGAGAATCAGAACCAGTAGTAATAATTTCTCCACCTAAATCTTTATACATATTTAATATATACCTAGATGGAGTCAGGTCTGGTAAGTTGTATCTATAACAAGATGTATTTATCTCAATACCCTTTCCATCACTTATGATTTGTTTTAAAATAGCTTCAATAACGTCGCTAAATAATTTATCATCTAGTATTGTTCCATAATCGCCATATCTTTTAATTAAATCCATATGCCCAAGTACTGAATAATCTTTGTAGTTTTTTACTACGGCGTAAAGTTCATCAAAATATTTTTCATAAGCTTCTTTTTGATTAATATTTTTAAAGAACTCTCCGAAGTATAAATCTTTTCTATTGATAGAATGAATAGAACAAATTACAAAATCAAAAGGATGAGTAGTAATTACATCACTACATCTTTTTACTATTTGTCTTTGTAGTCCAAATTCAATACCTTTTTTTATACAAATTCGATCTTTGTATTTGTCCTTAAAAAAATCTATTTTACTTAAATAATCTTCTAGTATAATAGCCGGTCCATAATCTGCATCTACATCATAATCTACATGATCAGTAAAACAAATTTCCTTAAGACCTAAATCGATAGATTTTTTTATCATATTTTCCATACTTGCCTTGCTATCATTTGAAAAGTTAGTGTGCATGTGATAGTCATAAAACATAAATAGTTCCCCTTTTCGTTATTTTTTTGGTATTATATATACATACTACATGCTAGCAGATATAAATATAAGTATCAAGGAATTAGTTAAAAATATAAGTGGTGATAAAATGCAAAAATACTGTATAGAACTAAATAATACTCCAGCAAAATATTTACAAATTTATAATCATATAAAAAGTTTAATACTAGAAAATAAAATAGTAGAACATGAAAAACTACCACCAATAAGAAAATTATCAGAACTAATACAGGTTAATAATACAACAATAGTAAAAGTATATGAGTTGTTAGAAAAAGAAGGCTATGTATATAAAAGTATAGGTAGTGGTACTTTTGCATCTATTTTAAAAAAAGATAAAATAGAAAATGAAAAATTAAGTAAAGGTATTATTCATTTTGATAGTGGAAATCCATCTACAGAAATGTTTCCAATAGATGATTTTAAGATTGCTTTAAATATGGCAATATCAACGGATGATAAGTCTATATTTGAGTATGATGAAGGTCTTGGTTGTGAAGGATTACGAGAAAAGATAGCAGAGTATTTGAAATCTACAAAAATAAATACAACAAAGGATAATATTCAAATAATATCAGGAGCACAACAAGGTATTGATATAGTTTGTAAGGGTATAATTAATTACTCTGATGTTGTATTTGTAGAAGAACCTACATATAATGGAGCCATACAAGTATTTAAAAGTAGGGGAGCAAAAATAATATCTATACCTATGCTAGATGATGGTATTGATATAGGTATATTGAAATTAAAGCTTGAAAAAATAAAACCTAAGCTCATATATACAATGCCAAATTTTCAAAATCCAACAGGGATTTCTTACTCTACATACAAAAAGCAAAAGTTAATAGAATTAGCTGAAGAGTTTGATTTTTATATCTTAGAAGATGATTTTATAAGTGACTTCAAATTTGAGTCAAAAGACAACAGACCATTAAAAAGTTATGATGATAAAAATAGAGTAATATACATAAAAAGTTTTTCTAAAATATTTATGCCAGGACTTAGAATTGGTATTGTAGAAATCCCAAATGAACTAATAAAAAAAATATTATGGGCAAAATATTCATCAGATATATCAACACCAGGACTTATTCAAAAATCAATGTATTACTATATGGAAAAATTTAATTGGAATGAATATTTAAACTCTATTGAAAGAACTTATACACAAAGATATAATATAGCAAAAAAATTAATAAACGAAAAGTTAGGCAAAAAATTAAAAGTAAGAAACTCAACTGGTGGAATTAATTTTTTCATTGAGTTACCAAGAGGATATTCATCTGAAGATTTCACTGATTTTATGTTGAAAAATGGGGTGTCATTATTACCCGGAACCTATTTTTTTGATAACATATTAGATGATAGGTATTTTAGGATAAATATAGCTAAGTCAAGTATACAAGACATAGAAAAGGGAATATCTATAATAGATGAAAATTTAGATGAGTTCTTAAAAAAATATAAAGACAAAATAAAATTTAAAAGTAACAAGTTATTTTATTAGAAAAAGAAAGGAGAATACTCAAAATAAAACAAATTCAGATAAAATAAAAGGGATTTTAACGTTTTGAGTATAATATTAAATATGTTCGATCAAAAAAAATTAGACAGAATAAATGAATTAGCAAAGAAAAATAAAGCAGAGGGTTTAACTCCAGAAGAATTAAGTGAAAGAGAAGCTTTAAGAAAAGAATACTTAGAAAACTTTAGAGCACATTTTAGATCTAGACTAGACAGTGTAAAAGTTGTATCACCAGAAGAGTACGAAGAAGAAATGAAAAAACAACAACAATAAAACTAATATGTTTAGGAGGGGTAATATGGAATTAAAGCATAACTTTAAAAATGCATGGGAAGTAGAAAGAGAAAATAATAAAATAGATGAAGTAATGTCTTATTCTAAAGAATATATGAATTTCTTAGATAGAGGCAAAACTGAAAGAACATCTGCTAGAGAAATAGTTAAAATTGCTAAAGACAATGGATACATATCAATAGAAGAAGCTATGAATAAAGGTAGTGTAAAAGCTGGAGATAAAATATATGCAGTAAATAAAGATAAAGCTGTAGCAATGTTTATAATGGGTAAGAATAAGCTAGAAAAAGGAATGAAGGTAGTAGGTGGGCATATCGATGTTCCTAGAATAGATTTAAAGCAAAATCCATTATATCAAGAAGCAAACTTAGGTTTTTTCAAAACTCATTACTATGGTGGTATAAAAAAATATCAATGGACAGCACTTCCGTTAGCTATACATGGACTAGTTATATTAAGTGATGGTACTAAAGTAGATATTTGTATAGGTGAAGATGATTCTGATCCAGTGTTCTGTATAACAGATTTATTAATCCACTTAGCTGGAGACCAAATGCAAAAGAAACTTGCAGATGGAATAACAGGTGAAGGGCTTAATGTACTAGTTGGTCATATGCCTCTAGAAGGTGAAGAAAAAGAAGCTATAGAGCAGAATATACTTAAACTTTTAAATGAAAAATACGGTATGGTAGAAGAAGATTTCTTAAGTGCTGAAATAGAAGTAGTACCTGCTGGTCGTGCTCGTGATTTAGGATTTGATAGATCTATGGTAATGGCATATGGGCATGATGATAGAGTGTGTTCTTACGGTGCAGTTAAAGCTATAATAGAAACTGAAAATCCAGAATTTTGTGCAGTAGCGTTATGTGTAGATAAAGAAGAAGTAGGTTCTCAAGGTAATACAGGTATGCATTCTAAATTCTTTGAAAATACAGTAGCAGAACTTATTGCATTAGAAGGTGATTACTGTGATTTAAAAGTTAGAAGAGCTATGGCAAATTCTAGAGTTTTATCAGCAGATGTTTCTGCTGGATATGATCCTAACTATCCAGATGTATATGAAAAGAGAAATTCTGCATATATGGGACATGGAGTAGTATTAAATAAATATACTGGAGCTAGAGGTAAATCTGGATGCAATGATGCAAATGCTGAATTTACGGCTGAAGTAAGAAGGATATTTAACAATGCAGGTGTAGTATGGCAAACTTCTGAACTTGGTAAAGTCGACCAAGGTGGAGGGGGTACTATAGCATATATATTAGCAAACTATGGAGCTGAAGTAATTGACTGTGGAGTTGGTGTTTTAAATATGCATGCACCTCATGAAATAGTTTCAAAGGTTGATATATATGAAATGTACAAAGGATATAAAGCATTCTTTAATATAAATTTATAAAATTAAATATATAATTAAAAATAGACCTTGTAGATTATCAAGGTCTATTTTTCTTTAAAGTAATCACAGATCTTATTTAAAAATTTACTTTCCAATGGTGAAAAAGTTTTTTTCTTAGAGTATATAAAATAAAACTTCCTAATAAATTCAATATCCTTAATTCTATAATAATTAATTTTGTTTGAATTTATATAGTCAATGGCAGAGGTATAAGAAATAAAAGAAACTCCAAGTCCTACACTTACCATTTCTTTAATGGCGTTGTTAGATTCGACATGAGCTAAAATATTTAACTTATCAATTTTAAATTTATTTTTCTCAAGAGTTTTTAAAATAAGGCTACGAGTACCAGAACCTTCTTTTCTCATTATAAAGTTTAGATTGTATAGTTCTTCCAAATTAATATATCCTTCTATATTAGGTACTTTAAGAGTATAAGGAGTAATAAGAACTAATTCATCATTTATTAAGTCTAAATATTCTACTTGAGAATTATTAACCTTTGAACCAACAAGCCCAAAGCTTATCTTTTCATTTAATATTTCAGAAATAGCATATTGAGAATCATAGTGACTAATATTAAATTTAACATCAGGATATTCAGTAAGAAAATTTTTCAAAAACTGAGGAAGGATGTAACTTTCTGGAATAGAACTACAAGCAATATCAATAACCCCTTCTATTTTACCTGAGTATTCTTTTATATCATAAATAGCTTTTTTACAGTTATTCAATATATATATAGCATGTTCATAAAGAATTACACCCGATTTTGTTAATGTAATATTTTTATTGCTTCTATTTATTAAAGTTGTATCTAGTTCTTTCTCAAGGTTTTGTATATGAGCACTTACTGTTGGCTGAGTTAAAAATAATTCTCTAGCAGCTTTAGAAAAACTTTGATGTTTTACAACGGCAACGAAAGCTTCAAGTTGTTTAAAATCCATCTATAAATCCCCCCCTAAATAATCTATTTATATTATAGCATAGATAAAAATAGATATTTTGACCTAAATATATATCTTATTACAAAATCATTACAAAGTAACCTAAAATATTATTAAAGCTAGTAGGATAGTATATAATTATAGATATAAGTATTATAAGAGAGTTAGCTAAATAAGGAGGGGGAAATAGCTATGAAATTAAAACGAATATTAGCAGGAATAGTAGCAATTAGTTTTTTTGTTGTAGGATGTACTTCTGTTAAAATAGAATCTAAAAACTCTGTAGATCAAGAAGCTATTTACCAAGAGACAATGACGAAGGTACAAAATGATGTAAGTGAAATATTAAATAGAGATTACGAGTATGTAATTAATAATATGGGACTTCCTTATTGTACAACTTATTATATAGATTTAGATGATATAAAAGGTGAAGACATACTAGCAGAAAATTATAGTGTAAAGAATATGAGGTTAGTATATCCAAAGGACACATCGGATAACAAACTAAAAGGAAGCGCGTTGTATATAGATATAGAGGATAATAAAGTTTTAGAGGTTCAAACATATGAACTATCAGACTATAATAAAGAAATTGAAAAGCCTAATGATGAGTTTGATATTACTTTAAATAAGTATAGTGAAGAAGTGAATTTATCTATAGAACAAATAAATAATGTGGACCTAGAATCATATATAGGACAAAAAGATGAAAATATAAAAGAGGGATTAGATAATATAAGACCAAACTTTGAGGCATTTGAGTTTAAGACTGACAAAAAATTAAAAATATATACTTTAAATGACCTTCAAGAAAAAGATGGTAAACTTCTTATGGTATATGAGCAGCAAGGTGTTGTAAAAGATATATTCACAACAAGTAATAATATAGTAGAATTAGTAAAAAATTATTTATATAAGAAATAAAAGCTATAACGATAATGTTGTAGCTTTTTTCTATATAATAAATTTATAATTTAACTAGCGGAGAAAATATATATGTAACAGGAGGGATAAAATTGATTAAAAGTTTTATAAAGTATTATAAGCCATATAAGAAATTATTTATATTAGATTTATTAGCGGCCTTTTTATTTTCTATGTGTGACTTAATTTATCCAATTATAACTAAAAATATAATGGATGAAGTAGTACCAAACAAAGATATAAGAATGCTAGTTGTATTTGCTATTACATTAATGACAATTTTTATAGCTAAAGCCTGTCTTAATTATTTTATGCAGTACTGGGGGCATGTAGTTGGAGTTAGAATGCAAGCCGACATGAGGAATGATGTTTTTACTCATCTACAAAAACTTCCTAATACATATTTTGATAATAATAAATCAGGCGTTATAATGTCAAGGATAGTAAATGATTTAATGGAAGTATCTGAACTTGCTCATCATGGTCCAGAGGATTTATTTATATCAATAGTAATGCTACTTGGTTCATTTATTATATTATTAGGAATAAATGTACCTTTGACACTTATAGTATTTTCATTACTACCATTTGTTATATGGTTTTCACTATCTCAAAGAAAAGTAATGAACAATGCATTCAAAAAGACTAGAGTTAAAATAGGAGAAGTAAACGCAACTTTAGAAAATAGTATTGCAGGTATGAAGGTTACTAAATCATTCTGTACAGAAAAAGAAGAGTTAGAAAAGTTTAATAATAGTAATAATGTTTTCAGACATGCAAGGGAAAGTGCATATAAGGTAATGGGGCATTATTTTTCTGGAATGAATTTTTTTATGGATATATTAGGTCTAGTTGCATTAATATGTGCAGGTTATTTTACATTTCAAGGAAATATAACGTTAGGTGATTTTACGGCATATTTACTGTATGTAAATATGTTTGTTCAACCAATAAAAAAATTAATTAACTTTATGGAACAATATCAAAGTGGTATGACTGGATTCGAAAGATTTATTGAAATAATGAATCAAGAAGTTGAAAAAGAAGTTAGTAGTCCGGTGGAGTTAAAAAATGTAAAAGGTAAAATCGATATAGAAAATGTTTCGTTTACATATGAAGATGAAAATGAAGTATTCAATGACTTAAGCTTATCTATAGATGCAGGTAAAACTATAGCATTAGTAGGTCCATCTGGTGGAGGTAAAACTACCTTATGCAATTTAATACCAAGGTTCTTTGAATTTGAAGAAGGTGATATAAAAATAGATGGTAAAAGTGTGAAAAATCTAAGTTTGAAGTCGTTAAGACAAAATATAGGTATTGTGGCACAAGATGTATTTTTATTTACAGGAACAATTAGAGATAATATAACAATAGGAAATCCAGGAGCAAGTGAAAAAGAAGTAATAGAAGCTGCTAAAAAAGCTAGAATACATAATTTTATAAAAACATTACCTAATGGATATGACACATATATTGGAGAAAGAGGCGTAAAGTTATCTGGCGGACAAAAGCAAAGGGTATCAATTGCAAGAATCTTTTTGAAAAATCCTCCAATAATAATTTTAGATGAAGCCACATCAGCGCTTGATAATGTTACAGAAAGAGAAATTCAAAAGTCTTTAGAAGAACTTAGTAAAGATAGAACTAATTTAGTAGTTGCTCATAGATTATCCACTATAAAAAATGCTGATGAAATTATAGTTCTTACAGAAAATGGAATAGAAGAGAGAGGTACGCATACTGAGTTAGTACAAATAGGAGGAATATATAGTAAGTTACATTCAAAATAAATAGAATATTGATTAAAACTTTGGATAAATTAAATTTAAAGATAATTAATTTCTAGGAGGCTTACTTTCAATGGACAATAATAAGAATAGACTAAAAGATAGACCGAAGTCTAATGCAGAAATGAGAAAAATGTATTTTGAACATGGTTCTGAGTTAGGAATAGAAGATGGTATGAAAATAGGAGCAAAAGACTCAGGAACTAACAAAACTAAAAAGCAAAAACAATATAATAAATCTAAAAAAGTAGACTAAGAAATATAAAAAGGACTAATTTATAGTCCTTTTTATATTTCTTAAAAATAAAAAACACTAACTTAAAAAGTTAGTGTTAAAGTGGTGCCGGATGTGGGACTCGAACCCACACGTCATTGCTGACAACGGATTTTGAGTCCGTCGCGTCTGCCATTCCGCCAATCCGGCTTATTTATAAAATAATTATAACAGTTTAGGAAAAAGTTTGCAACAAATTAATCTTAATATACTTTAATTAATATGTTATTATTAAATAATAACAAATTGGTATATAATAGCTATAGATTAAAAAATAGAAAGTCTAATAGGAGTGAAATAATTTGGATAAAAGATTAATAATAATAGATGGAAATTCAATAATAAATAGAGCATTTTTTGCCCTACCAGAAATGACTAATAAAGAAGGTTTAAAAACAAGTGCGGTGTATGGTTTTACTACAATGCTATTTAAAATAATAGATACATATAAGCCTACTCATATAAGTGTTGCATTTGATAGAAAAGCACCTACTTTTAGACATTTAGAGTACCAAGAGTATAAGGCCGGAAGAAAAAAGATGCCAGACGATTTAAAAGAACAATTTGAGCCACTAAAAAGACTGTTAGATAAGTTTAATATAAATAGGCTAGAGATTGATGGATATGAAGCAGACGATATCATTGGAACTGTATCTAAACTTGGAGAAGAAAATGGATACAAGGTATACATAGTAACAGGAGATAAAGATGCTATACAACTAGCATCGGATAAAACAACTACATTAATAACTAAAAAAGGTATTGGAGAAGTTGAAGAGTACGATTTTGACAGTGTTATGGAAAAATATGAAATGACTCCAACACAATTTATAGATTTAAAAGGTCTAATGGGAGATAAATCGGATAATATACCAGGAGTGCCTGGAATAGGAGAAAAAACAGGTATAAAACTTATAAAAGAATACTCTAATATAGAAGGTATATTAGAAAATGTAGAACAGTTAAAAGGAAGTGTAAAAACTAAAATAATAGAAAATAAAGACTTGGCAATTATGAGTAAAAGGTTAGCGACCATAATAAGAGATGTACCAATAGAAATTAATCTAGAAGATTTAAAATATGGTGATTTTAACAAAGATGAAGTTTTAGACGAATTTAAATATTTAGGTTTTACAAGTTTATTATCGAGAGTACTAGAACTAGAAGAAGGACAGGAATCTAAAATAAAGGAAGTAGATTTGAATATTAAAGAATTACAAGATATAGAAGCTTTTATAAAAGAAGCAAATGATAAAAAACAAATATATATAAAAGCTATAAAAAGACAAGGTAATATATTAGATAAAAACATTATGTATATATTCATAAGTATAGATGGTGAAAACATATATTACACAAATGAAAATGAAATATCTAAAATAGAAAGCGTACTTACAAGTAACGAAATCAAAAAAATTGGATATAATCTAAAAGATGACTATTTAGCATTTAGACCTTATGGTATTAAGCTAGAAAATATGAACTTTGATATAACGATAGCTGAATACTTAATAGATTCAACATCATCAACATCGTATGAATGTAATGCTATAGCGATGAAATATTTAACGCAAAAGATTAAATCAGAAGAAGAATTATTAGGAAAAGGTGTAAAAGCAAAGAAATACGAGGATTTAGAGTTTGAAGAATTAAGTGATTATATAGGAAAAGTAATAAATATTGTACATAATGTATGCCCTAAAATGGAAGAAAGTTTAAATTCTATGGATATGGATGGATTATTCTACCATATAGAAATGCCTTTAGTAGAAGTATTAGGTGAAATGGAGTTTGATGGTATAAAGGTAGACAAAGATAAACTATATGAACTTGGTACTGAATTCAAAAATAAGATAAAGTCATTAGAAGAAGAAATATATGAAATGGCAGGAGAAGAATTTAACATAAATTCACCCAAACAATTAGGTGTTATACTATTTGAAAAATTACAACTACCAGTAATAAAAAAGACTAAGACTGGTTACTCAACTAATGCAGAAGTGTTAGATAAACTAAGAGATCAGAGTCCTATAATTGATAAAATCACAGAATACAGACAAATAGTTAAATTAAATTCAACATATGTAGAAGGTTTATTAGCAATAATTAACCCAATTAGTAATAGAATACATTCTTCATTTAACCAAACGATAACAACAACAGGTAGAATATCTTCGACAGAACCTAATTTACAAAATATACCTGTTAAACTAGAGATGGGTAGAAACATTAGAAAAGTATTTATATCAGATGAAAACTGTAGACTAGTGGATGCAGATTATTCACAAGTAGAGCTTAGAGTACTTGCTCATATGAGCCAAGATGAAACTATGATAGAAGCTTTTGAAAATAATGAGGATATACATACTAAGACTGCATCTCAAGTTTTTGAAGTCTCAATGAATGATGTAACTAGTAAACAAAGAAGTGATGCTAAGGCGGTAAACTTTGGTATAGTATATGGGAAAAGTGACTTTGGATTATCTGAAGACTTACATATACCTGTTAAGCAAGCAAAAGAATATATAGAAAATTATTTTAATAAGTATAGTAATATTAAGCTATTTATGGATGAAGTAATAGAAGGTGCTACTCAAAATGGTTATGTAACTACGATACTTAATAGAAGAAGATATATACCTGAAATAAACTCAAGCAATTTTATGATGAGAAATGCTGGTAAAAGAGCTGCTATGAATGCGCCAATTCAAGGAAGTGCAGCTGATATAATAAAAATTGCTATGGTAAATGTATATAAAAAATTAGAAGAAAAAAATCTTAAATCTAAACTTATTCTTCAAGTACACGATGAACTTATAGTTGAAGCTGTTGAAGATGAGATAGATTTAGTTAAAAAGATTGTAATTGATGAAATGGAAAATGCAGTTACTATGGATGTGAACTTAGATGTTGACTTAAATATAGGTAACTCATGGTATGAAACAAAGTAGGTGATATTATGTTAATACTGGGGCTAACAGGAAATATAGGGTGTGGAAAGAGTAGTCTTTCAAATATATTAAGTAATAAATTTGATATTATTGATGCAGATATAATATCTAGACAAATATTTGAAGATAAAGAATTGTTACAACTTGTATTTATGAATTTTGGAGATAGTATAAAAAATCATGATGGAAGTTTAAATAGAAAAGCATTAGGGAATATAGTTTTTAATGACGATGAAAAACTAATACTTTTAAACAGTCTAACTCATCCTAAAATTAAAGAAAAAATTAAAGAAAAAATTAAAGAAATAGAGTTACAAAAAAAAGAAGCTGTAATAATAGATGGAGCCTTATTAGTTGAAGGTGGATATCTAGAAATTATAAATAAGTTAATTGTCATAACTTGTAATGAAGAGACTCAAATTGATAGAATACAAAAAAGAGATAATTGCACAAAAGAAGCAGCGATAAGTAGAATTAAATCTCAAATGAGTCAAGATGAAAAATCTAGATATGGTAATTATATTATTAATAATTCAGGTTCTAAGGAAGAATTAAAAAAAGAAGCAGAAAAGCTTATATTATTTATAAAGGAGAATTGGTGTGGTTAAGAAAAAGCAAGTTATAATTTTAGCTATTATCATAATCCTATTTGGTACATTTGTTTTTGGTAAAAATAATGTATATAAATTTATGTATCCTAAAAAGTACTCTGAGTATGTTATAAAGTATGCACAAGAGTATAATCTAGATGAGTACTTAGTGTATAGTGTAATGAAAGCGGAAAGTAAATTTAGACCAAATGCAATCTCTCACAAGGGTGCGAAGGGATTAATGCAAATAAGTGACATAACAAAGGATTGGGCAATAGAAGAGTTGCAATTGGGGGAAATAGATATTTTTGAACCAGAAACCAACATTAAAATTGGTTGTTGGTATCTAAATAAATTATTTAAAGAGTTTGGAGAGCTTGATTTAGTTATAGCTGCATATAATGGTGGATCAGGTAATGTGAATAAATGGTTAGGTAATAAAGTATATAGTAAAGATGGAGAACAATTACATAATATACCGTTTAAGGAAACCTCAAACTATGTAAAAAAAGTTAATAAAAACTATACTATGTACAAGAAGATATACAACAAGGAAGGAAAAAACTAATGAGGAAAATAAAATTATTAGCTATTGCTCTGATAATGGCAATAACAGTAGTTGGGTGTAGTGCTGAAGATGAAAAGGTAACAAAAAAAGAAGATAAGACGGCTAACACAACTAATACAATAAGTTCAGAGTATGTTAACTTGACAATGGTAAAACCAAAGACTTTAAATCCAATAGTGAACAACGATAAGTCAGTAGGATATATAATGAATTTAATATATGATGGTTTATTTACAATAGATCAAAATTATAATGTAGTGCCTCAATTAGTAGAGGAGTACGGAATAGCTCAAAATGGAATGAGTGTTGATATTAAATTAAAAGATGCAAAATGGCATGATGGAACAAGTGTAACGTCAAATGATGTAAAGTTTACGATAGATTTAATACAGAGAAATCCAGAAAGTCCATATAATTTTTTAACTCAAAATATATCTTCTGTTTCAATACAAAGCGATAAGCAGTTTACTATTAATTTCAAAGCAATATATCCGTTTTCAATAGATACTTTAATATTTCCAATTGTATCTGAGCAAAATTTAAAATCTATGGATAGTCAAAATATAAATAATTTAAAAAATAATTTGGTTGGAAATGGTCCATATAAAATTGAGGATTATGAAGATAGAAAAGGTATGGTTTTAAGTGTAAATAATGAGTATTATGGAAAAATAGAAACTAATGCTAAAGGAATAAAGGTAGAGATAGTACCAGATGAAGAAGCTCAAGTTTCTATGGTAATAGCTCTTAGAAGTGATATAGCTAATGTATCATTGCATGACCTTAGTAAGTTTTATCAAAATGAATTTAAGATCACAACGTATGAAGGAAGGGAATATGAAAGTATAATTTTTAACTATGATAATCCATTCTTAAAAGATACTAATTTTAGAAAAGCAATTGCGGCCAGTATAGATAAAAATAAGATTCTAGACGAAGGATATATGGGAGATGCAACTTTAGTTAATTTTCCGTTAAACTCTAAATCTAAATATTACAATAATGATGTTAAGTCTATAAAATATAATAAAGATAATGCAAAAAAATATTTAGAAAAAGTTAAACCTATAACAGATCAAGAGAATACAAGAATAGAAAATAAAAGTGATTTAAAATCTCAAGAGAATAAAAATGAATCAAGTTCAAATAAGGAACAGGAACAACAAAAAAGTGTAAAAGAAATGATAGCTAATTTAAATCTAAAAATTATTGTAAACAAAGAAAATAGTGAAAGATTAAAATCAGCATATTTAATTGGTTTAGAATTAGAATCTATAGGTATAGACACTACAGTAAATGAACTTTCAAGTGATGAAATGGATAAGGCAATAGAATCTAAAGATTATGACTTAGCATTAATAGGATGGGAATTATCTAGTATTCCTGATGCAATAAGTATAATACAAAATTGCGGATATAGTGATGAAAAATTAAATAACTATATAACGTCACTTTTAAGTACAAGCAATCCTAATCAAATAGAAGATATATATAATTCAATACAAAAATATATAAATGATAATGTGCTATTTATGAGTTTATTGATTAGAGATGATTATATAGTTACAAATAAAAGACTTGAAGGAACTATAAAGCCGAATGACTTTGATGTATATGAGGGTATCTCTAACTTGAAAATTAAGCTGAATAAATAAATTAAAGGCACCTAGAAAGGTGTCTTTAATTATAAAATTGTTGACTAAGTATATATATTTGAATATCCTTATATTAGGTAAGTGAATATGCGGAAATGGCGGAATAGGCAGACGCACTATCTTGAGGGGGTAGCGAGAATAATCTCGTGCGGGTTCAAGTCCCGCTTTCCGCACCATATAAGTATAAGCAAGGAGGTTATAGTATGCAAAAAAAACTTCTAATAGACGGTATGAGCTGTAATCATTGTGTGAATCACCTTAAAACAGCACTTACAGAAGATATTCAAGGTATAAATGTAAAAGAAATAAGTTTAGAAGATAAATATGCAATTGTTGAAATAGATGACAGTGTAGATATTAATGAACTTAAATCAATAATAGAAGAATTAGATTTTAAATTAAATGGAATAGAGTAAAAAGACTAGCTTAATTGCTAGTCTTTTTATATAAAATAAATAAGATGAATTTTTATAAAAAAAAGACTTCTATTGGGGGAAAATAAATAGAAGTCTAAATGGGGGAGATTGAGTATGTTTGATTTTACAATAATAGTATGTCCATACTCAACCAATATATACATTAAATTCTTTATAAAATTTAAAGTAACTAAAAAAAATAAGTATATAAGACTATATTATGAAAATTGTCCAAGAAGTGAACTCACCTTTTAAAAAAAAATTGAATATAATATAAATAACCAAGGGGGGAGTATCATGGATGAAAGAATATGTAAGGAAGATTTAAGAAAAATAATACTAGATATGGCCCAAAAAGAACTTGATAATTATGCATCCCAAAAGGGAGTAAAAAAATACTTTGAAGGCAATGTAGATAAAGTTATAAATGAAAATATTAAAAAAATTAATCAAGGTATAGGTGTTAATAAAATTTATTCAAGGGTGCTAATAAAAGGTTCATATCAAAAAAATATATCATCCATATCTAAAGTAATAAGAAGTGAAGAAACTTTTAAATCTAAAAATGAATTAGTTAAGTTTGCAAAACATCTGGGGTTAAACGTTAATATGAAAAACTCATACAATCAAATATTAAGAAAAGTTTGTAATCATATATACTCGAATAGAGAAGGATATACTAGAAAGTATTTTCAATACAATAGAGGAAATGAAGAATATTTCTTAGAGCCTGAAAAAATAAAAGGGGATTTGATTGAAAGTTATAAATCAAAAACTAGGAATGATATGAAATCTATTGCCAGGCTTCTAGACATCAAGGTTGAAGATGAAGAAGGTGCAGAGGATATCAGAAAAAAAGTAATTAATTATATAATGAAAGAGAAAATATCTAAAAACACAAAAAAATAGATTATATTAAAGGCGCGATTATCGCGTCTTTAATTTTAAAATTAGCATATACTATAAAATAAAAGAAGAGGAGTTGATTAAAATACGTATTAGGAAATTAATAACACTAATAATTATAATAATTGTTATTAGTGTAACTTATAATATAGAAATTAACTTCTTCCCTCAAAAGAAAGAAATAAAGATAGTTAGTTATAATATACATAGCGGACTTAATAAAGATATGTTTCCAACATTATTTGATATTATTGATTTTTTACGTATTTGTGATGCTGACATAATATGTTTGCAAGAGGTTAATGAATCAGCAAAAGCTGGATTCCAAGTAAGTAGCTTTAAAGAAGAACTTAAGATGTACTCTCATTTTGGTGCTAATGTTGTGGATTTAGGATTTAATTATGGTCTTGTAACATATTCTAAGTATCCAATTAAAAGTGAGAATCATATATATTTAAGTAGTGGAAGAGAGCAAAGAGGTGTTCTTCATACTGTAGTTAAGATAAATGGTAAAAAATTAAATATTATTAATGTTCACTTAGGTGTAGGAGAAGAAGAAAGAGAAATACAAATAAAAGAATTAATGGAGTTCATTAAAAGTCTAGGAAATGAACCATATGTGGTTGTAGGAGATTTCAATGAAGGAAATATTGAAATTGATGAAAGTGTATTAAAGGATGCTTCAAAATTATTAAATAAATCAAATGTATTAACTTTTCCTGTTGGACTAGACAGAATAGATTATATTTTTATATCTGATGGGATAGAGGTAATAGATTATGAAGTATTAATAGAAAATATGTCAGATCATTACCCTATAATAGCAAAAATAAAAATTTAAATTTTATAGGAGCATACTAAAAATTTTAGTATGTTTTTTTATTTTTTATTCATAAAATGTACAACCTAGAAATATAAATTATTAATAATAGTTTTAAGGGGGACAAACTAATGAATAGGAGAAAGACGATTTACAGAGGATTCAATAAAAGAAGAAAGAGAAATGAATGGAAGATAATAGTAGTAGTAGTAAGTATATGTATGATAGGTGGTTATGGATATCTAAAACTTAAGGATAGTACAATATTTACTAGTATTACTAAAAAAGTTTCAGCTTTTAATATAGGGGATAATGTGAAAAAACTAATACCAGGTAAAGATAAGGTAGAAGAGTTTGACTACAATGATGTTAGCGATGAAGTAGACAAGTTACAAAAAGAAGATAGCAATACTGAGGAAAATAAAGATAAGAAAGAAGAAGGTGTTAATACAGCAATAATTGATGGGTGGGATATGTACTCGGTACAAGTGGCATCAGTTCAAAATAAAAGTGATTTAAATAAAGTAAAATCCTCATTAGAAGAAAATAAAATTCCATTTTCGGTTGTTGTAATAGATGGGGCAAGTAAGGTTCAAACTTATGGAAGTTTTGACAAAGAAATGGCAAGAAATCATTTAGAAGAAATAAGAGTTTTATACCCAGATGCATTTTTATCTCAAGTTAAGATACCTGTACTTTCACTTGAGTATACAAATAAATATTCATATGTAAATGATATATCTAAGGAACTAAATAGCTTGATAGCAAATTTAAAAGAAGAATCTGAGTTTTGGGCAAAATCTCAAGAAAATCCAGATTTAAATGAATATAATAAAATTTTAACAACTAGAAAGACAATTATTAATGAATTAGAATCTCAAGCTAATAAAATAGATTATTCTGAAATGAAAGGATTTAAGGAAAATCTTATAAAATACGCTAAGGATGTTGATTCTAAGATTGATGAAGCATCAAAGGCTGCTAATGAACAACGATTTTATGTTAGTGAAGGCTTGTTTTTATCAAGTATGCAGGGATATTTAGAGTTTATAAATTCAATGAAGAAGGCTTAGAAGGTTGTAGGTTCTACAACCTTCTTTTTTGTGAAAAAATGAAATAAATAAAATATTCAAAAATAAAGATATTTTTTTAACAAATGTTAAAAATTAACATTTTATATAGTATACTTATATTAAAGTTTAATAAATAATGTGTAGTTTTAGTATAAGGGGGTATTAGGAATGAAACTCTTAACTTTTAAGGGAGGTATACATCCTCTATATAAAAAAGAGTACTCTGATAAAAAAACTCTTGAAAAAGCTGAAAATCCTAAAGTAGTATACATACCATTACAGCAGCACATAGGTGCACCAGCAAAACCAATTGTTGAAGTAGGAGAAAGAGTAAAACTAGGACAAAAAATAGGGGAGCAACAAGGCTTTGTTTCATGTAATGTACACTCTTCAGTATCAGGTAAAGTAATCGGGATACAAGAGCATGAACTAGCTGGGGGAAGAGGTCTTTGTATTGTCGTTGAAAACGATTTTATGGAGGAAAAACACGAAAGTGTTACACCTAAAGGCGAATTAGATAGTTTATCTAGAGAGGACATAGTATCTTTTATAAAAGAAGCTGGTATTGTAGGAATGGGTGGAGCTACATTCCCAACACATATTAAAATATCACCTCCACCAGATAAAGAAATAGACGTAGTAATCTTAAATGGAGCAGAATGCGAACCATATCTTACAGCAGACCATAGATTAATGCTAGAAAATCCAAAAGATGTAGTGTATGGATTAAAAGTTCTTATGAAAGCGTTGAATGTAACAAAGGGATACATAGGAATAGAAGTAAACAAACCTGATGCATTAGAATCAATCAAAAAAGAATCTCAAAAATATAATGACATAGAAGTAGTACCGTTAGAAGTTAAGTATCCACAAGGAGCAGAAAAACAACTTATTTATGCTTGTACAAAAAGGGAAGTTCCATCTGGAGGACTACCAATGGATGTAGGTGCAGTTGTAAGTAATGTAGGTACAGCTGCTCAAATATCTAAAACTATAAAAACAGGTATGCCGTTAATAGAAAGGATAACAACAGTAACAGGAAGTTGCATTAGAGAACCTAAAAATTTAATAACAAAAGTTGGGACATTGGTATCCGAAATTATAGATCAATGTGGCGGATTTAAAGAAGATAAAAAACTAGGTAAAGTAATAATGGGTGGGCCTATGATGGGGATTGCTCAGTATACAATAGACATACCGACTAATAAAGGTACATCAGGGATACTATGTTTAGATGAGGAAGAATCTCGTACACCAAAGCCTCAAAACTGTATAAGATGTGGAAAATGTGTAGATGTATGTCCAGCATTTTTAGAACCGTTATATATAAGTGCATATGCATTAAAAAATGATTTTGAAAACGCAGAAAAATATAGAGCGTTGGATTGTATAGAATGTGGATCTTGTTCATTTGTATGTCCAGCAAGAAGACCATTACTTCAATCATGCAGAAATGCAAAGAGAGAAATAATTGCAAAAAGAAGAAAAGAATCAGCTAATAAATAAGGTAAGTTAGGGGGAAAAATGATGGAAAATAAATTAATAGTATCATCCTCTCCTCATGTGAGAAGTAGTAAAGATACATCATACATAATGAAACAAGTAATTATAGCACTTCTTCCAGCTACGTTAGCCGCATTGTATTTCTTTAGATTAAGTGCAGCAAATGTAATATTCTTTTGTATAGCTGGAGCTGTAGGATCAGAGTTTTTATATCAAAAAATATCAAAACAAGAAAGTACAATAGGGGATTTCTCAGCTGTAGTAACAGGTTTATTGTTAGCGTTTAATGTACCGGCATCACTTCCTTGGTGGATGTGCTTATTAGGTGCAGCATTTGCAATAATAGTGGTAAAAATGGTGTTTGGAGGAATAGGGAATAATTTTGTTAACCCAGCACTTGCAGCAAGAGCATTTTTACTAGCATCATTTCCAGTTGCTATGACAGCATGGACAAAGACGGGAATAAACTGGGTTAGTTCTGGAAATATAGATGCATATACAACTGCAACTCCGTTAAGCATATTGAAAAATGGAGCTACTGGAGTTACAGAGCTTACACAAAGTGGTATAAGTCTAACTGATATGATTATAGGAAATATTGGTGGGTGTATAGGCGAAACATCTGCAATATTAATATTACTAGGTGGATTATATTTAATCTATAAAGGTGTAATTAACTATGTTATTCCAGTATGTTATATAGGTACTGTATTTATACTTACATTTATACTAGGTGGATTTGATTTTAATTTTGCTATATATCAAGTTATGGCAGGAGGACTTATAATAGGTGCATTCTTTATGCTTACAGACTACACAACATCACCTATGACGATAAAAGGTCAGATTATATATGCTGTATTAGCAGGAGTAATAGCAACAGTTATTAGAATGTACGGAGGATATCCAGAAGGAGTGTCTTATTCAATATTACTAGTTAATGTTGTAACTCCTCTTATAGATAAATATATTAATAATAGAGTGTTTGGGGAGGTGGCTAAATAATGAATAACATAGCAAAACTAGGCGCTATATTATTTACTATATGTGCAGTAGCAGCTTTAGCATTAGGTCTTACAAATCAAGTAACAGCCCCTATTATAGAACAAAGAAATATTCAAGCAAATAATGAATCAAGAAAAGTAGTATTACCAGAGGCAACTGAATTTACTCAAATGGATAGTAGTGTATTCTCTAACGTAGAAAGTTTAGAAGACGGTATAGTATCAGAAGTATACGAAGGTAAAAATGGAAGTGAAGTAGTAGGTTACACAATAAAGACTTTACCTAAAGGATATGGCGGAAAAATAGAGCTAATAGTTGGAATATCTAAAGATGGTGTAGTAACAGGTACGAATATTGGAAGCATGTCAGAAACACCAGGTCTTGGTAGTAAAGCTTCAGAACCTAAATTTAACGATCAATTCAAAGGAAAGCCTGCTACGAATGAATTAAATGTGGTAAAAGGAAATGCATCAGCAGAAAATGAGATACAAGCAATATCAGGAGCTACTATTACATCTAAAGCAGTAACAAATGGTGTAAATGCGGCAATAGAAGTATATAATAGTTCTTTAAATAAATAGGAGGGGCAGGTTATGAAGTTAGCTAAAATATTAAAAAATGGGCTAATAGATGAAAATCCAGCGTTTGTCCAAGTTATAGGTATGTGTCCAACATTGGCTGTCACTACATCAGCTATAAATGGATTAGGAATGGGTCTTTCTACTACAATAGTTCTGATTTGTTCAAATATAGTTATATCACTGATAAGAAAATTAATACCAGATAAAATAAGAATTCCTGCATTTATAGTTGTAATAGCTACTTTTGTTACGATTGTGGGAATGCTTTTAAAGGCCTATGTGCCAGCACTTGATGCTGCGCTAGGGCTATTTATACCTCTAATAGTTGTTAACTGCTTAATACTAGCAAGAGCTGAGAGTTTTGCATCTAAAAATGGAGCAGTTGAATCAGCAGTAGATGGAGTAGGTATGGGACTTGGATTTACATTGGCTCTTACATTACTAGGTTGCGTGAGAGAGTTATTAGGAAATGGAAGCTTGTTTGGATTAAGTTTATTTGGAGCATCTTTCCAACCAATACTATTATTTATACTTCCTCCAGGTGCATTCTTAACACTAGGATTCCTTTTAGCAGGATTCAATAAATTAAGAAGCAAGAAAGCTTAGGGGGTGAGAATAGATGAATTTGATATTATTATTTTTAAGTGTTGTATTAGTAAATAATGTTATAACTTCGCAATTTTTAGGTATATGTCCATTTCTAGGGGTTTCTAAGAAAGTAGATACTGCAATTGGAATGGGTGTTGCAGTAACGTTTGTTTTAACGTTAGCATCAATAATAACATATTTTATTCAAATGTTATTAGAAACTACAGGTAATCAGTTTTTACAAACAATAGCATTTATACTTGTAATTGCATCAATTGTTCAATTTGTTGAGATGGTTATTCAAAAGATGAGTCCTTCTTTATATCAAGCGCTAGGTGTATTCTTACCTCTTATAACAACAAACTGTGCGGTATTAGGTATAGCTTTAGTTAATATAGATAAAGGATACAATTTAGTAGAAACAATAGTGAATGGGTTTGGAGCAGGTGTAGGATTTACATTAGCGATAGTACTATTTGCGGGAATAAGAGAAAGATTAGAATTAGCAGATATACCAGAGGCGTTTAAAGGTTTCCCTATAACATTAATAGCAGCAAGTTTAATGTCTATAGCGTTCTTAGGCTTCTCAGGTCTTATAACGCTATAAGTAGGGGGTGTGAGTAGTGGCTATAGTTAGTTCAATTTTAGTTTTAGGAATATTAGGTTTAATATTTGGGGCAGTCCTTGCCTATGCATCCAAAAAGTTTGCCGTTGAAGTAGATGAAAGAGTTGAAAAAATACTTGAAGTGCTTCCTGGTGCAAACTGTGGAGGTTGTGGATTTCCTGGATGTGGAGGACTTGCTAATGCAATTGTAGAAGGTAAGGCACAAATAAATGCATGTCCAGTAGGTGGAGATGATTGCTCTAATAAAATTGGTGAAATAATGGGAATGGCAGCTGAGAGTGGGGATAGACAAGTAGCAAAAGTTTTATGTAAAGGTAATTGCCAAAGTGCTAAAGATAAGTATGAATATGAAGGTATGTCTGATTGTAGAGCAGCAAATGTTTTAAATTCAGGAGCTAAAGAGTGTAAATTTGGTTGCTTAGGATTAGGTACTTGTAGAGATTATTGTAAATTTGAAGCAATATATATATTAGATGGAGTAGCAATTGTAGATGAAGAAAAATGTGTTATGTGTGGCAAATGTATGGAAGTTTGCCCTAAAAACATAATAGGTAAAAAACCAGCAAAGAAAGAAGTAGTTGTAGAGTGTAGTAGCACAGAGTTTGGGAAAAGTGTTAAAGAAAAATGCTCTGTAGGATGTATAGGTTGTGGAATATGTGTTAAAGCTTGTCCTTTTGATGCGATAGAGTTTGAAAATAAAATCGCAAAAATAAATTATGATAAATGTGTTGAATGTATGGCTTGTGTAAGAAAGTGTCCAACAAAAGTAATTAAAGGTGACTTTAGCAAAAAGAAAAAAGTTACAATAGATGAGGAACTTTGCATAGGATGTACTATTTGCAAAAAACACTGCAAGTTTGATGCTATAGAAGGCGAATTAAAACAAAAGCACAGAGTAGATGAAAAAAAATGCGTGGGTTGTCATTTATGCTTGGAAAAATGTCCGAAAAAAGCTATTAAAACAATATAATATGGATATGATAAAGGTATGGATTGTTCCATACCTTTTCTTTTTGAATAAAAGTAAAATTAATATCAATAAACTAAAAATATACTAAAAGTTAAATTTGTATTTTAAATCCTCTAAAGTAAATAAAAAAATACAACAAATATATAGTTGACAAAAAAGAAAATACTGTAACTAAAGTGTAACTAAATCGTTCGACATTTGTATTGAAATTTTTACAATATAATGATAGACTAAATAAGTACAAATTCGAAGTACGTAATGAGGTGAATAAATGGACATTATCTTAGCATCATCATCACCTAGAAGAAAAGAAATTCTAGAAAATACCAAACTTGAATTTAGTATAGTAAAAAGTGACGTAGAAGAGTACATATCAGAAGATGAATCTCCAGAACAAGCAGTAATGAGATTGGCTTTTGAAAAGTGTATGGATGTAGCTTTAAAGCATGAAGACAGTTTAGTTATTGGTGCAGATACTATAGTGGTATTAGATGACATGATATTAGGAAAGCCTAAAGATGAAAGTGAAGCTTGTTATATGTTGAAGAATCTATCAAATAGAGTTCATCAAGTTATAACAGGTATTAGTTTAATAAATCTTAAAGGTAATAAGAAAATTATTGACTATGTAGTTAGCAATGTAAAGTTTAAGGATTTATCTGAGGAGGACATAAAAGATTATATACAGACTAATGAATCACTTGATAAAGCAGGAAGTTATGGAATACAAGGATATGGAGCTTTATTAGTAGAGGAGATACAGGGAGATTACTTTAATATAGTAGGATTACCTATATCAAGACTAAGTGATATCTTAAAAGAACATTTTAGTATAAATCTTTTTTATGGAGGGTGATCTAGCGTAATATGACTTTTAATGCAAACTTAACGTTAAAGCAAATGGCATTAAGAGAAAGACCAAGAGAGAAAATGCTTGAACAAGGAGAAAAGAGCTTATCAAATGCTGAATTATTAGCAATACTTCTTAGAACAGGCACTAAAAATAAAAACGCAATTGAACTAGCTAATTATATTATAAACAAAGACTTACAAGGAATTAGATATCTACAAGATATAACTATAGAAGAATTGTGCGAAATAGACGGAATAGGATTATCAAAAGCTACTCAAGTAAAAGCAGCATTAGAACTTGGAGTAAGAGTTGCTAGCGAAAAGCCTAACAATTACAAAGTTAAAAATCCATGGGATATATATAAGTATTATATGGATAGTTTAAGGTATTTAAAAAAAGAAGTTTTTAAGGTGGTTTTACTAAATACGAAAAATGAAATAATATGTGATGTAGAAGTATCGATTGGAACATTGAATTCTTCACTAGTTCATCCAAGAGAAGTTTTTAGAGAGGCAATTAGAAGAAGTTCTAATAAAATTATACTACTGCATAATCATCCTTCAGGAAGCATAGAACCTTCCAAAGAGGATAAAAATATTACGTCTAGACTTATAAAATGTGGAGAAATAATAGGTATAGATGTAATTGATCACATTATTATTGGAGATGGATTGTATTATAGCTTCAAAGAAAATATGGTAATTTGATTTATATAGCAGGAAGGAGCAAAAAAATGGCTAAGGAAAAAAAAGAGAAAAAAGAGAAACAAGGATTTATGTCTATGTTCGGATTTAAAAAAATGACTAAAGATATGGGGATAGACTTAGGTACAGCTAATACTTTAGTTTACATAAAAGGACAAGGTATAGTAGTAAGAGAACCATCAGTAGTGGCAATAAGAGATGATAGTAAGGAAGTTTTAGCTGTAGGAGAAGAAGCTAAAAAGATGATAGGTAGAACTCCTGGAAATATAGTTGCAATAAGACCTATGAAGGATGGAGTTATAGCAGATTTTGATGTTACAGAATCTATGCTTAGATACTTTATACAAAAGGCGGCTGCTAAAAAAGGTGTAGTTAGCCCAAGAATAGCGATATGTGTACCGTACGGAGTTACTGAAGTAGAAAAGAGAGCAATAGAAGAAGCAGCGAGAGCAGCAGGAGCTAGAGATGCTTACCTTATAGAAGAACCAATGGCAGCAGCTATAGGAGCTGGTCTTAGAGTAGAAGAACCAGAAGGAAATATGGTTGTAGATATCGGTGGAGGGACTACTGAAATAGCTATAATATCTTTAGGTGGTATAGTAACAGCTAAATCTATAAGAATCGGTGGAGACGAGTTTGACGAATCTATAGTAAGCTATGTTAAAAAAGAATACAACCTAATGATAGGTGAAAGAACAGCAGAAGATGTAAAGATAAATATAGGATCTACATTTAAAGACGATCAAGAAAGTAATATGCAAATAAGAGGAAGAGATTTAATATCTGGACTTCCAAAAACTATAGAAATAAGCTCTACAGAAGTAAGAGAAGCTTTAAGAGAGCCTATAACATCAATAGTAGATGCAATAAAATCAACTTTAGAAAAAACTCCACCAGAGTTAGCATCAGACATAATGGAAAATGGAATTATGTTAACTGGAGGAGGAGCGCTTCTTAGAGGGTTAGACAAGTTAGTTAAACAAGAAACTGGAATGCCGGTTCAAATAGCTGAAAATCCATTAGATTGCGTTGCTTTAGGAACAGGTAAATCGGTAGAAGATCAAGAAATATTTGAAAAAGTGTTAATGATGAGAAGAAAGTAAATAAAAGTTGGTGATTTTCTTGAAATTTAATAATAATAAAAATGAAAAGAAGAAGATTAACATAAAAGTGATAGCAACAGGTTTAGTTGCTATCACTTTAATTGGAATTGTAGGAATATCTATAGGACGATATTCAGGTAAAAATCCAATAGGCCCAGGGTTAATCTTAGATGGTGTAGCGGCTATAGAGTCAAATTTTAATAAAGGTTTTACTTTTTTACAAGATAAAGCTAGTGGTATTTTAAATTATAAAACCACATCTAAAGAAGTTGAGAAATTAAAAAAAGAAAATGAAAAGTTAAAAGAAGAACTAATAGGAATAAACAGTAAATTAGATGAAAAAGAATCATTAGAAAGCTTAAAAAAATCATTGAATTTTATAGATGAAAAATATAAAGCTAATAAAATTTCAGCTAGTGTTGTAGGGAAAAATGATGGCAATTGGTACGATAGCTTTGTTATAGGTGCAGGTAAAAAGCAGGGTGTTAAGAAAGATAGTATTGTAATGAATGGAAATGGGCTTGTAGGTATGGTCTACGAAGTTTCGGATAATTACAGTAAGGCAATATCTTTATTAGACAGTAAGTCATCTGTAAGTTTTAAACTATTAAAGGACTCTAATTTTAAAGGTGTAATAACTCAAAACTCAACAATAGAAGATAAAGAAAACTATAAAGATGGTGGTTATTTGTATGGATATATGTTTGATACATCATATGAAGTATTACCAGGAGATGTGGTTACAACATCAGGACTTGGAGTATATCCTGAAGGAATACCAATAGGTGAGGTTGATAAGGTTATAGATGATAAAGATAAATCTGTAAAATCTATAATTGTAAAACCATACGTTGATTTTAAAAATGTAAATGATGTTATTATCATTGAGCCGAGAAATATAGGATAAAGGGGACTATGATACTATGAAAAATGTGTTACTTTGTCTTATAGGTATATTTTTAGTTGGTATAGAAAATAGCATTGTAAATTATATAGATATATTTGGTATTACTTTTAACTTAGTATTAATATATATGACTGTTATAGCTTTATATACTGATGAGTTAGAGGTAAGTATAATAGGAGCTATAGTAGGTCTTGTAAAAGATATGGCTATAGGGGGGATATTTGGGGTTAATGCTTTAATTTTATTCTCAATATCATATGGAATTAGCCATCTAAGATACAAAATATACAAAGAAAGTAGAATTACTATATTTGCACTAGTACTTATTACTAGTTTATTTGATTCAATGGTAAATATAGCTTCGGTTAGCTTGGTATATAATAGTTATGGAATAATAAATCTAGTGCTAAAAGGAGTTTTAACAATTCCATTAGTTAATGGTGTTGTAAGTGTTATTCTATATAGTATAACTAAAAACTCCATTTTAAAACTTAAAGAAGATTAGTTGGTGATTACATGGAAGAAAATAAAAAAACTGATAGACTCTCTATAATTAGAAATATAATATTGATAGCTCTTGTTGTTATTTTATTAAAAATTGTATATATGACTACATTTAAATATGAGCATTATACAGAGTTAGCGGAAAATAAAACATATAAAGAGTTACCAATAAAAGCTCCAAGAGGTGAAATAAAAGATAGATATGGAAGAGTTTTAGCAGGAAATACAAATCTATTTACAGTTCAAGTATCAGGTGATGGTATAAATAAAAAGGACTCTAATAATAAAACTATGGCAAATGAGATAAGCTTAAAGCTTATTAATTTGTTAGAAAAGAATAAAGAAGAGTATATAGATGAATTTCCAATATATATGAGTAATGGAAAATACTATTACACTTTTGATAAAAATATAAGAGAATACAAAATGGAAAATGGTATTCCTCAGGAAATGAACGCAGAAGAAAGTTTTTATTATTTAGTTGATAAAGCTATATCAGAAGGTAAATTAGAAGAAGAAGATAGAAAATTAGAACCAAGTAAAATTCAAAAAAAATTAAATGAAAATTCTATATATCCACCTATATTAGTTAGCAAAATGATGTTTACTGAAGAAAAAAATAAAGAAGACTGGCTGGCTAGCTATAAAATAAGTAATTCTAAAACAAGTGCTAAAAATGCATTTAGTGAACTTAGAAAATATTATGAAATAGATAATAAACTAAGTAATGAAGATGCTAGAAAAATAATGGTGGTAAGAGATCTTATTAAATCTCAAGGATATTCTAGGTATAAACCTATGACAATAGCAAAAGATGTTAGCCAAAGTACAATGGCTCAACTTGAAGAGAGTGCAATGGAGTTGCCGGGTGTATCTGTAGCAATGGAACCTGTAAGATATTATCCTGATGGATCTACAGCATCTCATATACTAGGTCATATGGGGAAAATTCCTTCAAGTGAAGAAAGTAAATACTTTGAAAGAACAGAAGGTAAAAAGTATTCTAAGGGAGATACAATAGGTGTATCTGGAATAGAAAAAACATATGAAGAACAATTAAAAGGACAAGATGGATATCAAAAAGTTCAAGTAGATGCATTAGGTAGAATAACTAAGAAATTAGAAGTTCAAGAACCAGTGTCTGGAGATACGATATATTTAAGTATAGATAAAGATTTCCAAATGAAAACAGAAAAGCTATTAGATGATATATTAAAAACAATGAGTAGAGGTGGAACTTATAGAAGTAAGTATGGAGATAGGAGTTTCACTGGTGATTCACCAAATGCAAAATCAGGAGCAGTTATAGCTGTAGATCCTAAAACTGGTGATGTATTAGCTATGGCAAGTAATCCGGATTTTGATCCGAACTTATTTGTAAATGGTATATCTTCTAAGGATTACGATGATCTTAGACCATATAATCCAAATGATGTTCTATCACCAAATCCATTGATAAATTTAGCAACAACAGCTAGTGTTCAGCCTGGATCTACATTTAAAATGATAACAGGTATGGCAGCTATAGATAATGGACTAAGCCCTAAGTATGGAATAAACGACCCAGGTGTTATATGGTTAAATAAAAATAAAACAGGAAGACCTTTTGCTGATTTAATATGGCATAAATCTAGGCGTACTCATGGTTATACTGATTTATATAAGGCAATACAAGAGTCTTGTAATATATATTTTGCAACAATTGCATCTGGAAAAAACTGGGGTGGTGGACCTGATCCTAGTGTGAAATTAGGTCCAAATGATGTATTAGAGTATGCAAGAAAGTTTGGACTTGATGATAATACAGGATTAGACCTAGAAATTGGAGAAAAGGCAGGAAAAGTTCCTACGGTAGAGTCTAAGCTTGATACAGCTAAAACATTATTAAGAAATGATCTTAATAAAAATATGGCAAATGATTTTACAGATATAACTAAAGAAAAAGATCCTAAAGAATTTGAACGTAGAGTTGAAGAAATAGTTAGTTGGGCTGATGAAGAAACAATTCCAGGAAGAGTAGAAGCTATAAATAGACTTAGTAAAATGAAAATAAAGGAAGACAGAGTAGAGCCTTTAGCAGATATGATAGTCTACAATCATCTTAATTTCTCTAGATGGACTAATGCAGATACATTCAACTTAGCTATAGGACAAGGAGAACTTGCAAATACTCCTGCTCAAATGGTTAGATATGTATCTACAATAGCCAATGGTGGAGATTTAGTTGAGATATCTGTTGTTGATAGAACTATATCTAGTGATTATAAATCGGTAGATATAGATGAAAATAAAAAAGAAAAGGCTAACTTTAATGATCCTGAAAAACTTGCTGACCTAAAGCAAGGAATGGTTCAAATGGCAAATATGAGTTCTTCTAAAACGATGTTTAGTAAGATACCGGTTACTGTAGCTGCCAAAACAGGTACAGCAGAAAAAAGTGGTAAAATACCAACAAAAGAAGAGGTTCAATACTTAGAAAGTCATATGGGTTCATATGGAGTTTCATTAGAAGAAGCTAGAAAACTTGCAGCAGAACTTAGAGCTAAAAGAGAAGATGAATTGTCAAAAGAAAAAGAAAAAGAAATAAGAGAAGAACTTAAAAATAATAAAGATTTAACAGAAAAAGAAAGGCTTGATTTAGAAGAACAATTAAAGGATGGAGTTAAGGTTAAGTTAGATACAAAAGATGACAAACTTAATGCTTCATTCCTAAGGAAAGCTATAAAAGAGTTAAATCCTAAAATTACTGATGAAAAAATAGACGCATATAAACCAGAATATAGACCATTTGCATGGAGTGTTGCTTTTGCACCAGCAGAAGATCCTCAAATAGCAGTAGTTACGATGATTCCACAGGGAAGCTCAGGTGGTAACTCTCTGTATATTACAAAAGAAGTAATTGGTACGTATTTTGATTTAGAAAATGAAAGAGAAGAAGCTGAAAATGAGGTTGACAAAAACACTCAAAATGAAACAGCAAACAAAAAAGATAATATAAATTTTGCATCACAAATGAAAAAATAGAGGAATCAAAGTTTTTTTGCAGAATATATAATATTGATATATAACTGTGGAGGTTGTTATGTCTTTAAATCAGTTTGATTCTACACAGCTAGTAGAGTTTAAAGGTAGTAAAAGAGGGATAATTGTAAACATTAAAAAAAATGCAACATTTGATGAGATAAAACAAGGAATAATAGAAAGAATTGAATCATCAATTGGTTTTTTTAATGGAGCTAAAATTTACGCTATTAATTGTGAGTTTTTAACAGATATACAAATAATAGAGATTAAAGAAGATATTTTGTCTAGATTTGATGTTGAATTTATTGAAGAAGAATATATAAAGATAAATAATGATAGATTCAACACAAAGTATGTTAACAATATGAGATCTGGAGAAAATATCGAATTTGATGGAGATGTAATTGTGATGACTGATATGAAATCAGGTTCACAAGTAAGTTCTACTTCAAATGTGGTTGTTATGGGGGATGTAAGCTCTGGTGCTAGAGTAGTTGCAAATGGAAATGTTATTGTAATGGGCAGTGTGAAAGGATTTATACATGCAGGTGCAAATGGAAATGAAAATGCTTATGCTGTTGCAAGTTATTTAACTCCTAAAGTACTACAAATAGCAGATAATATTGCAGAAGCTCCAGATGATGATAGTTATGAATATCAAAGACAATCTGGTCCAGAGATAGCTTTTGTTAGTGATGGCATGATGGTAATAGAAAGTTACTTACCCAAAAATATAAAATAAAACAAGAAATATAGGGGGATAGTGTTATGAGCGAAGTTATAGTTATAACATCAGGTAAAGGTGGAGTTGGAAAAACTACTACCGCTGCAAACTTAGGAACTGCGCTAAGCTTGGAAAATAAGAAAACAGTTATAGTTGATGCAGATATCGGGCTTAGAAACTTAGACGTGGTTATGGGTCTTGAAAATAGAATAGTTTACGACATAGTAGATGTGGTAGAAGGTACTTGTAGACTTAAACAAGCATTAATAAAAGATAAAAGATTCGAAAATTTATATCTACTTCCAGCGGCTCAAACAAGAGATAAAAATGCTGTAAGTGTAGAGCAAATGTCAGAGTTATGTGGAAAGCTTAGAGAATCTTTTGATTATGTTTTAATAGATTGTCCAGCTGGAATAGAACAAGGATTTAAGAATGCTATAGCAGGAGCAGATAGAGCTATAGTTGTTACTAATCCAGAAGTATCTGCTGTTAGAGATGCAGATAGAATAATAGGACTTTTAGAAGCTAATGAAATAAGAGATATACAACTAGTTATAAATAGGATAAGACAAGATATGGTTAAGCGTGGAGATATGATGGATAAGCAAGATATAATAGAAATACTTGCTATAAAATTATTAGGTCTGGTTCCTGATGATGAGAGTATTATCGTATCTACAAACAAAGGAGAACCTGCAATATTAGATGCTAAATCTCAAGCAGGACAAGCATACAAGAACATAACTAGAAGGATATTAGGAGAAGAGGTTCCTATAGAAGATATAGAAACTGATAGTAACATATTTAGTAAGATAAAAAAAATGTTTGGTATGGCCAGATAGTAAGGAGGGGGATCTATGTTAGATTTATTTAAGGTTTTTTCTAACGAACCTAAAACTAGTAAGTCAGTGGCAAAGGAAAGACTAAAATTAGTTTTAGTACATGATAGAGTAGATTGTTCTCCGCAATTATTAGATATGATAAAGAACGATATTCTTAGAGTTATAGCTAATTATGCAGAGATAGAAGAAGATGGATTAGAAATTAAAATGTCTAAATCTAGAGGGGATAATGATGATATTCCGGTATCTGCATTAGTTGCTAATATACCACTTAGAAATTTAAAAGATAGAACTATATAAAAACAAATAAAGGGGGAGTTATTTTATCCCTCTTTATTTGTTTTTGTAATTTGTAGTAAGAAAGACGGTGATAAGATGGTCGATTATAAGTCCACTTTAAAATTAATAAAACAACTAGATTGGAAATTAATAACTATAGTACTTAGTATATTTGCATTCGGGCTTTTGATTTTAAGTAGTGCAACACATGCTAATGAAACTGGTATCTATAAGCAAATATATGTACAAATGTTAGCGTTTGGATTAGGAATTGGAATGATAATAGTGATGCTATTATTTGATTACAATTTTATGGGTAAGTACTACAAGGGTCTTTATGTTATAAGTTTAATACTATTAGCAATAGTTTTAATACCTGGTATAGGAGCAGAAAGAGGAGGGGCTAGATCTTGGTTAAATCTAGGGCCTTTAGATTTTCAAACTTCAGAGCTAGTTAAATTAACTTTCATTTTAAGTTATGCTAAGATAGTAGAATCTAAAAAGGGTAAACTAAATAACTTAAAAGAAATTATACCTGTAGTGATTTATGCACTACCTTTTATAGGTTTGCTGTTTGCACAACCAGACTTAGGTACAGCGATAGTGTTTAGTTGTATAATTGCAGGGATGCTATTTACGGCAGGGTTAGATATAAAGCTTATAAAAAGAGTGGTTATTGGTGCAATAATAGCATTACCTGTTATGTATATGCTAATGGCACCACATCAAAAAGATAGAATAGAAGCCTTTTTAAATCCTGAAGACCCAACTTTAAAAGGAAACTATCAAGTAATGCAATCAATGATTGCTATAGGATCTGGAGGAACAACTGGAAAAGGATTATACCAAGGGAGTCAAAATCAAGAAGGTTTTTTACCTGTGCAAGAGAGTGACTTTATATTTGCAGTTATAGGTGAAGAATTAGGAGCACTTGGAATGGCAGTAATAATAATACTGTATGCATTGTTTTTAATGAGAATGATTGCTATTGCACGGGAAGCGAAAGATTTCTATGGAACATTAATTGTAATTGGCGTTATGAGTATGTTTGCGTATCAGATTATACAAAATATAGGAATGACAGTAGCGTTGATACCTGTAACGGGAGTAACGCTTCCATTTGTAAGTTATGGAGGTAGCTCACTATTAACATCACTAGCTAACTTAGGATTAGTTTTAAATGTATGTATGAGAAGAAAGAAAATAAACTTTTAGTATACTGTGGAGGGGAAAATGAATATAGCGTTAGTAGCACATGATGAAATGAAAAACACAATGGTAGGATTCTGTATAGGGTATGAGGCCATACTTGAAAAGTATGGATTATATGCTACAGGAACTACAGGTAAAAGAATAATGGATGAAACGAGTCTGAAAATAAATAGATTAGCATCAGGTCCATTAGGAGGAGATCAGCAAATTGGAGCTTTGATAGTGAATCAAGATATAGATTTAGTTATTTTCTTAAGAGATCCATTGAGTGCACAAGCTCATGAGCCAGACATACAAGCTCTTATAAGATTATGTGATGTGTATCATGTTCCAATAGCTACTAACTTAGCTTCGGCAGAGATATTTATAAAAGCCTTGGACAGAGGGGAATTTTCTTTTAGAGAAGTTCGAAAGACTAAAAGTCAAAGAGTTTAAAAAAAGTGTATTATACTATTTAGTATAATACACTTTTTTATTTATTTAATTAATTCTGCGAATTCACTACCAAAATCTATACATTCGTTAAATACTTCTTCACTAGGGAAGAATTTCTTCTTTAAAGTAGGTATTGGCATTTTGAATGACATTGATTTAAGTATATTTTCTGCCATCGTAATACCTTCTCCACTCCAACCATAAGAACCAAATACACCAGCAATCTTTCCTTGATTAGCCATCGGGTCAATAACAGAGAATAAATCCCACATTGGTTTTACCATACTTCTGTTTATTGTTGGAGAACCTAATAATATTACTCTTGAACAAACAACAGCATCATGCATTTCTTGTAATGACATATTTTCTAAGTCATATAAAGTAACATCTATACCTTTAGATTCAAATCCAGCTTGTATTTTTTTAGCCATAGATAAAGTGTTAGTATACGCTGATAAATAGAATATAGCAGCCTTACCTTGGTTAGTATGGCTTAACACTTCCTTAGACCAATCTAAGTATCTCTTAACAGCTCCCATAGGGTCTTTAGAAAGTATAGGGCCATGAGAAGTTAATATTGTATCGAATTCGATATTTAGATTAACTACTTTTTCTATTGCACTAACAACATGTTTAGCGAATGGTTTAACTATACAATCATAGTAAAGTTTAGATGATTTTAAATAATCTTCGCTTTCAATAGCATCTGCATTAGTATTTGCAAAGTGACAACCAAATGCATCACAAGTAAATAATGTCTTATCTTCTTCTATATAAGTAAACATTGTATCGGCCCAGTGTAAAAATGGTGTAGATATGAACTTTATAGTTCTTTTACCTATGTTTAAAACTTCACCGTCTTTTACTATATGGCATTTAAAAGGTTTGTTAATTTGCTCAGTCAAGTAAGCTTTAGCAGGACCAGTACAGAAAACTTCTATATTTGGATTTAAATCTAATAAGTATCTTAAACTTCCTGCATGATCTGGTTCTGTATGATGAATTACAACATAGTCTATATCATTTATATTAGTAACCTGAGATAAATTTTCAAAAAATTCTTCTCTAAAATTTTCTTTAACAGTATCGAATAAAACAGTTTTTTCATCTTTTATTAAGTAACTGTTGTAAGTTGTTCCGAATTCTGTTTCCATTATTATATCGAATATTTCTAAATCCTTATCAACAACACCAGTAAAATATAAATCTTCTTTGATTTTAAAAACATTATTAGTTATAGTGTTACTCATTTGTATTTCCTCCCTGAAAACTAATTATAAAATACTTATACCCTTGTAATATAATTTTAAACAAAGTTGAGTAAAATTTAAATAAAAAAATAAGAAAACATACTATATAATAATAAAAAAAATTGGAAAAACTATAAAAGAGTAAAAAAATAAATTTTTGATACATAATATGAGATGGTGTATAATAATATTTATGTCGAAAAATAATATAACTTAGCGGAGGTTTTAAGATACATGAATAAAGTAGACTTAAAAAGGATTTTAAAAAAGGTTGAAAAGCCTGCTAGGTATCTTGGAAATGAAATAAACTCAATACATAAAGATACTTCGAACCAAAACTTAATAAGATATGCTCAGTGTTTCCCAGACTTATATGAAGTTGGTATGAGTCATTTAGGAAGTCATATATTATATGACGTAATAAATAGAGATGAAGATGTATTCTGCGAGAGAGTATATTCTCCAGCTGTAGATATGGAAAACATAATGAGAGAGAAAAATATACCTATGTTTGCACTAGAGTCAAGAGAATCTATAACTAACTTTGACTTTGTAACATTTACACTTCAGTATGAACTTTCATACACTAATATATTAAATATATTAGATTTAGCTAATATACCATTACTTAGAGATGAAAGAAAACTAGAAGACCCATTTATAATGGTAGGAGGGCCTTGTGCATATAATGTTGAGCCTCTAGCTGATTTTGTAGATGTTGTAATCCTAGGAGAAGGTGAAGAAGTAAACTTAGAAGTAATAAGTGTTTATAAAGAGTGGAAGAAAAACAAAACTTCAAGAGAAGACTTCCTACAAAAAATATCTTCTATAAATGGTGTTTATATACCAAGCTTCTATGATGTTACATATAATGAGGACAATACGGTAAAAGAGGTTGTGCCTAATAGAGAAGGGATACCAGCAAAGCCTCAAAAGAGAATAATAAAAGAAATGGAAACAGTACCATATCCTGAAAAATTAATAGTACCTTTTATAGAAACAGTTCACAACAGAGTAGTGTTAGAATTATTCAGAGGTTGTACTAGAGGATGTAGATTCTGTCAAGCAGGTATGATATACAGACCTATAAGAGAAAAAAGTGTAGATAGACTAAAAGAAATAGTTGAAAATTTAGTTAAAAGTACAGGATATGATGAAATATCATTAACTTCATTAAGTACAAGTGATTATAGCCAATTAGAAGAATTAACAGACTTTTTAGTAAATGAATATACAGATAGAAATATAGGTATATCACTACCATCACTTAGATTAGATAATTTCTCTATGGAAATTGCAGAAAAGATACAACAAGTTAGAAAATCAGGTCTTACATTTGCTCCAGAAGCAGGTACTCAAAGATTAAGAGATGTTATAAATAAAGGTGTATCAGAAGAAGATTTAAAAAATGCAACTAGAAAAGCATTTGAAATGGGATGGAATAGTGTTAAATTATACTTTATGATAGGTCTTCCAACTGAAACATATGAAGATTTAGATGGAATCGCAAAACTTGCATATGATGTTATAGATACATATAGAGATGTAAATGGCGGAAAATTAAGAAGAAGTTTTGGTGTTACAGTAAGTACGTCTACATTTGTACCTAAACCATTTACACCATTCCAATGGCATGGACAAGACTATACAGAAGATGTAATAGAAAAGCAAAGACATTTAGTTAAAAAACTAAAAAATAGAGATATTAAATATAACTATCATGACTCTAAAACTAGTTTAATGGAAGCTGTTATAGCTAGAGGAGATAGAAAAATAGGTAAAGTTATATATGATGCATTTAAAGCTGGAGCTAAATTTGATGGATGGAGCGAGCATTTCAAATTAGATATATGGAAAGAAGCTATGGAAAATAATAATCTTTCAATAGAGTTCTATGCAAATAGACACAGAAACTATGAAGAAGTATTCCCATGGGATCACATAGATGTAGGAGTAAGTAAGAAATTCTTAATAAGAGAAAATGAAAAAGCTAATGCTGATGCAGTTACTCCTGACTGTAGACACAAGTGTAATGCATGTGGTATAAATGCACATGATATAGGAAGGGGGATGTGTTAATTATGAGCAAAATAATAAGAACAAAGTTTAATAAAGAAGGAGATATGATATATATATCACACCTTGATTTACAACAGTTATTACAAAGAGCATTTAGAAGAGCAGAAATAGAACTAGTTCACTCTCAAGGGTTTAACCCTCATCCAAAGATAAGCTATGGTAATGCCTTAGCTTTAGGTACAGAAAGTCAAGGAGAGTACGTAGACGTTGAAATAGAAGCTGATTTAAGTGTAGAAGAATACTTAGATAGAATGAATTCACAATTACCAAAAGGTATTGAGTTTATAAAGGCTATGGAAATAACAAAACAAACTCCTTCATTAGCATCAACTATAGAGTATGGAGAATATATATTTACTATAGAATTAGAAAAATCATTAAGCAAAGAGTTTGTAAAAAATAAGTTGTTAGAATTTATGGCAAATGAAGAAATAATGATAACAAAGAGAAATAAAAAAGGTAAACTTGTAGAATCTAATATAAGACCTATGATAAAACATTTTGATATACTAGATTTAGAAGAAAGCTTTATAACACTTGAAGCAACTATAGCTACAGGATCTAAAGCTAATCTAAATACAAATATATTTATACCTAGAATAATTGAAATGCTAGAACTAGATATGGATCCGTTGGATGTAGATATATTAAGAAGAGATTTATACGTGGTAGAAGATGGTCAATTAGTTTCTCCGATGTAAGATAAAATATAACGAAGTGAAAAAAGGTGGAATTACCACCTTTTTTCGTATGGATAATATACAGTTAGGAGGGCATTTATGAAAAATATAATAATAGAATCTCTCGTTTCATCTCAGAAAACAGCAGTTCTAGAAGATGATAAGTTAAGTGAAATATTAATTGAAGATAATAAAATAAATAAAAAAGTATCTAACATATATAGAGGTATTGTAAAAAAAGTATTGCCAGGTATAGGTGCTTGTTTTGTAGATATTGGATTTGAAAAATTAGCTTATCTTCAGTTGAAAAAGGATAACACTATAAAATCAGGGCAGGAAATTTTAGTACAAGTTAACAAAGAAGAAATAGGAACTAAAGGAGCTAAGCTTAACTTAGAAATAAGCTTAGCAGGCAGATACTTGGTATACATACCATCTAATGATAGAACTACAATATCAAATAAAATACAAGATGAAAAAGAAAGATTTAGATTAAAAAAAATTGCTAAAAGTATAAATAAGGATGAGTTGGGTCTTATAATAAGAACTGAAGCTATAGGATGTAGCAAAGAAGAACTTGAAAGTGATTTAGAAGAGTTAAAAACAGAATACGACTCTATATTAAAAGAATATAAGTTAGGTATTGGACCTAGACTTTTATATAAAGGTTTAGATTTTGCATCTAAATATGTAAAAGATAATGTAAATGAAAATGTAGACAAGATTATTACTAACGATATAAAGAAATATGAAGAGTTAAAAAGTATATTAAAAAATATAAACAAAGAATATATAAAAAAGTTAAATCTTCAAGAAAATAGAGATGTTTTTGACTTATATAAAGTTAATACACAACTAGAGAAAGCTTTGAATAAAAAGGTATGGTTAAAAAGTGGTGGGTATCTAATTATTGAAAAAACAGAAGCTTTAACTGTTATAGATGTTAATACAGGTAAATTTACAGGGAATCTAAAACTAGGAGAGACTGTATATCAAACAAATTTAGAGGCAGCAAGTGAAATCGCTAGACAACTAAAGTTAAGAGATATAGGTGGTATAATAATAGTAGATTTCATAGATATGAATAAATCAAAATATAAAGAAAAGTTAATTAAGTTATTAGAAGAAGAATTAAACAAAGATAAGAGAAAATGTGAAGTTTTAGGAATGACTAGACTTGGTCTTGTAGAAATAGCTAGAAGAAGAGAAAAAGATTCAATAGATAAATATTACTTAAGTGAATGTACAGAATGTGAAGGCAATGGGTATATTAAATCTACTAGTTACATTATAGATGAAATAGAAAAAGAAATTATTAGAATCAAAAGCCATACATCTTACTCTAATATAACAATAGAAATTGATGAAGAATCTTATGAAAAAATTAGAAAAAGTTTTTTAGATATAATAAATATAATTAGCACAAAATATGATATAGTTATAAATTTGATATCTAATAAAGCTATAAATTATAAAAAAATGAATATAATTTATAATAGTTAGTTGACAAATATTGAATAAAGTAGTAATATTAATAACTGTAATGCCGCACAGAAAAGGCTATAAACTTCTTTATGGAGTGCCTTGATGGCGAGTTTTGAGACCGAGGAGGTGTATTTAATGTACGCTATAGTTAAAACAGGTGGAAAGCAATATAAAGTTGCTGAAGGTGATGTGTTATTCGTAGAAAAGTTAGAAGCTAACGCTGGTGATGTTGTTACTTTTGACGAAGTATTAGCTTGCACTAAAGATGGAGAGTTAGTAGTTGGAGCTCCAGTTGTTGAAGGTGCTACTGTTTCTGCAAAAGTTGTAGAGCAAGGAAAAGCTAAGAAAGTTGTTGTATTCAAGTACAAGGCTAAGAAAGACTACAGAAGAAAGCAAGGACATCGTCAACCATACACTAAGGTAGTTATAGAAAAAATAAACGCTTAATTGTAGGTAGAAGTAATGATAAAAGTTAAATATTATTACAAGGATGACTTTTCTTTAAAGGGCTTTTGTCTAAAAGGACATGCCGATTTCGCTGAAATAGGTTATGATATAGTATGTTCTGCAGTAACATCTAATGCGATTGCAGTCATAAATTCTTTAGATAAGCTATTAAAAGTTGAATTTGAAAAAGTAGTTGGACAAGAAGGTCATATAGAATGTATTGTTAAAGATACATCTTTAGAACAATCTCAACTTCTATTAAATCATTTTCAGTTAGCAATGAATGAAATTAAACGGGAATATCCCAAAAATATAAAAATCTTAAAAAAGTAGGGGGTGACTCCATATGTTAAACATGAACTTACAGTTACTTGCATCTAAGAAAGGGGTAGGATCTTCTAAAAACGGTAGAGATTCTATAGCTAAGAGATTAGGTGTTAAGAGATATGACGGACAAATAGTAACTGCTGGAAGTATAATAGTAAGACAAAGAGGTACTAAGATACATCCAGGAACTAACGTAGGTAAAGGTGGAGATGATACTTTATTCGCATTAGTTGACGGTGCTGTTAAATTCGAAAGAAAAGATAAGAAAAGAAAGAAAGTAAGTGTATACCCAGTTTCAATAGCTGAGTAATATATATAAAAGGAGTGTTGATACACTCCTTTTTCTTGTAAATAGATATTTAGTCGAATGATATCTATCTATTTAGGATACAATAATTAAAAAAAGTTTAATCAAGTAGGTGATTAATTTGTTTATAGATAAAGCAAGAATATTTGTTAAGGCCGGAAACGGTGGAAATGGTGCGGTAGCTTTTAGGAAAGAAAAGTATGTTCCAGCTGGAGGTCCAGATGGTGGAGACGGTGGAAATGGTGCAAGTGTTATATTTGAAGTTGATTTAGGATTAAGAACTCTAATGGACTTTAAGTATCAAAGAAAATACCATGCAGAACCAGGTGGAGACGGAAGTAAAAGTAAAAGAGCAGGTAAAAATGGAGACGATTTAGTTCTTAAAGTACCTGCAGGAACAATAATAAGAGATGAAGTAACAGGATTAATATTAGCCGACTTAAAGCAAGAAGGCGATAGAGCTATAATAGCTAAAGGTGGTAGAGGTGGAAAAGGAAACCAGCACTTCGCTAATGCTGTAAGACAAGCACCTGCTTTTGCGAAATCTGGTACAGATGGACAAGAGAGATGGATTGTTTTAGAACTTAAAATGATAGCAGATGTAGGTTTACTAGGATTCCCTAATGTTGGTAAGTCGACATTCTTATCAGTTGTAACTAAAGCTAAACCAAAGATAGCTAACTATCACTTCACAACGTTAACACCTAACTTAGGAGTTGTTCAAACTAAGTTTGGTGAAAGTTTTGTGCTAGCTGATATACCTGGACTTATAGAAGGTGCTGCTGAAGGTATAGGGTTAGGACATGATTTCTTAAGACACGTTGAAAGAACTAAGGTATTAATACATATAGTTGATATATCAGGTATAGAAGGTAGAGATGCTTTAGAAGACTTTGACAAGATAAATGATGAATTAAAATTATACAATGAAAAGTTATCTACAAGACCACAAGTAGTAGTAGCTAACAAGATGGATATATTAGAAGATGAAAGTGTATTTGAGGACTTCAAAAACGAATTAGAAGGAAGAGGATACAAAGTATTCAAAATGTCAGCTGCAACTCGTCAAGGTATAGATGATGTAATAGCGTATGTAGCACAATTACTACAAGAAGTAGAAGATATAGAATTAGTTACAGAAGAAGAAATGTATAGACCTGAGTTAGATGTACAAGAAGATGAAGGTTTAACAATTGAAATAGATGAATATGGAGTATATGTTGTGACAGGTAAATCACTTAGAAGAATTATGTACTCTGTTAACTTTGATGATATGGAATCTCTTCAATATTTCCAAAAAGCTATGGAAAGTCAAGGTGTATTTGATAAGCTAAGAGAAATGGGAATTGAAGATGGAGACACAGTTAAAATTTACGAATTAGAATTTGAATTCTACAATTAGAATTAAAATAGAGGTGAAGATATGTTAAAAGGTAAGCAAAGAGCATACTTAAGATCGATAGCTAATACACTAGATCCTATAACTCAGATAGGAAAAGATGGTGTATCAGAAAGTTTTTTAGAGCAACTAGATGGAATGCTAAGAACAAGAGAGATAGTTAAAGTTACAATACTTGATACAGCGGGTCTTGATACAAAAGAAACTGCAAATGCAGTATGTGAAGCTTTAAGAGCTGAATTTGTTCAAGCTATAGGGTCTAAATTTACTTTATATAAAAAGAATATGGAAGAGCCTAAAATAGTATTCCCAGGACATGAGCAAGCAAAAGCTAAAGTTAAGGTTGAGAATACAACTAAAAAAGGAAAAGCAACAAAGAGAAAATATAGATAATAATAACTATAAAATATAGAGCATCTAAATTGATTTAGATGCTCTTTTTCTATTTACTATAAACTTTTATTAAATTAAAATTTAAAATAAATTAATTAAATAATTTATAAAGTTTAAATAACTTATAAAATAAAATATAAATTAATGACAAATTTAAAGTATTAGACTATACTTACTCTTAAATAATTAAATAGCTCTTATCAAGAGAGGTGGAGGGAATTGGCCCTGTGAAGCCCGGCAACCAGTATATTTATATACAATGGTGCTAAATCCAACAGCATAGTGCTGAAAGATAAGTATAAATTAGCGAATAGCCTGAGTTTATACTCAGGTTTTTATTTTAAAAAAAATAGGGGAGAGATGAATATGAAAATAGGGATATTAGGATACGGAACAGTTGGAAGTGGGCTTATAGATATAATCGATAGTAATAAGATGAGAAATATAGAGATATGCAATATACTAATTAGAAATATAGAAAAATATAAGGGGTTAAAGCACTATGATAAAATAACTACAAATATAGATGATATATTCGAAAAAGATATAGAAATATTAGTAGAGTTAATGGGTGGATTGCACCCTTCATATGAATATATTAAAAGAGCTTTAGATAAAAAAATACATGTTGTAACTGCAAATAAAGATTTAATTGCAGAGTATGGAGATGAGTTAATAGAAATTGCTAACAAAAACAATGTAAGTATAAAATTTGAAGCATCAGTAGGAGGAGGTATCCCAGTATTAAAACCATTAATAGAATCTCTAGAAGGTAACAAAATAGACAACATAAAAGCTATACTAAATGGAACTACAAATTTTATATTATCTAAGATGTATGATGAAAATTTATCTTATGAAGAAGCTTTAAAACAAGCTCAGCAATTAGGTTTTGCAGAATCCAACCCTGAGTCTGATGTGATGGGATATGATGCTGCACGAAAATTATCAATTCTTTCAACCATAGCATATAACAATAGAATTTATTGGAAAGATATATACCTAGAAGGAATAACTAATATTGATGAAAAAGATATAGACTATGCAAAAAGAATAAATTGTAAGATCAAGCTACTTGGTCAAAGTGATAATACGGAAAATGATATAAATGCATATGTAAGGCCTGTTCTTGTAAGCAATGATAATTTACTATCTCAAATAAATAATGAATATAATGTGATTATTGTAAATGGAGATTCAGTTGGAGATGTTTCTTTTATAGGAAAAGGAGCAGGTAAATTAGCTACGGGGAGTGCTGTATACTCAGATATACTTGATATATTGGATAATAGAAATAAAAGGATAAATTCATTCTCAAGTGAAAAAATAAAGGTTAATCAAATTATAAAGAATAAATGTAGTGCATTGGTTAGATTTAGTTCATATAAAAAGAAAGAAATACTTGAAATAATTAAGGCGTGTAGCGAAAACTATAATATATTAGAAGAAAAAGAGGAGCTTGTTATTTTAATTGAGGCTAATTCGGAGCACGAAATAAATAATAGTATTTGTGCAATAAGAGATTTTGGATACTGTAAAAATGCAAGAAAAATTATTAAATTACAATGATATATTAAGTATTAGTGATAAAAAACTAAAATAAAAAAATAGAATATAGATTTTAATAATAAAAAATGTTAATATAATAACTAGTTAGAATACTTAGATTTAGGGGTAAACATAGAAGCATATGTATTTTACCGAGGAGGAAACGATATGAGAGTAGTCATAATAGGAGCTGTAGCAGCAGGAATGAGTGCAGCTGCAAAATTAAAAAGAATGCAACCAGATTATGAGGTTGTAGTATATGAAAAAGGTGAAGTGGTATCATTTGGAGCATGTGGGCTGCCTTACTTTGTAGGCGGATTCTTTGATGACCCAAACAATATGATAGCTAGAAGTCCTGAGAAGTTTAGAGAAACAGGGATTGATTTAAATATATTCCATGAAGTTGTTGGGCTTGATGTAAACAATAAAAAGGTTGTAGTCAAAGATATAAAATCAGGTACAGAGTTTGAAGACTCTTATGACCAATTAATGATAGCAACAGGAGCGAGTAGTATAATTCCACCAATAAAGAATGTAAACTTAGAAAATGTATCTACATTAAAAAGTATGGAAGATGGAATAAAGGTAAAGGAATTATTAAATAAAGACGAAAATAAAAACATAGTTATAATAGGAGCTGGATTTATAGGTTTAGAAGCAGTAGAAGCAGCTAAAAAACTAGGTAAAAATGTAACAGTATTACAAGCAACTGATAGAATATTAGAGCAAGTATTTGATAAGGAAATAACAGATGTATTAGAAGAGGAAATAAGAAAACACGACGTTGATTTAAGATTAGAAGAACTTGCTGTAGAATTTGTTGGAGAAACTAAGATAGAAAAAGTAATAACAAATAAAGGTGAAATCCAAGCTGATATGGTTATTATAGCAACAGGTGTTAGACCAAACACATCTTTCTTAAAAGATAGCAACATAGAGATGTTACAAAATGGAGCTATAATAATTGATGAGTATGGAAGAACATCAGTAGAAAATATATATGCAGCAGGAGATTGTGCAACAATTCAAAATTTAGTAAGTGGTAAAGATACTTATATTCCATTAGCAACAGGTGCAAATAAATTAGGAAGAATAGTTGGAGAAAATTTAGCAGGAGCTAATAATTCATTCCAAGGTTCTTTAGGATCAAGTTGTTTAAAAGTTATGGATATGGAAGCTGCAGCTACTGGACTTACAGAGAAGCAAGCTGAAAAGTTAGGATTAGATTTTAAGGTTAAATTTATATCTGATTTTAATCAAACTAATTATTATCCAGGAAGAGATAAAATATATGTAAAACTTGTTTATGATGCAAATACAAAAGTTATATTAGGAGGCCAAGTGGCAGGATTTAAGGATGCTGTACAAAGAACTAATGTAATAGCGGCTGCTATATTTGGAAAGTTAACTACTAATCAATTAGGAATGTTAGATTTATGTTATGCACCTCCATTTGCAAGAACATGGGATGTATTAAATGTAGCAGGAAATGTATGTAAATAATTATAAACAAAAAAGCATCTAATTATTAAGATGCTTTTTTGTTTTACAAAATTAGTTTATGACCCTAATCTTCAAAATTTAAACTTAATTCAAGTCTATCTTCTCCGATTATAGTATTTTCAAAAACGCTAATAGCATTATCTATATAGAAAAAAGGGTTATCTAAGGAAGGGCTAAAATGAGTTAGTAGTAATTGTTTTACATTTCCTAATCGTGCTAAATTAG
>JBOFYV010000015.1:0-10072 GCA_051654865.1 Peptostreptococcaceae bacterium
GGAGAAGGAGGGATTCGAACCCTCGCACCGGTTTAATCCAGCCTAATCCCTTAGCAGGGGATCCTCTTGAGCCGCTTGAGTACTTCTCCGTATTTAATTTATACCTTAATTATATAGTGTAAACGCAATCCCGTCAATAGTTTTTATATATTTTTTCTGAAAAATTTACTATACTTAGTCCGCTCGATGAGGTAGGAGATAAGTTTACCTTCCTGCTAGCGCAAGGTCGGTAAAACTTATCTCCTACCTCATCTTCGCTTATGGACTATAGATAGTGTAATTTTTATATTTAAAATATAGGGTTGTGGTAGTATAAAACACTCCACCTTTACTTCATTGCTGTATATATAATTTTCAAACTAGACTGTATGATGGTGGTAGTGGGCGTGTACTCCACTGAATCCGTCTTCGTGTGTGTGGTCATGGCCTATTCCATCTATGTGTTCGTGTACGTGCATATAGGATACTTGTAATTTGTTGTTTATAGGGTTTTTGCCTACATATGCGTTTACTCCGAATACTTCTTTTAGCATTTGTGATGTTATTACTTCTTCTACTGTTCCACTGTTTATTATTTTTCCGTCTTTCATTACTATTAGGTAGTCACAGTACATTGATGCTATGTTCATATCGTGTATTGCTGATAGTGTTGTTATTTTTAGACTTTTTACTAGGTCCATTAGTTGTATTTGGTATCCGATGTCTAGGTGATTTGTTGGTTCGTCTAGTATTAAAAAGTCTGTGTTTTGTACTAGTGCTCTTGCTATTAGCGTTCGTTGTTTTTCTCCCCCCGATAGTTGTCCAAAGCTTCTTTCTGCATAGTTATCAAGACCTACTTTTTTGAGCATTTCTTCTACCATTTTTAAGTCTTCTTTAGAATAGTCTTCAAAGATTGATTTGTATGGGTATCTTCCCATTTTCACTATCTGCTCAACTGTAAAGTCAAATTGAGAATTACTTTCTTGAGCAAGTACTGCTATTTCTTTGGCACAGTCTTTGTCTTTCATTTTTGATAGGTCTTTATTGTCTAGGTGTATACTTCCACTTACTGGTTTGTATAATCTATATATATTTTTTAATAGTGTAGATTTTCCTGATCCATTTGGTCCTATGACACCTACAAAACTTCCCTTGGGAACATCAAAAGATATTTCTTTTAATATCTCTTTTTTATCTATATTAAATTTTAAGTTTTTTACTTGTAGTTTTAGCATTATTCTTTTCCTCCAAATGAGTAATCTTTCTTAGAAATTAAATATAAGAAGAATGGACCACCTACTAATGATGTTATTATTCCTATGGGTATTTCTATCGGAGGGAAAAGTCCTCTAGCTGCAATATCAGATGCTATTAAGAATATCGCTCCAATTAGTGATGAAAGTGCTATTAATTTTCTATGGTCACTTCCTGATATTGTCCTACATATATGAGGGACTACTAATCCTATAAATCCGATTGCTCCAGTTATAGAAACTAATGCTGATGTTAGTAGTGTTGCTAAAACTAATATTATTGACTTAATAAGTTTAATGTTTATCCCAAGTATTATTGCACTATCATCTCCTAGAAGTAGTATATCTAATGATTTTGACATTATAAATGCTGTTATCATTACTATGACTAGTACTATAAATGGAAATAATAATTTATCCCATTTTGCACCACCTAAACTACCTATCGTCCAAAATAACGCACTTTTAGCTTGATTTGAATTTTTAGCTGAATATATAAGTAAATTAGTTAATGATGAAAATATTGTAGATATCGCAATACCGGATAATACTAATCTTGTTGTAGATGTGGTTTTACCCATTTGAGTACCTATTGCGAACACTAAAACTCCAGATAGCATAGAACCTGCAAAAGCTCCTGCTGTTAAGCTGTTTATTCCTATTGCTGACATTCCACCTAAAACAAGAACTGCTACTGCGCCACATGATGCTCCTGATGAAATACCTAGTATGTACGGTTCTGCTATTGGATTTTTAGTTACACATTGCATAAGTACACCACAAAGTGCTAGACCTGCACCACATATAGCTCCCAACAATACTCTCGGTAGCCTTATCTCCCATATTATATTTTGCGTCATTACACTTCCAACATCCCCAAACAATGCTCCATTTGTTAATTTACTAAGCACTACTTTATACACTTCTCCAGGTTCAATGTATGTACTACCTATTGCTATAGCTATAACCGATGTTACAACTAGTAAGATACTTAGTGATATTACCCAAAATAAGAAACCTTTCTTTTTAGAAAGGCTTCTTTTATTATCTAATGCTACTTGCATTATTTATTTTCTCCAAAGAAGTATCCGTACATTTGCTCTATAAGTTTTGGATTTCTAACACCTGGAGATAAATCAGCTAATCCTACAACATATATTTTATTATTTTTTATAGCAGGTACATCTTTAAGTGCTGGGTGGGCTTTTAAGAAATCTATTTTATCTTGTACTGGTTGTCCAGCCATAAAGTCCGTTACTAATATAACTTCAGGATTTTTTGCTACTACACTTTCCCAAGATACATTTATATATGGCTTGTCAGCATCTTTTCCAAATATATTGTTTCCTCCTGCTAAATCGATTAAGTTGTTAGCAAGACCTGCCCCAACTACCATTGCGTCATTTTCTCCTGAATCATAAACCATCATTTTTACTTTATCTTCATCTTTTATATCTCCAACCTTATCAGTAACAGCTTTTATATCATTTTTCATTTTATCCACTACTTCTGTCGCTTTATCTTCTACTCCAAATATTTTTCCTAGTAATTCAAAATCTTCGTAAACTGTTTCAATAGTTGAATCTGCTTCATATGATTTAGCCATAAATGGAGTTATATCTTTTGAGATAAGTTCGTCCGGTGAACCAGTTGTTTCTTCACTTATTGATGAATCCCAACCACTTACAAAGTCTGCACCTGTAGCCACAAATCCTTCTTTGGATACAGAATGCCCCTCTCCAACTTGAAGCTCTGGTATTTTGTTGTATGCATCTTCAAACTCAGGTAGTATAGGATTATCTAAAAGAGCAGTTCCTATCATTCTATCTCCTAAATCTAATGCAAGTAACATTTCAGTCATAAATTGAGATAACGTTACTGCTTTTTGTCTTGGAGTTTCTACGCTTACATCGTAATCTTTAACACCATCTGAATATGTAAACGTTACAGGTGTAAAATTACTTGATTCCACTTTTGTTTCAGGTGAAACATCTCCATCTTTGCTTGGATTGCTTGAGCATCCTACTACACTTAATGCTAATCCAGTTATAGTTAATGTTATTAAAAATCTTCTTAAGTTTTTGTTCATTTTTATCATTCTCCCTATATACTATTAAATCTCTATCTTTTATTTTAAATAATCCCTTTTATATTTTAATGCATAAAAACCATGAAGGTGTTTTTAATAAGCCTTCATGGTTATACTATACTACATATTCTTTTTTGCTTCTACTAACATTTCGTTAGCTTTTCTCATATACTCAATAGCTTTTTCTATGCTAACTGCTGTTTCTTCTTTTCCTATAGCTCTAGCCTTATCTACCCATTCTCTAAATCCTTCTTCATGAGACTCATTATGATTTACCCAGTGTACTAGTAATATTTTCAAAGTTTTCTCGTCTTTGTTTTCTACAGTATCTCCATGCGAATGAGTATGAACGTGTCCATGAGAATGTCCATGTTCATGGTCATGATCGTGATCATGTCCGTGGTGGTATCTTAAAGTATCATTATTGAATATCATTTGTTTTCCCCCATTATTTTATATTAAATTCTTTCTTGATTTCTTTTATACAGTCCTTTATTAATAATGCTAAAGGTTTATTTTCTAATCCTACTAATGCTGTATTTTCTGGCATAATAGGTAAGAATATTTTTAGAGCTTCACAATCTATTACTGCTTCACTTATTTTACAAGTTACTTCACCCATCATTGAGTTTGGCATTGCTATAGATATAGGCGCTACTATTATGTTAGCTTTTTTTGCTGATGTTATAATAGCATTTTCCCCTGTTGCTCCTTTATTTGCATGCGACTTCATCATTGAACTTGTGGCTATCGAATTTGTACCTAATGCATATATATCTATGTATGTAGGTAGTTCTTCTCTTAGGTTAGATACTATTTGAGCTCCTATTCCACCGCCCATTCCATCTATAACTGCTATTATCATTCGTAATTCCCCTATGTATTTTTATTTTTGTTTTATTATTATTTTATGATCCATTAGTCTTATTTCTTTTATTTCTCCATCTACTATTTTTTGTTCCCCTAGTAGGTCTGTTAGGTATACTTTTCCTTCAAATGGGTCTACGCTTACTACGTTTTCCATTATTCTTTCTAGTCCTTCTTCTTTTGCTATATAAGCTGCTGATTCACACATTTTTAAGTTCCCCCTATTGATTTAATCTTAAATTATTATTCAAAAAAAGGTCTCTTTATGTATTTTAATACAATGTATTTCAATACTCTAAAGAAACCTTCATGATTTCGTTTTCTTAATATTAATTTATACTTTGAGTATAGCATTATAACTATCACAAATCAACATTTTTACCACTTTTTGTATATAATTGTGTTTGTAAATTATAGTAGGTCCGCTCGGGGGGTAAATAGACAAGCTTTCCTTCCGGCAGACAAAATTCGCTTTGCTCATATCGCCGACACAGTCGCTTAAAGCTGCAAGATCGGTGCAGCTTATCTTTTTAACCCCCTTCGCTCCGTGACTATATTTTAGCTAAACACAATTATATACTGCATTATACACAGTCTAGACTAACTTCTTTTATTGCTAATTTAATTTCTGATTCTGTTAGTTTTCTTGAGTAGTTGTATATTGTACTTCCTGGTCTTTCGTTGTAGTATGGTCTGTTGCAGTTTTTGCATCCTCTTATTTCAAATGGATATCCTTTATTTATGTCACTTTTTATTTCATCATCTAGCTTAATGTTTACTAAATCTCCATCTTCAAAATAGAAGTGATTATTATCATAACCTTTGTTTATCATGTATGTCATTAGTTGAACTTTTCTATAACTTTGTATAGGTGGTTGTTTTACTTTTTCCATTTTTGTTCCCCTAACTGGTGTGAATGCAAATAGGCTTACTGTTATATTATTGTTATTTAAGTATGTGTATAGGTCATAGATGTCTTTGTGTGTTTCCCCTAGCCCTACTATTATGTGGGTGCTTATTTTTCCTTTGTATCTTTTTGCCATGTTTGTTATAAAGTTTAGTTTTTCTTGGTAGTTTGTTCCTTTTATGTTTTCATATAATGTTTTGTTTGCGGCATCTATTGCTATTCCTATTTTGTCGACTCCAATTGCAAAGAATTTTTGTATTTCTTTATCATCTTCTAGTTTTGCGGAGAGTGATATTGGCATTTTTATATCGTCTTTTATGTATGTTATAAATTCTTCTACTTCGTTGTGTGCTTCGTCGCTTGCCATTGATTGTAGGCATATTCTTTTTATATTTTTACCTTTGTATTCTTTTAAGGCTTTTAGTATTTCTTCTTTTGTGTATTCTGGCCATATTACTCTTGATAATTTATCTCTTCTTGTGCTACTTTCTGTTGATTGAGAGCAAAATGCACATTTGTTGTTACATTTATTTCCTGCCATTATGTATGCCGTTGTTGGAGGTATATCGTTTTTTTGATTAATTAATCCTAATTCTATTGCTGTTCCTAGTGATAATCTAATCATAATACGCAACACTCCTTGCTCTCGATTATATTCATATTCATTTGTAATGCTTTATTTTTTGCTTCTCTTGATGGTAGTACTATTTTGTTTATTCCACAGTTTAATGCTAGTGTATCCAGTTCTTTTCTATATGTTCCCCTAGGTCTCATACACCCTAGGTTTATTTGTGTATTTGGCATTTTTATTCTAGCCTCACATAGTATATCTGCTACATTTTCTAGTTTTGGTGATTCTACGTTTTCGTATTCTGTTCCTTTTGTTGGTATCAATACTATAAATGTAATTTTTTTAGGTTGGTTTTGTGATAAATAATTTATAACTTCGTATTCTCCTTTTATCTCTCCACCTTTTAATCCTATACATATGTGCGGTGCTACTTCTGTTTTTTGTTGTATACTTTCATAAGCTTTTATATAATCTTTTTTCGTTTTATTTATTTTATATACTTCTTTGATAGTATCTTCATCAAATACTAAGTCAAAAGATACTATATCTATATATTTACAAATCTCACTTAAGCTTTCTTCATCCATTAATCCTAAGTGAGCATTTAGTTTGTATCCTTCTTCTTTAAGTTGTTTTATTGTATTTATGTGTTTATTTATAGGCACATCCCCTTCAAAACTACATCCACCACTTAATAAAAAGCTATTTATATTTTTTCCTTTTATCCTGTCTTTGTAGTTGTTTATAGGTATCATATTTTTCAAGTAATAACCATTACAATGTGCACAGCTTAATGAACATGCACTACTAGTAGTGCTAATTGCTAAGGTCTCATTTGGATATACAAATTCTATTATATTACCAAAGTTTTTATTTTTTATTTCCATAGCTGTTTTCATTTTACTAGTCAAGTTCATAGATTAATCCTCCAGTAATTCTTTTACAGTTGGGAATTGCTCAATATTTGTGTGTGGTAAGAAACATGCTGATATAAACTCATCCATATATGATGGATAAACACTTAGTTCAACGTAAGTCATTTGATTACCTATTTCCTTCAATTTCTTCTTAGCATCTTTACTAATTAGTGTAAGGTAAGAACCCACTAATGAACTATTACCTATATAAGCAAATTTTTCTCTTTCTATGTCCGGAAGTAATCCTATTAATATGGAATTTTCTATATCTAGGTTATTTCCTATTCCACCCGCTATAAGTACTTTGTCTATAGCACTAAAATCCATCCCTAAACTTTCTATAAGAGTAGCAGCCCCTGAATATATAGCTCCTTTTGCTCTTATAAAGTTATCTATATCAACTTCATTTACTGTAATATCATTTTCTAGGTTGTATTCTTCTTTAAATGCTAATACATATTCACCTATTTCATGTTCATTAAATCTTATTCTGTCATTTACTATATCTCTATGTATTTTACCTCTTCTATCTATAATTCCTTTAATCAGCATTTGGCATATTAAATCTATAATTCCAGAACCACAGATTCCTATCGGTTCACAATCCCCTATTATTGTAAGCTTTGGATTTAAACTCCCTTGTTCTATACTTACTTTTTCAATAGCACCATTTGATGCTCTCATTCCACAACTTATTCCTCCACCTTCAAAAGCAGGTCCTGCAGAACAAGCACAGCTCATCATATAATCTTGATTTCCAAATACTATCTCTCCATTTGTACCTAAATCTATAAACAGTACATTTTCTTCACTACTCCATATACCTGCTGATAACACTCCTGCTGTAATATCTCCACCAACATAACTAGCTACAGATGGTGCAAGATGTACATACGCACTATTGTTTACATTAATTCCTATATCTTTAGCTATAAGCTGTGGTGATTTTAAAAATGGTGGTATAAATGGTTCTTGTCTTAGATAATCTGAATAAACCCCTAAGAATAAACTAGACATAGTAGTATTCCCTGCTACTACAAGGCTAACTACATTATCTTTGTCTATTTTAGTCTTAGCATAAATTGAATCTAGTAATGTATTTATAGTTTCTTCAACAACTGCTTTATTTAATTCTTCTAATCCATTTTTCTTAGATGAATATATTATTCTATGTATAACATCTGCTCCGTATTTTATCTGAGCATTTCCAGATGAAGCTTTTTCCATTACTTCTTTAGTGTATAAATTTACTAAACATACAACTACAGAAGTTGTTCCTATATCTATAGCTAGTCCATAAAGCTCACCTTCAGTATTTCCTGCCTCAATATTTAATATAGTAAGTTTATTTTTCTTTTTAACATAGGTAATAGTTACTTTAAAATCATTTTCTCTCACTACAATAGGTACTTTTCTTAATAATTCTATTGTAAAATCTATTTCATCATATCCTAAATTATTTCTAACATATCTTTCTATTCTATCTATATCACTTATGTTATCATCTATAGTTGGTTCGTCTAATTCTATATACGTTTTAACTATATTAGTTTTAAATTCGAAATTATTATCTTCAATTATTTTCTTAGCTCTATCAAATATTTCCTTATCCTTCTTTTTATCGCTACCTTCTATCTTCATACCATGCATAGACGAAGATAACTTAGAAGGAACATCTATTTCAACATCTTCTATAACTTTTGTATTACAAGCTAATATGTATCCTTGTTCCCATTCTTCATCCTTTAAGTGAAGAGTTTTCTCTGTATCTACTTTCCCATTTAATAGTTTAACTTTACATTTTCCACAAGACACACTTCCATTACATGGTGCATCTATGAATACACCTTCTTTTCTTGCTATTTCTAATAAATTATCCCCTGTATTGCAGTAAACTTCTTTGTTATGTGATTTAAAATTTACTTTAATCATATTCTCTTCCCCCAATATGTTTTTCTACTATAATTTTAACATATTTTGGTTGTAAATTAAGCATTTTACTTAGATTCGATTCTATAATATATAACCATATATATCTAGTCGGCGAAGAAGGTTAATTGTATAAGTTTCCCTCCAATCTAAAAATAGTCGCCGACACAGTCGCTTAAAATATCGGTACAACTTATACAATTAACTCTCTTCGCTCCTGATATATAAATAGTTTATCTATTAAATAAATTTATTTTTATTATTTTTTTATAAATTATTTCAAATTTGAAGCCAAGTGTATATTATTAGAGTCTAATATATGTAAAGATATAATAAATGAATTCATTGAAAGGAACACTTACACAAATATGTTAAAAGAACTAAAGGTTAAAAAGGCTATAAAAGGCGATCGTCAAGCTTTTCTAGATCTTGTGGAACCTCAAAAAGATAAGTTGTATAAGATTGCATATACTTATGTCAAAAACCAAGATGATGCTCTTGATATAATTCAAGAAACTATGTTTAAAGCTTATACTGGTATTGATAAACTGAAAAAGCCAAAATACTTTGATACATGGCTTACTAAGATACTTATAAATGTGTCTATAAATACATTGAATAAAAATAATAATACAACTTATCTATATGAATCCTCTATACCATCATATAACAATTTAGATGAACACGAGGGCAAATTAGATTTAGAAAATGAACTTAATAAATTAGATAAAAAATATAGAGAGGTGATCGTTCTTAGGTACTTCAATGATTTTACTATTAAAGAAATTTCTAAGATTCTTGATATACCACTTGGCACTGCCAAAACTAATTTATATCGAGGATTAGAATCTCTTAGAAAATCTATGGATGAAAGGGGTATATAACATGGACAAGACTAAAATTAAAGATAATATAAAAGTTCCAGATAATTTGGACGAATATATATTAAAGGGTATAGATGAAGGAGAAAAAGTAAATAATCTAAAATTAAAAGATAGTAAAACATTTAAACCTCTAAAAACAGCCGCAATAATAAGTCTAATATCATTAGGTACAATTACCACTGCATATGCAGTTGATAAAATAATTGAATACTTTGAGATAAAAAAAGATTCTATATATCAACATGAAAAAGATGATTTCTTAAAATATAGTAAAGATATTAATTTAAGTAAAGAAGATAAAGGAATAGAATTTAAAATAGATACATTAGCTGTAGATGATGGATTTTTTAATATGACCTATACTATAACTAGCGATAAAAAAATAGCAGATATGTGTAGGGATAATGACCGTGCATTTGCAGCAAATCCAATGATAAAAATAATAAAAGATGGAGAACTTCTAAATAATGGAGCTAGTCGATTCGACTATACAGAAGCTACATTTGAATCAGACTACATACTAAAGGGAGTATTAAGAAAACCAATAGCTGAAACTGATATAAATAAGAGCTCCAAACTTACAGTAGATTTTGATGATATATTTGCTCAAAAAGGAGATTGGAAAATAGATATCCAATTAAATGAAAATTTAGTTTCAAGTGAATCTCAAAAATAT
>JBOFYV010000016.1:0-14920 GCA_051654865.1 Peptostreptococcaceae bacterium
AATATTCATTGCGTAGTTCACGCCATCTTAAAAAGATGAACTGATATGGACTAGTGAAGTTTGCTAGGACCCAGCAGGCTTATATAATAGAAATATTATATAAGGTGAATTAAATCTAAGAATATAATGTTCTTAGGGCTAAACGTTATTGGTGAATATGTTTAGGAACTCCTGGATATATTTAGATAGCTTTAGTAGAACGGTAAAAGAATGTTTAATAAGAAGTGGACCTTAAAATATACGGGAAAACTAGAAAAAAATGAATTAAGTAAAAAATTAAAGATTTCCCCGGAAATAAGTCAGATTTTAAAGAATAGGGGCATAAATAGTGAAAAAGACTCGGAAATTTTTATGAACCCATCTTTAGAATACCTTAGAGACCCATTTTTGATGAAAGATATGGCTAAAGCTGTAAATAGAATAAAAAAAGCTATAGAAAATAACGAAAAAATATGGATATATGGAGATTATGACGTAGATGGAGTATCATCAACATCTGTATTATGTATATATTTTGATTCAATAGGATATCCTGTAAAATACTATATACCCAATAGGCTAGAAGAGGGATATGGGATAAATGAAGATGCAATAAAACATATTTATACACACGGATGTGATTTAATGATAAGTGTAGACTGTGGAATAACATCAGTAAAAGAAGTTGATTTAGCTAATGAACTAGGAATAGATGTTATAATTACAGATCATCATGAATGTCAAAGTGAAATACCAAAAGCACTTGCAATAATAAATCAAAAACAAGAAGACTGTCATTATCCATTTGATATGCTATGTGGATGCGGAGTAGCATTCAAATTAGTTCAAGCACTAACACCAGAAGAAGAATTTAAGACTAGTTTATATAACTATCTAGAAATAGTAACACTAGCAACTATTTGTGATATTGTACCACTAATAGATGAAAATAGAATAATAGTAAAAAACGGCTTAAAACTAATGTCTGAAGGTAAAAATATAGGACTAAAAGAACTTATAAAAGTATGCGGAGTAGAAAGTGATAAAATAGGTTCTTCTCACATAGGATTTTCTATAGGTCCTAGAATAAATGCATCAGGGAGGCTTGGATACTCATCTTTAGGAGTGGAACTATTTACAACCAAAGAATTATCCAAAGCAAAAGAGATAGCAAATCTTCTGGAAGAAAAAAATAATGAGAGACAAATGATAGAAGCTAAAATGTATCAAGAAGCTGAAGAAATAATTGAAGCACATGAAAGATACAAAACGGATAAAGTATTAGTAATAGCTAAAGAAGGATGGCAACATGGTATTATAGGAATAGTTGCATCTAAGCTAACGGAAAAATACTATAAACCAACAATACTACTGACAATAGAAGATGGTGAAGCTACAGGTTCTGCTAGAAGTATAAAAGGATTCAGTATATTTGATGCTTTAGTAAGGTGCAAACATTTACTAAATAAATTTGGTGGTCATGATCAAGCAGCAGGACTTGGATTAGATAGTGATAAAGTAGAAATACTATCAGAAGAAGTAAATAAAATAGCTAACTATGAATTAAATGAAGACGATTTAATTGAAAATATAAATGTAGAATTTGAATTAAGTGATGAGTCAATTAACTTAGACTTAGTTAAGGAGCTACATAAACTAGAACCATTTGGATTAAACAATCCAAATCCAAGGTTTATAGTAAGAGATGCCATTATAAAAGACATAAGATACATAGGTGTAAACAAACAGCATCTTAAATTTAAAATAGAAAAAGAAACTACATATGATTGCATAGGATTTAATATGGCATATTTAGGATTAGGTTTCAATGAAGGGGATAAAGTTGATGTGTTATTCCAACTAGACGAAAATAACTTTAGAGGGAATAGTAGTGTACAATTTTTATTAAAGGACATAAGACTTTCTCATCCTAAAAATTTACACATAGATAAAATATCAGTAGAGCTATCAGATAGAATATCTCCAAACTTAGAAAACTTATATCATATAAATTCTAAAAATGAAAAACTAATATGTGATAAATTTGGGCAAGATAATATTAAACAGGCAATTGAAGGAAATACGGACATAAATATATTTGAACATATAAAAGAAAATACATTAGTTATAGCTAACACTATGAATGGATTTTATAGGGCAGTATCAGATATCTCGCTAACAGATCTAGAATTTGATACAAATTATAACATTATTAAACAAAATAATGATAAAGTCCAACTTATATTTTCTCCAAATATTGATAAAATAGACTTTAAAAGATATAATAATATTATTCTTTATGATTATTTATATAATATAGGAGAATATTCGTACTTATGCGAAAATATGAATAGTGACAGTTCAATTATCAAATATTATAACCAAATGGACTTGATATATTTAAGCAATATTATAAATAACATTGTTCCAACGAGAGAAGAATTTATATCTGTATATAGATTAGTCTTATCTCAAAAGAATATTAATATAAATATAGTAGACTTAAAAAAGGTATTTAACATAATACCTGTAAAAATATTTGCTATATTAAAAGTGTTTAAAGAATTATCATTGTTAGAATTTGAAATCAAAAAAAATGAAAATTCTAAAGATAAAACAATTTATATAAGCGCATTACCAAAGCCAGATAAAAAGTTAAACTTAGATGAAAGTAAGATATTAAATAATTTGAAACAAGTTCAAAAAGAATACCAAGAAAGCTATTAGGAGGATTTCCGATATGGATTTAAAACAAATAATAAGAGATGTAGAAAACTTCCCCAAAGAAGGAATAATATTCAAAGACATAACAACACTAATGCAAGATGGAGAAGCATTTAAATTTACAATAGACCAATTCATAAATGAATTAAAAGACAAAGAAGTAGATGTAATAGTTGGCCCAGAAGCAAGAGGATTCTTAATGGGTACACCTGTTGCTTATGGATTAGGTGTAGGGTTTGTTCCTGTTAGAAAGCCTGGAAAATTACCTCATGAAACTGAGAGTTATGAGTACGGATTAGAATATGGAACAGACATACTTGAAATACACAAAGACGCAATAAAGCCAGGTCAAAAAGTAGCTATAGTAGACGATTTATTAGCTACAGGAGGAACTATGGAAGCTGCTGCTAAGCTTATAGAAAAGTTAGGTGGAGAAGTAGTTTCAATGCAGTTTTTAATAGAGCTAGAGTTCTTAAACGGAAGAGAAAAATTATCTAAATATGATGTAAATTCTCTACTAAAATACTAGTACTTTTAAAATAGTTGGTATACTACCAACTATTTTCATATATAAAATTTCATACTTAAAATAGGTGGTATTATGCATGATAAGGAATTACAAGAATTAATTGAAAAAATAAAAAAATATGCCCCAAATACTGATACGAGTTTAGTAGAAAAGGCGTATTGTTATGGGAAACTTGCCCATGAAGGTCAATTTAGAAAATCAGGAGAACCATATTTTATTCATCCAATAGCAGTAGCTAGTATACTTAGTGATATGGAACTAGACATAGAAACAATAGTTGCTGGACTTTTACACGATGTTGTTGAGGATACAGAGTATACATATGAGGATATACAGAGGGAGTTTGGCAAGGAAGTAGCTGACTTAGTAGATGGAGTAACAAAACTTGGTCAAATAAAATATCAATCAAAAGAAGAAACACAAGCTGAAAATCTAAGAAAGATGTTTTTAGCAATGGCAAAAGATATAAGGGTAATACTTATAAAATTAGCAGATAGATTACACAATATGAGAACTCTAAAGTTTATGCCGCCAGAAAAAGCGAAAGCAAAAGCTAAAGAAACTCTAGAAATTTACGGAGGAATAGCTCATAGACTAGGTATATCTATGATAAAGTGGGAGTTAGAAGATCTAGCACTTAGATATATAGATCCAGAAGGATACTATGAGTTAGTTGATAGAGTAGCAAAAAAGAGAAGTCAAAGAGAAGCTTATATAGAAAATATAGTAAAATTATTAAACCAAAACTTTGTAAATGTAGGTATACCTTGCGATGTATACGGAAGGCCAAAGCATTTTTACAGTATATATAGCAAGATGCAAAATAAGCACAAAAACTTTGAAGAAATATATGACTTAACAGCAGTAAGAATAATTGTAGATACAGTAAAGGATTGCTATGCAGTATTAGGTATGGTACACACAATGTGGAAGCCAATCCCTGGTAGATTCAAGGATTATATAGCTATGCCAAAGCCTAATATGTATCAAAGTCTTCATACTACTGTTATAGGGCCAGATGGAGAGCCTGTAGAAATACAAATTAGAACGAAGGAAATGCATAATATAGCAGAGTACGGGATAGCAGCTCACTGGAAGTACAAAGAAGGTAACACAGAAAATAATAGAAATACAGCTGAAGAAAAACTTCAATGGCTAAGACAAATGATGGAGTGGGAAAAAGATCTAAAAGATCCAGAAGAATTTATGAAGGCTCTAAAAGACGATGTGTTTAATAGCCAAGTATATGTATTCACTCCAAAGGGCGATGTAGTAGAGTTACCAGCAGGATCTACACCAATAGATTTTGCATATAGAGTACATACGAATGTAGGTAACAAATGTGTTGGAGCTAAAATAGATGGTAGAATAGTACCGATAGATTACAAACTTCAAAATGGAAATATAGTAGAAGTACTAACATCATCAAACTCAAATGGACCAAGCAGAGACTGGATAAACATAGTCAAGACTCCTAATGCAAAAAGTAGAATTAGGCAGTGGTTCAAAAAAGAAAGAAGAGAAGAAAATGTTGAAAGAGGAACTCTTTTACTTGAAAAAGAATTCAAAAAATATAGTCTTCCAATAACTAAGGACCCTGCTATAGATAAATATATGCTAATGATGGCAAAGAAATTTAATCAACCAAGCATAGAGGATTTAATAGCTACAATTGGATATGGCGGAATAATGGTAGCTCAAGTTGTACCTAAAATTAGAGATCTTTATGAAAAAGAAGTTAAAAAGGTACAAAAGGAACAAAAAGAGCAACAAGTAAATGATTTAGAAAAACACAAACTAAGTGATGAAGAATACAAAAAGAAAAGAAAAGTAAGTTCATCTTCTGGAATAGTAGTAAAAGGATTAGATAACATCCTTACAAGATTTGCGAAGTGTTGCAACCCTCTACCAGGTGACGATATAGTAGGATACGTAACAAAAGGAAGAGGAGTAGCTATACATAGAGCCGATTGTCCAAATGCAATAAATCCAGATGATTTCTTTAAAAACAGATTAGTAGATGTAGCTTGGAGTACAGCAAGCCATGGAAAGTTTGAAGCAGAGATACAAATAAGAACTGTTGATAGAAGAGGAATTATAAATGATATAACACATACAGTTGCAGTAGACAAAATAGGCTTAAATGGTATAAATGCTAGAAAAGGAAAAGACCATATAGTATGTGTAAACCTATTAGTAGAAGTCAATGATATAAGTGAATTAACATTACTAATGAAAAAATTAAAATCAATTCCTGGAGTTGAGGATATATACAGAGTGATAAACTAGGAGGGAACTAATGAGAGCAGTAGTACAAAGAGTATCTTCTTCTAAGGTTACAGTAGATAATAGAACTACGGGGGAGATAAACCAAGGATTACTTGTTTTACTTGGAGTAACACATGAAGATACAACTAAAGATGTTGATTACATGTTAGATAAAGTATTAAACCTAAGAATATTTGAAGATGAAAATGAAAAAATGAATCTATCATTAAAAGATGTAGGTGGAGAACTACTAGTAGTCTCTCAATTTACTTTATACGGTGATTGTAGAAAAGGAAGAAGACCAGCCTTTACTGAAGCAGCAAGACCAGATGTAGCAGTACCGCTATACGAAGAGTTCGTAGAAAAAGCAAAAAATCAAAATGTAAAAGTAGGTACTGGAGAATTTGGAGCACATATGATGGTTGATTTAGTAAATGATGGTCCTGTTACAATCTTACTAGATTCACAAAAGAATTTCTAAGGGGGTAAATTATGAAAATAGAAAAATTAGTTGAACCTAACTTTGGTGAAAATGTGTACATTTTAATAGATGAAAATACTAAAAAATGTGCAGTAGTAGATCCAGGTGGAATAGAAACTAAAATATTAAATTATATAAAAAGTAATGGTTTAGAATTAGAATATATATTACTAACTCATGGTCACGGAGATCATATAGGAGCAGTAAAAAATATAAAATCTAAAACTAATGCTAAGATAGTAGCTCATAGAGATGAAAAGGAATTATTATTAGACAAAAAGAAAAACCTAAGTTATATGATGCACTGTGGAGCACAAGAACTTGATGCAGATATATATGTAAATGACAAAGAAAAATTAAACTTAGGTGATTTAAAGCTAACATTTATACATACACCAGGACATACAAAAGGTGGTATGTGTATAAGAGTTAATGATGATATGTTTACAGGAGACACTTTATTTGCAGGAAGCATAGGGAGAACTGACTTATATGGTGGAGATTATAAACAACTAGAAAAATCATTAACTAAATTATCTAGATACGAAAATAATGTAAAAGTACATCCAGGACATGGACCAAGCTCTACATTAGGAACAGAAAAAAGCACTAATCCATATATGAGTAGATAATATTAATATAAAAATATTTATTGCTCCTATTAAGTTATGGATAAATTAAAGATAAATTTAGTTATTACAGAAAAAGGAGCATTTAAAATGATAGGCGTACTTTTAAAAGGACACGATTATAAATATGAAGTGGCAGAACTTATAAAATTATTTACTACAAATTTTGAATTTGTAGAAGTTAAGAATCACGGAAGGATGTTAGAGAACGTATTATACGTACACAATGACACAATAATAGCGAAAACTAAATACTTCGAAAACTACGAATTAATATATGAGTTTGCTGACCACGTTAAAATAAATGGCTTAGATGAGCAAGAAATAAAAAAAGTTACCAAAGAAACTATAAAAAGAAGTATGTTCAAGGTACTTAAAAATAGGTTAAATACCTATGTACCTTGGGGGATACTTACAGGTATCAGACCTGTTAAGATAGTTCACACTTTATTAGATAAAGGTATGAATGATACTGAAATTAGAGAAATACTAAAAGAAAAGTACTATATAATGGATGAAAAAATAGACTTAAGCTTAGAAATAGCGAAAAGAGAAAGAATATTTATGTATCCAATAGACAAAAACAAAATTTCTCTATACGTAGGAATACCATTCTGCCCAACTAGATGCTATTATTGTTCATTCCCTGCAAACCCTCTAAAGCAATTTGGTCACTTAAGAAGAGCATATGTAGAAAAACTTATAGAAGAAATAAAGGGACTAGCTAAAATAATAGAAGATACTAATAAAGAAATAGAAACTTTATACATAGGTGGAGGAACACCAACAGCACTAGAACATGAGGAAATTAACGATTTAATAACTGCTTTATATAAAGAACTAGACTTAAGTAAGATCAAAGAGTTCACAGTAGAAGCAGGAAGACCAGATTCTATAACTAGAGAAAAACTAGAAGTGCTTAAAAAGCATAACGTAAGCAGAATTAGTATAAATCCTCAAACTATGAATGATGAAACATTAGAGAAAATAGGACGAGATCACACAGTTAGTGATATAATAGAGTGTTTCAATATGGCAAGAGAGATAGGATTTGACAATATAAATATGGACCTTATACTAGGATTAGTAGATGAAGATTTAGAAATGGTGAGAAATACACTAGAAGAAATCAAAAAACTTTCTCCAGAAAGTTTAACAGTACATACCCTAGCTATCAAAAGAGCCTCAAATCTAAAAGAAAACTTAGATAAGTACGAACTTACTAGATACGAAGAAATGGTAAAAATGATAGACTTATCTATGTCATATGCTAAAGAAATGGGACTTAATCCATATTATATGTATCGTCAAAAACATATGCTTGGAAACCTAGAAAATATAGGGTATGCTAAAGAAGGATATGAATGTATTTACAACATACAAATAATGGAAGAGAAACAAAGTAACTATGCATTAGGTGCTGGTTCTATATCTAAGTTTGTGTATGTTGATGAAGACAGAATTGAAAGAGTCGAAAACGTGAAGAACGTTGAACAATATATAGATAGAGTAGATGAAATGATAGAAAGAAAGAGAAAGGAGATCTATAAAAATGTTAACTAAAGCTCCAAGAGGAACAAAAGACATAACTCCAAAAGACGCATACAAATGGAATTATGTAGAAAACAAATTTAGAGAAATATGTAGCCTATTCGGATATGAAGAAATGAGAACTCCGGTATTTGAGCACACAGAATTATTCAAGAGAAGTGTAGGAGACACTACAGACATAGTACAAAAAGAAATGTACTCATTCACTGACAAAGGTGATAGAGACATAACACTAAAGCCAGAAGGAACTGCTGGTGTAGTTAGAGCATTTATAGAAAATAAATTATATGCAGAGACTCAACCAACAAAGTTATTCTACATAACACCTTGCTTTAGATACGAAAGACCACAAGCAGGTAGACAAAGACAATTCCACCAATTTGGAATAGAAGCATTAGGAAGTGACAACCCATCACTAGATGCAGAGGTTATAGCATTAGCGGTTCAATTCTTTAATGAAGTAGGACTAAAAGATTTAGCAGTAAGTATAAACTCAGTTGGATGTCCAACATGTAGAGCAGAGTACAATGCTAAATTAAAAGAATACTTAGATGCAAAAGCAGATGTATTATGTGAGACTTGTCTAGATAGAAAAGACAAGAACCCAATGAGAGTAATAGACTGTAAAAACCCTAACTGCCAAGAAAACTTAACTGATATACCTTTTATGATAGACCACATATGTGGTGACTGTAAGGATCACTTTGAAAAGTTACAAACTTACTTAACAGAAATGGAAGTAAACTTTGTAGTTGATAGAACGATAGTTAGAGGACTTGACTACTATAAGAAAACTGCATTTGAAATAATATCTAACGATATAGGATCTCAAAGTACAGTTTGTGGTGGAGGAAGATACGACGGACTAGTAGAACAATTAGGTGGACCTAAAGGAGTTAGTGGTATAGGATTTGGACTAGGAGTAGAGAGATTATTATTAACGCTTGAAAATAATAATATAGAAATAGAAAACCCAATGTCTACAGATATATTCATAGCAACATTAGGTGAGGCTGCTAAAATAAAAAGCTTTAAATTACTTAAAGATTTAAGATATAATCATATAAGTGCAGACAATGATCACTTAGACAGAAGTATGAAAGCGCAATTTAAATACTCAGATAAAATAAATGCTAAATTCACAGTGGTAATAGGTGATACAGAGTTAGAAAATGACAGTGTAACACTTAAGAATATGAGAACATCAGAACAAACTACTGTAAAATTAAGTGAATTAGTAGAAGAGTTAAAAAATAGATTGTAATAACAGAATATAGTATACCCTATATCACGTTTTGTTATATAGGGTATATTAGCAATAAAACTAGGAGGAGAATAGATGGAGACATTAAACGGACTTAAAAGAACTCACTATTGTGGTGATTTAAGAGCTTCTCACATAGATGAAGAAGTAGTACTTAATGGATGGGTACAAAAGAAAAGAAACTTAGGTGGACTAGTATTCGTTGACTTAAGAGACAGAAGTGGATTATGCCAAATAATATTCGATACAGACGTAAACGCTGAAGCTTTTGCTAAAGCTGAAAAGTTAGGATCAGAATATGTAATAGCAGTAAAAGGTAAAGTAGCGGAAAGAAGCTCAAAAAACCCTAATATGCCAACTGGTGATATAGAAATATTTGCTACAGAAATAAGAGTATTAAGCAAATCAGAAACACCACCAATATACATAAAAGATGACGACAATGTTTCTGAAGAATTAAGATTAAAATATAGATACTTAGATTTAAGAAAGCCATCTATGCAAAAGACATTAATGTTAAGAAGTAAGGTAGCTAATATAGTTAGAAACTATTTATCTTCAAACAACTTCTTTGAAATAGAAACACCTTTCTTAATAAAGCCTACTCCAGAAGGAGCTAGAGACTACTTAGTACCAAGTAGAGTTAACGAAGGTAAATTCTACGCGTTACCACAATCACCACAGTTATTCAAGCAATTACTAATGGTAAGTGGAATGGATAGATACTTCCAAATAGTTAAGTGTTTCAGAGATGAAGACTTAAGAGCTGATAGACAACCAGAATTCACACAAATAGACTGTGAAATGTCATTCGTTGAACAAGAAGACGTAATGGCTATGATGGAAGGTATGGTTAAGACTGTATTCAAAGACGCTATAGGTGTAGATGTACAATTACCATTACCAACTATGACATATGCAGAAGCTATGGATAGATTCGGATCAGACAAGCCTGATACTAGATTTGGATATGAATTAGTTAATATATCTGACATAGTTAAAGACTGTGGATTCGGAGTATTTGCTAATGCTACTATAGACGGTATGAGCGTTAGAGGTATAAACGTAGAAGGTGCATCTGAAGCTATAAGCAAAAAGCAATTATCTAAGATAGAAGACCATGCTAAGACTTACAAAGCTAAGGGGCTTGCTTGGATGAGAATAGGTGCAAACAGAGAAGTTACTTCTCCAATAGCTAAGTTCTTCTCAGAAGAAGAAATAACAGCTATACTTGACAAAATGAATGCTAAAGAAGGAGACTTATTATTATTCGTAGCTGATAAGAACTCTGTAGTATATGATGCATTAGGTCAAGTAAGACAAGAAGTTGCTAGAAGACTTGGAATAATAGACAACAGTGTTTACAATATGTTATGGGTAACTGAGTTCCCTGTATTTGAAGAAGACGAAGAAACAGGAAGAATGGTTGCTAAGCATCACCCATTCACGTCTCCACTTGATGAAGATGTTGAAAAGTTAACAGGGGACGATAAAGCATCTTTAAGAGCTAAGGCATACGACTTAGTTATAAATGGATACGAAGTAGGTGGAGGAAGTGTTAGAATATTCAACTCTGAGGTTCAAGAGAAGATGTTTAAAGCTTTAGGATTCACTGAAGAAGAAGCATATGAGAAGTTTGGATTCTTATTAGATGCATTCAAGTACGGAGTACCACCTCACGCAGGTATGGCATTTGGACTTGATAGATTAGTTATGATACTTGCTGGAACTACTAACATAAAGGATGTTATAGCATTCCCTAAAAACCAAAGTGCAGTATGTCCTATGACTAATGCACCGGCAGTAGCTGAAGAAGCTCAATTAGAAGAGTTAAGTATAAGTGTAATATCTAATCAGGAGTAGTTTTACTATATAGGCCCCGCAAAGGTGGTAATTATACAAGTTTTCCTTCTGGCTAACGCAAAGTCGGGGCAACTTGTATAATTACCACCTTTGCTCTGTGGCTATATTTAGTAAATTACTACTTAGGTTAGATATTGTTAAGGGAAGAGAAAAGAAAAGAGATAAAAAGTCATAGCGTTGCTATGGCTTTTTTCATTTGTTCATAGAAATAGTAAAGTATATAGAATTGAAAGTACAACTACCAAGGTGCAATATAGGGAATATTCCTTATAAAAAATAATACTTATTACTACTTTTTTAATACGAAAGTATTTGATATAATTTTAACAAATGTAAAATTGTTGAATGCAACGAGAAATGAATTTAAGGAGAGAGATAATGAAACGTAGAGCATACGGAGAAGAACAACCATATATCCATTTGGGATTATTTAAAGTTAGACTACCATTTGTACATTATCGTTGGGAGTGGCCAGAAGCGCTACAATCACTTTTAATGTGTTCAGTATGTCTTGGCGCTATCCCAGTTCTAACTGAGGTTTTGGGAATACCATTTGATATTGCATGGTCAATGGTTATCATCAATGGATTTTTATATAGTCTTCATTGTTTATTAGGAGATCCAGTCGTTCCAGGATGGATAACCCCGGCAATTCCACTTGTAACATCTTTTCTAGGTAAGTATACTTTAGGACCTGAAAGAATTCAGGCTCTTATAGCAGTTCAGATTTTAGTCGGTATTATATTTTTAATTATGGGTACAACAGGTATAGCAGGAAAATTGATAAAAATTGTACCAAACTCAATAAAAGCAGGTATTTTACTTGGAGCTGGTATAGCAGCGGTATTTGGAGAATTTCAAGCTGGAGGAAGGTTTGGATTATATCCAATATCAATTTTTATTGGTGGAATTCTTTCTTACTTAATTTTATTCTCTGAAGGTTTTGCCATTATGAAAAAGAAGAATAAATTCTGTGCAACAGTTGGAAAGTATGGAATGGTTTCAGCTATTATAGTTGCTGTAATTGTAGGTCCTATAGTAGGTGAAATTTCACTACCACAATTAGAAATAGGAACTTTTATTAAAATTCCTGATTTTAAAGGATTATTTGAAACTGTAAGTCCATTTGGAATAGGATTCCCTACAATTGACTTATTTATAGGTGCAGTTCCAATGGCAATTATAATATATATTATAGCTTTTGGTGATTTTATAACAGGAGAAGCTTTAATTGGAGAAGGCAGTGAATCAAGAAAAGATGAAAAAATAGACTTTAATTCAAATAGATCAAATATAATAAGCGGTATTAGAAATATAATAATGGCTTTAATAGCACCATATATTCAACTTTGTGGACCATTAGCAGCAGCTATAACAGCAGCAATTTCGCAAAGATACAAAGAAGGAAGAGAGCAAATGGATTCTATATTTGGAGCTACTGGTACATTTAGATGGATAAGTTTTGCAGGAGTGTCTATAATACCTATAGTTTCTTTATTCCAACCAGTATTACCAATTGCTCTTTCTCTTACAATGCTTGTTCAAGGTTATATATGTACAAGATTAGCAATGTCAATTTGTAAAAATGACACAGAAAGAGGTATAGCAGGAGTTATGGGTGCAGTACTTGCGGCTAAAGGTGCTACCTGGGGATTAGGTATAGGGATATTATTGAACTTAGTACTTACAGATTTTACAAAGAAGAAAGATAAAGTAAAAGAAGATGAAAAAAGAACTATATCAATGAATAATGTGGTTTAGTTGAAAACTTAATTTGAATATTAAAAAGTTCCAAGTTATCTTGGAACTTTTTAATTGTTAAATTTAAGTAAAATTATTACAAAAAAATATAAAAATTCGACAAAATACAACAAAAAAATAAATTTAAATTTAATATAATAGTACTATATAACATATAAAAACTTAACTAATCAAAATAAATGGGGGAGAATATCGTGAAATATGAAAGTACAGGTGAGATGACTTTTTTCTCACAAATGTCAGAACGTCAAATTACTTCATGTGAATTTTTTAATAATGTATTGCATGATTCTTTAGGTAAGCACCTAGGGTTAAAAAATGTAATGATTTCATACTTTGATACTAAAGGTAAATTTCTTTCATGGATAAATCAAGAAGGTATTTTAGTGGATTCAGAGGAGCATCCTTATAGAAAATTTGTTATTAATGATATAGTTAGGCATACTGTGTATCAAGATGCTATTAGAGACCGTTTGACTTATTTCAATGTTAATCCAAGACTATATAAATCGACAGATATAATTAATTGTATTGCTTATGAGAACTCTGCATATGTACGGTTTCTAGAAGAAAATTTTAATTCACATTATAGCTTGAGTATGGCTTTTGGAATGAACGCATATATTCAAGTTGTTTTTCTTAAGACACAAGAACAAGGTGATTTTACAGATGAAGAAATTGAGAAACTAAATAAGATTTATGTATACATAGCTAATTGCTATAAAAATTTTAAAAAGCATGAACAAGCAAAGATAGTATTAAATATCCAAAATGAAATTATTTCATCTGGTGAAAAAGCTTATCTTGTGACAGATAACTTTATGCATATTATGAGTTATAATAATATAGCTAAAGATTATCTAAGAGATATATTAGGAGTATTTATAGATGAAGAATTTAGTACTACTAAACCATGTAGTTGGCTACCTTTCTTACTAGGAGACGATGAAGAAAATATTAATGTAAATCGTGTTTATACACGTGTAATTAAGAATTATATATTTAAAATATACACACATGATCAAATTTACTCTAATGGAATAATAGATAGATATCATTGGATTACAATTTCTAAGAATACTGAGGAGAACGTTTTACAAAATACTAAAACAAAATTACAACTTACACAGTCAGAGCAAAAAGTAGCAGAGCTGATGTATAAGGGGCTTACTTATAAAGCAATTGCTGATGAGCTTGTGGTAAGTTATCATACTGTTAAAAAACATGTACAGAATATATACACAAAGTGCAATGTTCAAAGTCGTTTCCAATTATATAAGTACCTTGAAGAGAATGAATAACAATTAGTAAATTAGATATAAGTATTATAAGAAACTCATAAGTAAAAACCTATGGGTTTTTTTGTTGTATAAATTATAGTACTTAGGTAGTAGTTACTTTAACTATAACAATAATAGGGAAGATTCCTTATATAAAATACTACATATTCCTACTTTTTAATAGAAGATACAATTGATATAATTTTAACATACCATAAGTTAAATATGATTAAAAATAAGGCATAAAGTTTAAATAAAATAAGGTGGATTGAAACAATTAATAGGAGGGATTTAGATGAATAAGAATACTATAAATGCAACTGGAACGCAACCTTTTGATTATAGCTACGGAATTGGATACAAGGTTAATCATGAAGATTGGTCTCCATTTCCACGAGTAAACAGATTAAGACAAACGTTTTTAGATAGACCATATGAGATTGATGTAGAACGATTAAGATTAGTAACTGAGTCTTACAAGAAACATGAAGATGAACCGACAAAACTTAAATGTGCATATGCTTTTGAGAATATACTTCTTAATACGACGTTATACATATATGATGAAGATTTAATATTAGGAGAAATAGC
>JBOFYV010000017.1:0-5395 GCA_051654865.1 Peptostreptococcaceae bacterium
AGCTTAGAGATGATTTTATAGCTTTCTTAAAAAGCAAGTCTGAAGAATCAATAAAAGCAGTACCACAGGAGATGCAGCTAGATGAAGTTGCTACAACAATAGAAGAAGAGTAGAAGATTATAGACCCTATATCGATAAAATCGATGTAGGGTCTATTTAGTTAGTTTATAATCCATATTTTGGACATAATAAGTATATATTGATATATATAGGAGGGTATAATGAAGCAAAAAGTAAAAAAAGCCATAATACCAGTAGCAGGATTAGGTACCAGGTTTTTGCCAGCTACTAAATCACAGCCCAAAGAAATGCTACCAATAGTAGATAAGCCAACATTACAATATATAATAGAAGAAGCTATAAATTCAGGAATAGAAGAGATACTTATAGTAACGGGTCGCAGTAAAAAAAGTATAGAGGACCATTTTGACCGCTCTGTAGAGCTTGAGCTAGAACTATCCCAAAAGGGAAAAGATGAAATGCTTAAAATGGTTCAAGATATATCTAATATGGTAAATATTCACTATATCAGACAAAAGGAACCCAAAGGTCTAGGTCATGCTATTTACTGTGCAAAAAGTTTTATAGGAGAAGAGCCATTTGCTGTATTATTAGGAGATGATATAGTAGATTCTAATGTACCATGCTTAAAGCAACTAATAAATTGCTATAATGAGTACAATACCTCAGTACTCGGTGTACAAAAGGTAGCACTAGAGGATATATGTAAGTACGGAATACTAGATGTAAAACATATAGAGGATAGAGTCTATAAGGTAAATAATTTAATAGAAAAGCCTAGCATATATGAAGCTCCATCAAACATAGCTATCTTAGGAAGGTACATAATAACGCCAGATATATTTGAAATACTAGAAAAACAAAAGCCTGGAGCAGGTGGAGAAATCCAATTAACTGATGCTTTACAGGTATTAGCAGATCAAGAAGTGATTTATGCATATAATTTTGAAGGTCGCAGATATGATGTAGGAGACAAGCTAGGATTTTTAGAGGCTACGGTAGATTTTGCTCTAAAAAGACCAGAGTTAAGAGATGATTTTATGACGTTTTTGAAGTCTAAAACTAAAAATTATAAAGTATAATACAAACCACTATATCAATAAAATTGATATAGTGGTATTTTATTATATAAAATATTGACATATGACAAAAAGCGACAAAAAAATAAGTTTGTTTATTGTATAATTAAAACAGTATATATTATGGGAATATTGCTAGGGGATAATACGAGGAGACAAACTATGGACAAAATGATAGAGTTTGTAATATCTAACAAGAATAGATTGATGAACAAACTATATATGAGAATTTTTAGCGAACGTCAAATAAGAGAGATAAGACTTGGTTTAGTGGAGGATCTAGACGTGAAGTGTTATGCTAAGAGTTATTTTGATGAAAGACAGATGAGAGAAATTAGGTACGGTCTAGAAGAGGGATTAGATGTTAGATGCTACGCTAAAAAGCATTACGATAGCAACAAAATGAGACGAATTAGATTAGACTTAGAAAAACAATATTAATAAAAAAAGCACCCAATAGCTAAAGGCTAGGGTGCTTTTTTGCATACAAATAAATTACTTTACATATACACCAGACACATATCCTATCTGTCCGTTGTACTTAATTTTTAACCAATCAAATTTTTCATTTATAACTTCAACCTTAGTACCTTGACTTAAAGTACCTAAAACCTTTGAATTTTTATCTCTATCACTCATTACATTTACACTATTAAGTACAGTCCTAGAATTAGACGTACTATTAGATGAATTACGAGGAGTGCTACTATTATCTAAATTTAAATATTCTATAATACCATTTACGATTCCGTTAGCAACCTTTTCTTGGTATGCTACAGTAGACAGTTTGTATCCTTCATTAACATTTGATATAAATCCACATTCTATTAATACTGCAGGTAATTTATTATCTCTAAGTACTTGTAAATTTGCTTTTTTGTGACCTCTATCATTTGCATTTGTACTTTTAATTAAGTTTTGTTGCATTGTTTTAGCCAGCGATTCATTATTTCCCATGTACATAGTTTCTAGACCATTAGCACTTTTGCTATTAGATCCATTTTGATGTATAGATATAAATAAATCTGCATTAGACTTATTTGCCATATTTGCTCTTTTTGCTAGAGATATATACTCATCTGTATCCCTACTAAGCTCTACTTTTATATTTTGCTTTTCTAGTTTCTTTGCTACTATATTAGATATTTCAAGGTTTATTTTATCTTCTACGTATCTATTGTGTGCAGTACCATTATCATGACCACCATGACCTGCATCTATGAATACTGTGTGAGTAGCAGGGTTTGAATATATCATATTTGGAACAGCAACACATACAATTAATGCTAGTGCAGATATGATTAGATTTTTCTTAAGTGCCATTTTGCCTCCTTATAATTTACATATATTGGTAATATTATACAATTTTTAGATGAATCAAGTCAACTTAAGTCTAATCATTAACAAAATAACACCCCCGGGGGTTCTTAACTTAAGGACCCCCGGGGGTGTTATTTTATTTGATTTTAAAATGATATTTGTTATACTAGAAAATGCATATAATAAATAAAAATAAAATAACAAGACAAGGTGGCAGTATATGAAAAAAGTAATGTTGGTATTTGGAACTAGACCAGAAGCAATAAAAATGTGCCCTCTAGTAAAGGAACTTAAAAAACAAAATAAACTAGAAACAATAGTATGCGTCACAGGACAACATAGACAAATGTTAGATCAAGTACTAAAAGCTTTTAATGTAGTACCGGATTATGATTTATGTGTTATGAAGGACAATCAGACTTTATTTGATGTAACACAAAATATATTAACAAAAATGAAAGATGTTCTAGAAAAAGTAAGACCAGATATAGTATTAGTACATGGCGATACATCTACTACATTTGTTACATCACTTGCAGCATTTTATTTACAAATACCTGTAGGTCATGTAGAGGCAGGTCTTCGTACATATGATATATATTCACCATTTCCAGAAGAGTTTAATAGACAAGCTACTGGTATAATAGCGAAGTATCATTTTGCACCTACAGAATCATCAAAACAAAATTTATTAAATGAAGGTAAAAAAGAGAGCGATATATACGTAACTGGAAATACGGCAATCGATGCTCTAAAAACTACTGTAAGAGATGATTATACTCATCCTATATTAGATTGGGTAGAAGATAGTAAGCTTATAATGCTGACTGCACATAGAAGAGAAAATTTAGGTCAGCCTCTAGAAAATATGTTTAGAGCTATTAAACGTATAGTAGATGAGAATGATGATATAAAAGTAATATATCCTATACATATGAATCCATTAGTTAGAAAAATAGCTAATGAGATATTAGGGAATAATAAACGCATTAGAATAATAGAACCATTAGAAGTATTAGATTTTCATAATTTTTTAAATAAGGCACACATAATACTTACAGATAGTGGAGGAATCCAAGAAGAAGCTCCATCTCTAGGTAAGCCAGTTTTAGTAATGAGAGATACTACAGAAAGACCAGAAGGAGTAGCTGCTGGAACTCTTAAGCTAGTTGGTACAGACGAAGAGGTTATATACAAAAACTTAAAAAAGCTACTTAATGATAAAAATGAATATGAGAAAATGAGCAAAGCATCAAATCCTTATGGAGATGGATTTGCATCAAAAAGAATAGCAGATATATTAGTAGAAGGAGGAGCAAATGAACAAAATAAGTAAAAACATAGACATATGTATGGTGGCATTTTTTATGGAAATATTTGTGCTAATATCCGTATTGTTTATATCCTATGGTCAAGACAACAGCATAAACACTTATATAATTTTATCACTAAGCTTTGTGATGATAACTATTACATATATAGGAGGAATGATACCGGGTCTAATTGGAGCATCTGTTAGTGTATTTATATATTCAATATATATTTTTTACAACAACATAGCATTAGGCAGAGAGATCAATTTCGTATCATATATATGGATGGTGTTGATAGCAATTATAACTATTACAATTGGAAAACTAAATGAAAATATTGTGGCTCTTCAAAAGGCAAACAAAAAGCTACAAGAAGAATACCACGAACTAGTAACTATCGATAGTACAACAGGTCTTAACAACATAAAACATTTTTATGATTATTTAAACAAAGATATAAAAAGAGCAAGAAGGCACAAACATGATCTTACATTGATGATGATTAATTTACCTTACTATGCTGAGATTAAACAAATACTTGGAGAGAAAAAATACAACCAATTCGCCAAAGATTTAGGGAATATAATAAAGTCTTGTGTTAGAGGTGAGGATGATATTTACTCATTAGACAATGACACTATAGCTATAGTAATGGCCAATACAAATGAACAAGGAGCACAAATAGTAAAAGGAAGAATAAAAGATAAAATCGCAAAGTTAAACTTAGAGTTAAATGAAAATAAATACAATATTAATATAGATACAAAAATTGCTGCATTAGCATACCAAGATTCAATAAGTGATGCAATTGAATATAAGCAAAAATGTGAGGCTGAACTTGAATATGATGTATAAAATATTAATACTAACATTAATGATAGTAAATCCATTTAATTTTGATTATGCTTATGCAAATACTAAGGACATACTTGTACTGTACGAACAAGCATACAATGTTGAAAAAGGATACAACTCAATCGAAGCAATAAAAGATCAACTATCAAGCTACTCAGTTAATATAGATAATGTACAAATAGATTCATACAAACAAGATACTATAAATAAGTATGATTATATATTTGTTATAAATGTTGAAAATACAATACAAAATACTGATGTAATTAAGGATTTAGTATATACCAATAGAGATATATATTGGATAGGTAATGGTGTACAAAACTTAACTGATTCAACAACAAAGTATTCTATAGAATATACAAACAAAGATTCTTTGATAAACAAAGTAATAAACAATAAAACAACTAAAATCGTAGATGACAATGAAATGTATAATATCGTAAATGTGACCAACAATAAAGCCAAGGTAATTGCTAGTATGACAGATGGGTATAATGAATACCCATATATGATTAAGGATAGGAATTTACTTTATACAGTAGACTCTGATATAAAGGATAACACTATATTTTTAGATAGTTTAAATGATTATTTGAAGTTAGACAAGGGTAATAGTACTCCTAGTGAACCCAATTTAGAAAAAGAAGAAAAACCAGAAATATCAAGTGAACAATTATTATTTGAACAACGTATGAAGACAATTAACAATGTGGTAGTAATGTTTATAATGGTTATTATAGTGGTGTTTAGTATGATTTATTTTAAATTTAGAAAAATAAACAAAAATAAATTTAAGATAGATGA
>JBOFYV010000018.1:0-14515 GCA_051654865.1 Peptostreptococcaceae bacterium
AATGTTCTTGCTAGCGGAAGAGTCTTTGTATATTTTATCAACTGACCATACAACTCTGTTTCTGTTAAAGTTCTTCCAAATTCTTTTTTAGACCATTCAATTAATAGTGCTAACGCTCCACTAACATGCGGTGTAGCCATACTAGTTCCACTTAGGGTTGCATATGATTGATTAATATAAGTAGATAATATATTAACACCAGGGGCTACTACATCAACAAACTTATTTGAATTTGTAAAACTACCAGCTTTTAAATTTTGATCTATTGCCCCTACTTCCACTACTTCTTCATAAGCACCTGGATAATCTAATTCATCAGTTAGAGCATTTCCATTATCGCCTCTATTACCTGCTGCACATACTACTATAATATTATTGTTAACTGCTGTTAGTATTGCTTTACGTAGTTCTGGTGAATTTTGAGGGCTACCTAGTGACATAGATATTATGTTCACTTTCTTTGCTATTGCATAATTTATAGCATTTACTACAGATGTGATAGACCCACTACCTCTTTTATCTAATGATTTTAATATCAATAAACTAGCCTCAGGTGCTACACCTGTTATTCCTACTTTATTTGTATTCGCTGCTATTGTACCTGCAACATGTGTTCCATGTCCATTATAATCTTCATAAATACTCGGATTACCATTGTCATCTGGTGTAAAGTTTCTACCACCTATCACTCTACCTGCTAAGGCTGGATGTTTTGTATCAACGCCAGTATCTATTATTGCAATAACAACACCTTTGCCTGTATATCCTTTTGTCCAAATACTTTGTGCATTTATCAAACTTACACCATAAGGAATTGTATATGCTAAGTCTTTAACTATTTCATTTGCCGTAAAAGGTATTAATTTTATATTATCTTCCATAATTATATCACCTTATATATTTAATACTATTTATTTTAATAGTATCTATACTAAAAATAGTCAAACTATCTTCTTTATAACTTATGATGTTATTTTACAAAAAGTTACATTTTTAACTTCATTTATACTATACTGCTTGGTACCTTTTAAGCATAAAAAAATCCATTCCTTGTTTAAAGAATGAATTTTTTAATTTATTATATTTTGAAACATTTCGTTATTCAAATGCAAGTTTTTATTCATAATGAATTATCACTTTTTATTAATTCATATCATAATCTGGAGTGTAGTCATATTCTTGTTCTCTTTCATAATCAAAATATACAAATTCTAAATTTTCATTCATAATCTTTACCTCCCAGTATTTTAGGTGTATTTATTATTAGACTCATTGTTTTTATTTGCAAGTTTTAAAGTTTATCTTTCACTTAATTTATATATATGCAATTTACAAATAAAAATTTACACTTAAATAAATATTATTTTGATAATTATTCATTTTGTATTTATATAATATATTTATAATTGATAACTATAAAATTAAAGACGTATCAATTTTGTTTTGATACGCCTTATTTTGAGCCACATATGGGCTATATAAGCTAATTTTCTATCTATAATATGCTCTTTTTAAATTTTCAACATTTATAATACCTTTTATAGATACCATCCCTGATAATAGTGATATAAACCCTATCATTACAAACATCATTGTTGCACAAAGTGCACCAAATGTTAGAGCACAGTTGAATAGATATATTGTTGGTACATATAATACTGTAATTATAAATAATGGTACTATCATTATATATGATACATTTTCATTTGATTCAAATGCTGTTTTTATTAATGTAAACACTACTATAAGTAATGCTGGGAACACTGTTAAATAACTTCCTCCTGGTAATGCAATTGTTAATATTATTGATAATATTAATAGTAATACTAATGAACCTAGTATGAATTCATTCTTTTCACTAAACTTATTAGATAATTTTCTTATAACCATTACATAAGCTACAAAAGTTATAGCTATTACACTTAGTATTATTAACCCTTCAAATTTTATTAAAGGTAAATATGTAAGCTTAAACGGTCTATTATTAATCATTGCCATTAATCTAGATATCCCGTATGATACTCCCATTGCACCTACTGTAAACACTAAATTTATACCTGTAAATTTAAATACTTTTAAAATGCTTTCTACTTTAAACTTCTTGTATAATAATACTATTCCAACAAGTATTACTAACAGTAGTACATAGTTTATTGTTTTAGAATATTTTATAAATACATTTCCTAAAGTAAAGAATATTGAATCATCTTTACTTTCAAAGCTATCTGCATTTGAATATTTTTCATTACTAACATATTCTTTTACTACAGGAAGTACTTGATCTCCATAGTGTTGAAGTGACTCTTCGCTTAAGTTATTTGGGTTATCACTTGGTGTATGATAGTTTTCAAGTCCATCTAACACGCTTATATTTATTCCTGTTATATCATTATCTAAAAATACAGTAAAGTCAGTTCCATTTGGTAATAGTCTATATATTTCTGGTGTTATAGAATAAGAGAATGGCTTTTCACTATGCTCATATAAATCAATTACTGATGAGTTATTTTGACTTGTTTCAAACATTATAGCCGGCCCTTTAGTACCTCTAGCTTCTATATTTATTAAATAATTAACGCCTTCAAATATTTCTTTTTCTTTTACAGCTTCTTTAGCTCCTAAAAGCCCATATTCTTCTCCGTCAGTAAATAGTATTTTTATACCATTTTCAAGTTCTACATTACTTTCCTTTATAACTCTTAGCGTTTCTAATATAGTAGACATTGCATATCCTGCATCTGCTGCCCCTAATGACCCATCTTTTTCAGCATAACGCTCAGTTTTTGCATGAGAACTATCATAATGAGTTACAAGCATTATGTACGAATCTGATTTACCATCAATTTGTGCATATACATTTTGAATATCTTCCTTAGTTTTTGTTCTTTCTACATATACATCTTCATAATTGTATATCTTAGATTCTACACCTAGCTTATCTAGTTCTGATATAAGATAATTTCTTACGTCTTCTTTAGCCTTTAAATCAAATATTGAGTGAGGCTCTTTTGCAATATTTTTTATGTGATTCATTTGATTGTTAACATTAACCTTAGAATAATCATCATAATTTGGTTTTGATGGGTTTAATGAATTATACCCAATAATAGCTGCTACTGCTAAAAATATTAATACCATTAAGTAACTTATATTCTTTTTTAATTTCATACTCATCTATCTCCTTGTTAAATTGTGTCTATACTTAATTTAACAAATTTGATTTAATATGTAAATAGTTTTTTATTACCTGGTACTAATATTTAGTAATAAGTACTAGTTGTAAATGTAAAAAAGTAGGAGCTAATGCTCCTACCCTTTTGTGGTTCGTAACATATTAAGAATATGTATTACTTTTACTGCCTATTTATTTAAATACTCTTTAATATATTTTTCAACTTTAATAACTTTATATAAAAATAATAATACAACCACTATAAGTATCATAAATACAAACATATTTCCATCATAAACTTGACTAATAAAACTTGCTACTAATCCACATACTACTATATTATAAAATTGCAATTCTTTATCTGGCTTCTGTGACATAAATTCCCCCCTCATATCCAATTCGCATTATATAACTAATGTGACTATTCCTATTTTTAATTAATATATTTAACGTCCTATTGTATCTCTATCTTCAATAATAAACTCTCCAATAACTGTAGTTCCATCTACTTCGTATAATGGGATAGATTTTTTAAGGTTTTTGTAGTCATATTCATTGGTATGTCCAAATACATCCTCATATTTAACATAACCTTCAACATTATCCTCACCTATCGTTTCAATTAAATCTGGGTCAATATACTCTCCATCCTCAGTATATATAGATGTACCATATGTCTCGCCATTTGCATTAACAGGAAAGTTGTCTTTTTCTGCATCTTTTATTGAGTCTGATTTACTTGTATTTTGTGATTGAGTTTTTTCTTCATTAGCTTTTTTAATATCTTCTGTTTCAAGAATTACTTTTTTATCTACTCCTGAATATTGAAAACCTATAACTTTAATTATTGTTACTACAATCAATAACGATACCCCTATGAATATATTTATTTTCTTACCGTTTGATTTCATTTACTTATCCCCCTTCAATAAATTTTGATATATTTTGTTCGTAGAATATAACAATTGCGACCTTTATTAGATTATAACATTTACTTATTACCCATTCTATAAATATACCGTTTTTGTCACTTTTTATTTTTATGAATACATTGATATCACTTTAATACACAAGTTATACACCGATTTTGAAGTATCATAATTTCCTTGTAATTAAAAAAGGTTGCTTTATATCTCTATATAGCAACCTTTTTTATATATTTATTTTATTAAAATTTATAATTAATATCTATCTATTGTTATAATTGTTGTTATTATTATTGTAGTTGTTGTTACCTTGTTGTTGGTTTTGTAAGTTTATATATTTACCTGGTAATATTGTTGAAACTGCATGCTTGTATATCATATTTTGTTGTTTCTTTTCATCTTCTAGTAATATTATATAACTATCGAACCCTTTTACATGCCCCTTTACTTGAACTCCATTCATTAAATATATAGTTACAGCTATTCTTTCCTTTCTTGCATTATTTAAAAATAAGTCTTGTAAATTTAAAGCCGTATTTTTCATTTGATATATCCTCCCGATTTTTCTTAAATTAAAAGATTAATATATTTTTTATGGTTAATTTATACTATTCCTCTACTATATCTATTTTATATAAATTATACCATTTTTTCAATAATATAGGAAACAATATCTTTTTTAAGATTCTCGTTATCCTTATATTCATCTAAATTAAACCACTTTGCATCTTTGTATCTTCTAAACCATGTCAATTGACGTTTAGCATATCTTCTTGAATCCCTTTTTATTATTTCAATAGCTTCATCTAAATCATATTCACCATCAAAATATTTTATTATTTCTTTGTACCCTATACCTTGCATAGATATTAAATCTTTTGAATATCCCATTTCTAGTAAATTTTCAACTTCTTTTATAAGTCCATTGTCCATCATAATATCTACACGCTTGTCTATTCTTTTGTATAAATGTTCTCTTTCTCTATTTAACACAATTATGATTGGCTCATATTTTTCATTTATTTTTAAGTCATTTGAGAAATCATTCATTTTTTCACCACTTAAAGCTACTTCAATTGCTCTTATAACTCTTTTTGTGTTGTTTTTGTGTATTCTCTCTGAAGCTTCTATATCTAACTCTCTTAGTTTATTATGCATATAGTCTATTCCATTTTCTTCAAGCTCTATTCTAAGCTTTTCTCTAAGTTCATTGTCTGCATCTGACTTAGCAAAATCCATATTATATATAAGAGAGTTTAAGTATAGCCCAGTTCCTCCTGTCACTAACACATTTTTGCCTTTTTCTCTAATTTCTTCTATATATTTATTAGCTCTTTCTTGAAATTCAGATACTGAAAAAGGATAATCTGGTGTAACTTCATCTATTAGATAATGCTTTATTCCATCCATCTCTTCTTTTGTTACTTTAGCACTACCTACATCCATATATTTGTATATTTGCATTGAGTCTGCTGATATTATTTCAGCATTTAACTCTTTTGATAACTTTATTGATAAATCAGTTTTTCCAACTGCTGTTGGGCCTGTTAATATTATAAGTGGTGTCTTGTTCATAATGTTCCTTCCTTAGCTACATAATTCTTTTAAACATCTTTTCTATTTCATTTTTAGATATCTCTACTATTACAGGTCTACCGTGAGGACAAGTAAATGGATTTTCACATTCTTCCATCTGCTCAAACAAACTATTTATTTCAAGGTTTGTTATTTTGTCATTAGCTTTAATTGCTGCCCTACAAGCCATTGATGCAAACTTTTCTCCTTTTAACTCATAGTTGTTTTTTATTTCCTCAATGTTGTCTATTATTTGTAATATAAAGTTTTCTGATTCAGGAACTCCAAATATAGTTGGTACACATCTTATCATTATATGATTATTACCAAATAGTTCTATTTCAAAACCAAACTTCATAAATAAATCTAAATTATTTTCAACTTGAAGCATATCTATATTTGATAATTCCAATACTATTGGATCAAGTAACATTTGCATATTTATTTCTGACTTATAGAACTTGTCCATATATTTTTCATAAAGTACTTTTTCGTGAGCTGCATGTTGGTCTAGTAAGTACATAGATTCACCCTTTGATAGTACTATATATGTGTTGAATACTGTGCCAATTACATTATAATCCTTTAGTGAAAATCTCTTTTCTTCTTTTTTATCATTATATATACTTTCCTCTTCGAAAAAACCTTCTTGTACGGTTTCTACATTTGATATTTCATCAATTTCTTCTAACTCTTCTATAGAAATGTTTTTTGTAAAATCTAAGTTTCCTTCAATTAAAAATTCTTCCTCAGTTATATCATCTTTTACTACTTTTATATCATTTAGCTTATTACTTATTTCTTTATTTATGATAATTTCTTCATCTTGCGATATGTCCTTAATTGAAGCTAGACTTTTTTCATTTAGTATTTCATTAACTGACTTAAACCCTTCAACAATGCTATCATTATCTAGGTCTACTACTTGTATATCTTCTTTTCTTGGTTCAAACTTTTCTATTTTAGGTAATCCTTTATTTACTAAGATGTTTTCCTCTTTACTTGTAGCTATAGATTCTTTTTTATTAGGTTTATTTTCATAAGTCTCATACTTACCTATTAAACTAGTTCCCACCAAGCTTTTTCTAAGTAAATCTCTAAGTTCTATATATAGCTCTTGTTCATTCTCAAACTTAACCTCTAGCTTTGTAGGATGTATATTAACATCTATACTAGATGGATTAATCTCCATATTTAAAAAGCATATCCCGTGCTTATTTATAGGTATTATACCTTTATAAGCTTCACTTATAGCATCTAGTACTACTTTACTTTTTACAAATCTTTTGTTTATATATATGTGCTGAAGGTTTTTGTTTGATCTATATACGTTGTTGTTTCCAATAAATCCATTTAATTTAAAATGTTTACATTCAAAATCTATAGGTATTAAATTTTCACATACTTCCTTACCATATATACTTCTAACTACACTAAGTAGTTTATTATCCCCAGGAGTGTTTAACATTGGTTTATTATTGTTTACATATTTAAACTGAACACCTGGGTTTCCTATTGCTAATTTATTTATTAAATCACTTATATTTATAGTTTCTGCATGATTAGACTTTAAGAACTTTTGACGTACTGGTGTATTGAAAAATATATCTTTTATAATTATAGTAGTTCCATTAGTAGCTCCTACCGGTTCTTTAGATATTATTTTACCACCTTCTACTATTACTTTAGTTCCAACTGGTTCATCTTTTGTTTTAGTAATCATTTCAAGTCTAGACACTGCCGATATAGATGCTAGTGCCTCACCTCTAAATCCAAGTGAATATAAATCGTATAAGTCATCTATATTTTTTATCTTACTAGTAGCATGTCTTAAAAATGATTTATCGACTTCACTAGATGGTATACCACATCCATTATCAGTTATTCTAATAAGTTTTTTACCACCATCTGTTATATCTACAATTACCTTAGTTGAACCTGCATCCACACAGTTTTCTATTAGCTCTTTAACAACAGAAGATGGTCTTTCAACCACTTCTCCTGCTGCTATTTTATTTATAGTTAAATCATCTAGGATATTTATTCTATTCATATCTATACCCCCTAACATTTCACGACCTATGATCTATTTTAAATCCTTCGCACGTTTTTGTAACATATATAGTGCATTCATTGCATCAAGTGGAGTCATATTTAAAATATCTAAGTCTAATATTTCTTCACATAAATTATTTTCTTCAATATTATCAAATGATATTTGTGTAAGTGCAACTTCTTTAACTGTATCAACACTATTTATTTGTTCATTTAATGTTTTATTTTCTTTTGTTAGTTTTTCTTTTTCATTTTTTATATTTTTATAAGTTTTTAATAATTCTTGATGTTCTACTCTCAGACTTTCATATTCATTTTTAAAGTTATTTTTATTTAATTTTTCTAGTTCTTGTTCTAGTTCAAGTATTCGGCTATCATTAACTATCACACTCGTATTAGTATTATTATCTACACTATAGTTACTATTACTTTCATTTATTGCAACACTATTATAGACGTGATTCTTTTCTAAGTCCTTAAGTATAACTCTAGATCTATCTATAACATCATCAGGAAGCTTTGCAAGTTTTGCAACATATATTCCATAACTCTTATCTGCTCCACCCGGTATTATCTTTCTTAAGAAGATTATCCCATCATCATCTTCCTTTACAGCTACTGAATAGTTTTTAACATCTTCAAACTCATTTTCTAAGTCTGTAAGTTCATGATAATGTGTAGCAAATAGTGTTTTACATTTTATCTTACTTTGAATATATTCAACTATTGACCACGCTAAACTTATACCATCATAAGTACTTGTCCCTCTACCGATTTCATCTAGTATCACTAAACTTTTATCTGTAGCATTTTTTAGTATATGACTTACTTCACTCATTTCTACCATAAATGTAGATTGCCCTTGTGCTAAATCATCACTTGCTCCAACTCTAGTAAATATTCTATCAAGTATTGGTACATTTGCAAATTCAGCTGGTACAAATGAACCGATATGAGCCATTAAAGCTATTACTGCAGTTTGTCTCATGTAAGTAGACTTACCTGCCATATTTGGTCCTGTAATTATGTTTATTATATTTTCACCACTATTTAAGTAAGTGTCATTAGGTACAAAGTTTTCTTCACCTACTATATTTTCTATAACTGGATGACGTCCATTTTTTATATCTAATTTATTTTCTTCATTTATTATAGGCTTAACATAATTGTTCATATATGCTACTGTTGCAAGTGCTACAAATACATCTATGTTTGCAATAGTTTTAGCTACCTTTTGTATTCTATCTATATTTTTGTATATTTCATTTCTTATATTAACAAATATTTCATATTCTAATGTTTTTATTTTTTCTTCTGCATTAAGTATTTTATCTTCTATTTCTTTAAGCTCTGGAGTTATGAATCTTTCTGCATTACTTAAAGTTTGCTTTCTTATATATGTTTCATCTAGTTTAGCAGCCTGTAAATTTGCTCTAGTTATTTCTATATAATATCCAAACACTTTGTTAAACCCTATTTTTAAAGACTTAACACCTGTTCTTTCTTTTTCTCTATTTTCTATTTCCTTTATCATAAAGGCTCCGTTTTTTGATATGTCACGAAGTTCCTTTAATCCTTCATTAAAGTCTGACTTTATTATATTTCCATCCTTAATAGTTAAAGCTGGCTCTTCCATTATAGCTTCATTTACAAGTTCGTATATATCATTTAAATCATCCATATCTGATATATAGTTCTTAAGTATGTTTGCACTTGATGAGTTAATACTTTCTTTTAATTCTGGTAGTTTTTCTATAGAGTTTCTAAGGTGTATCATTTCCTTTGGTGTAACTTTTTCAAAGGCTATTTTCCCACATATTCTTTCTATATCATAAACATTTTTTAGAGTTTCATTTAAATCTTCTCTAAGCATAAAATCATCTTTGATTTCTTCTATAACATTAAGTCTTTCTTCTATTTTTTCTTTACTTACAAGTGGCTCTTCTACGTATTTTCTCATCATTCTTCCACCCATTGCTGTAGAAGTTTTATCTAATACATGAAGTAGAGAACCTTTCTTTTTGTTTCCTCTTATAGTACCTGTAAGCTCTAGATTCACTCTTGTAAACATATCAAGTACCATATATTCAGTTGAGTTATATACGTTTATATTGTTTATATTTGATGTTACAGTCTTTTGAGTATTATATATATAGTTTAATAAAATAGATAAACTGTTTTTAATTAGGTTTTTATCATCAAAGCTTGTATTTTGTAGATATACTTCACTAAAATACTCTTTTAATATATGGTTATCTAAATAATCTTCACTAAAGTTTTGATTTATATATATATTACTTAATGTCGCTATACTGTTTAATCTTGGTATAAAATCTAAGTCATTTAATATTATTTCCGTTGGATGAACTTTGGCTATTTCTTCTACTATTTTATCAGTATTTAAATAAGTAGCATTTACTTCACCTGTACTTATATCTACATAAGTAAGTCCAGATATATCTCCTTGTACATATAAACTCATTAAGTAGTTGTTTTTCTTATTTTCTAATAAGCTTCCTTCAAGTACTGTACCAGGGGTTACTACTCTAATTACGTCTCTTCTTACAAGTCCTTTAGTAGTTGCAGGGTCTTCTAATTGTTCTCCTATAGCTACCTTATATCCATTTTCTACTAATTTGGATATATATGAATTGGCACTATGAAATGGTATACCACACATTGGAGCACGCTCTTCAAGTCCGCATGATTTTCCTGTTAATGCTATTTCTAATGTTTTTGAAGCAACTATTGCATCTTCAAAGAACATTTCATAAAAGTCCCCAAGTCTAAAAAATAGTATACAATCAGGATATCTATCTTTTACGTCCATATACTGTTTCATCATCGGTGTTAATTTATTTTTATCTATATTCACGAGTTTTCCTCCTATAGTTCTAAGGTTATTTACTTTCAGTCTAATTAATTATTATACCATAATATTATTGAATTTACGTTACTAATTTGATGTTATATTATACAGTTTATTTTAACTCTATAATAAGATTTTAGTACATTATGAATAGATATATCATATGATATTATATATAAAACATCAGGGTGATAATCATGAAAAAAAAGGTATTTATAGTAGTCGGTTCAGTAATAATCATGTTAGTAATTGCAAATACCTATGCATATATTAATAATTCTAAGATACAAACTCATATAAATAATTTAGATTTATCAAGAAAAAAGGTAGTTATACTATCTGAATTTAGAAGTGGTATAGTCAAAGCCTCTCAAGATAAAAAGCTTTATATTTTAACAGGTTCAGATTCTTATCAAAGCAATTTTGACAGTACTATTTCTTCTTTGAATAAGGAAATTAACGACTCTTATGATAAAGGATATATTACTATTAATGAAAAATCTAAACTACTAACTTCACTTGAAAATTTTGATAGTTTTAGTTCAACCTATAAACCATCTGATAATTTAATTCAAATTAATTCAAATACAGAAAATCAAATGCTTAGTTATAATGCTAATCAACTAAAAATCTTACAACAAATAACACAGGATATTTCATCCCAAGGCCAAATTTCTAAGAAAAACAATGATAAAGTAGCTTCATTCTCAGCTAATCAAACAACACTAATTCAAGGTATAAGTTCATATATAACAATTTTAGGCTCTGCAATTGCACTATTTTTGAAAAAAAAATTAAATAAAGAAGATATTGATTTAGAAGATATCATTGAATATCTAACTAGTAAAAATGAAAATCACCCTTCTTCCGATAATGTGCATACTCTAAAAAATAATATCAACCAAAACGAAGTTTTACTTTCAAATGCGAAATTACTTTATAAGCAAAGTATAAAATTCCAAGACCAATGTGAAAAAAGTAATATATTATTAAAAGATATTGATATTTATATGGAAAAACTAAAATCAACACTTGAACTTATTGATGACTATCCTACTAGTGCTCAAAAAATCATTCTACAAGATATTGAAAAACAATTAATGGAGTTTAAAATATTATTTAAGTCTTTGCCTAATTACAATGATTTTATAATAGATATATCACAGAGTTTAATAGACAATAAAAATAAGGACTAGAAAGTCCTTATCCTATTGTCTATTTTTTATTTATATGTTTTCTCAAATATTTGCTATACATAAGTACTAATACTATACTTGATATTGGAATTGCAAAGAAAATTGATAACTGAGGTTTTATATTAAAAATATTATCCCTTGAAAATATAATTGGCAATATTAAAACCAAAGGTATCAGTAACAATATCTGCCTCACTAACTCTATTTTGCTTGCTTTATCTTCTTCTCCTGACACTTGCATAAAAGTAATCATTGTATATATAATACCTAAAAAAGGAAACCCTATAACTATTATTCTAACTATATTTACAGATAATTCCGCTAAGTTTGTATCATTAGTAAATATATTCGTGATGTTATTCGCAAATATAAATACTAAAATAGATACAATTATAGCATACATCAAACTGTATTTAGTTACTGTCTTCTTTGCAATTGTCTCTTTAGTTTTATCTTCACTACCTATAAAGTATGCTATAACAGATTGTACCCCCTGTGTTAATCCTATTAAAGGTAACAAAATTATCATATTAATATTACTGCAAATAGACCATCCACCAATATAAGCTATACTAGCATAGTTTAATAATTGTTTATTTATTATAAATCCACTAACACTATTTAGTGACTGTGCTAAAAATTGGACAAAACCGATTTTAACCAAAGAAATTAAAATATGTTTAGATTCTTCAAGCTTTAGTAAATGTCTTTTAAACCATAATTTCCTATTTATTAAAAATATAGTAGCAAAACTAAAATAAAAAACCTCACTTAATAAAGTTGATAAAGCAATTCCCTTAATCCCCATATTAAACACAAACGTAAAAACAACATTAAAAACTATATTTATTAAAGTTGCACATACACTAGTTATTATTTCTATTTTAGGGTATCCAAAGGCTCTAATATTGTTAACAAGCATATATCCTACCGAGCTAAACACATTAAATACTATAGCTATATTTAAGTATTCATTAGCTAGTACTCTTACACTTCCATTAGCTCCAAGAATATTTAATAAGTATTCTTTAAGAATAAATATCATAAAAGATATAACACCACTAAATACAACACTAGCATAAAAACCTACTTTAAATGTACTATTTATTTTATCATCGTCTTTTTCTCCCAACCTTTTAGAAATGACTATACTTGTAGACACACCAAAGATTAGTTGGGTAGCAATTAAAAGTTGCAGTATAGGACTTAATATTCCCATAGCTGCTAATGCATCAGAACTATTGATTCCTAAATGACCTGCAAATGCAGTATCTACCATTGACGTTAATGATTCAAGAACTAATGAGCATATAAGAGGAAATGAAAATATTATTATTAATTGCTGTATTGATTTTTTTTCAAATAAACTATCCTTTTGCATTCTATCTCCCTGTTTTGCTATTTATTTTATATTTATCTTCATTAGTCTACTAAGATCAATAGCCTGTTCCATAGTAAATGTACCACCTTCTACATCTTTTATCATTACTTCTATTCCTTCAATATTACTATCAGTAAAATCAACATTTTTTAAAGATGTTCCCGTAAACACAGCTTGAGATAAATTAGAACTATCCATCTCTAGTCCTTCATTTTCTACTTCTTGAAATACAGCACTTTGGAAATCAGATTCTACAAATCTTACTCCCTTAAACTTTGAAAAAGAAAAGTTAGAGTATTTACCCAGCGAATTATTAAAAACAATACTTTTTAATATAGAATCATCAAATCTAGCACCTGTTAGCTTACAATTGTTAAATTCTACTCTATATATTCCACTATCTGAAAATATTACATTTGATAAATTACAGTTTTCAAATATAACATCTACCATATCAATTTTTCTAAAATCACAATACTCAAAGGTAACATTTTTAAATACACAAGAACTTAATCTAACTCTACAGTCAATTATTCCATCTATAATGGTATTTTCAATTAATTTATCTTCAATTAATTCTTCATCATACATTGCATCTATAACATCAGTTGTTTCTTCTAAATACTTACTAATTTTAGGATTTTGTATTTTGCTTTTTTTAATCATTGTTTTTCCCCTATTTTTTTATTAAGCTATTAATTTCTAATTTCTTGAACTTCTCATTCATCTTGTCCTTATCTATGTTTAAGATAAATTTATCTATATCTAGGTTTTGTATTTCTTCTATATCTAACTTTATAGTAGCAAGTTTTTTACTTATAAAAGCATCTTCTCTGTATGTTTTTAAGTTTTTAATAGGAGATCTTTTAATTCCTAACTCTTCTTTGTAATATGTAGCCATCTCTTTTTCGCCTTTTGCATCTAAATCATCTATTGCTTTATAAATCTCCTCAACAGAACCATAGTGTGCTATAAGCGGTCTAGATGATGTAGGACCTACTCCCTTTACACCTTTTATATTATCAGACTTATCTCCTTCAATCGCCTTTACATCAATTATCTGTATAGGATCTACACATTCAAAATGTTTTACATACTCCGGAGTATATTCAAATACGCCACTAGGAATATCTAATTGTTTCTTATCTATTCCTAATTCCTCATACATTGTATCAGCTTTTCCAGTTACCATCCATACCTTTGTATAATCAGATACTAGCTGTAGGTAGTCTCCATCCTTTGTATGAAGATATATTGGTATTTCTTTTTCAAACTTCTTAGCCAAACTACCTGCAAAATCATCCGCTTCATATTCCATTTGTGAAAACACTGGAATATTTA
>JBOFYV010000019.1:0-17369 GCA_051654865.1 Peptostreptococcaceae bacterium
CCAGGATCAAACTCTCAAATAAAAGTTGTCCATCGCTCAGCTAATCATTATCTGAATATCTGGCTTGGTTGTTTGTGTTTAATTCTATAAAGAATTATGTTATATAAATTAACCTACTGTTTAATTTTCAAAGTTCTTACTCGCACTCTCTTGAGTACATTATTAATATTATCATCCTTTTTTTTAATCGTCAATACTTTTTTGATATTTTTTATTTTTGTGTAATTCTGAAAGTTTTTTTTCTTTCTAATTTTATTATTAGTTATTGTAGCTATTTTTATACATAGAAATAAGCTAGTATAAATTAAAATATTATTTATACTAGCTCTATACTGATTTACTCTTCAATAGGTAAAGTTATAATAAAATTACTCCCTTTATTTATTTCACTTTCTACAAATATACTACCTTTATGAAGATCTATTATTTGCTTAGTTATAGTTAGCCCTAGTCCACTACCACCTTTTATTTCATTATTAGAATCTATAACTTGATTGAACCTGTTAAATATGGATTCTTGATATTTATGCTCAATACCAACTCCATCATCCTTTACACTTATAAATATTTTCCTATCCCCTTCACTTACAGTTACATTTATGCTTCCACCTTCATTAGTGAATTTTATAGCATTACTTACTAAATTAACAATACATCTTTCTATTTCATAGGCATCACACAGTATATATTTTTCCTCTATTTTAGGGTCTATTATAAGTTGAATACCTTTTGATTTAGCAAATTCTATCAAACTTAACGAAGCTTCTTCTACAATATTTACAATATTTTCTTTTTTAGGAGTTATCACATAGTTATCACTTTCTAGTTTTGAGCTATCAATTATATTATTGATTAATCTAAGAAGTCTACTACAATTCTTATTAGATATATCCATATAGTAACTTAATTTATTTTTATCGATTCCCTTATCTACTTTATTAAGCTCTTTTATCAACTGATTAGTACTACTTATAACATTTAAAGGTGTCCTTAGTTCATGTGATAAGTTTATAAAATAATTATTTTTATTCCTTTCTAACTTTATTACTTTATCAAAAAGTTGATTATTCTTTTCCATTTCATCAGTTAGCTGTCTTGTTCTTTTATTTACTAGTTCATCTAGTCTTTGCACTTTAGTCTTATTTCTATAAATAAGAGTTATTATAACTGTTATATAAAACAAAATGGCTATTTTACTTTTCCAAAATGGTGGACTTATTTCAAAACTTATTGTCTTTTCTTCTCCAAGTTCTCCATTCCCATAATTCGGAATAATTCTGAATATATAATTGCCTGGTTTTAATTCATAATAGGTTAAGATGTTATTTGTTGTAGTTTCCCAATCCAAATTCACACCATCTAATTTATAATAATAGCTGATATTTGAATTATTGTATTTTGGGACAAAAAATTTTATACTTAACGAATTTTGATTATGCTTTAATTTTTTATTATTTATATTATAATATTTATCGCCATTAATCCTAAATCTTTCAAACACAACTTCTGGGTTGTAATGTTCTCCTCCAATGTCTTCTGGTCTAAATATGTTTAGTCCATTTGTACCACCAAATAAAAGTTCACCACTTTTACTTTTATAAAAAGCATTTCCATTAAACTCATTTCCTTGAAGCCCATCTACCATATTAAAATTTTGAAACTTTTCTTCTTTGACGTTAACCTTAGATATACCTCCATTGGTGCTTGCCCATAGGTTATTGTCTTCGTCAACTAATATACCATATACAGTATCATTGACTAATCCATTTCCTGTTGTATATCTAGTAAATTTCTCTGTTTTTTTATTAAATTTATTTAATCCATAACTTGTACCTATCCATAAGTCTCCATTTTTATCTTCTGTTATGCACCTAACGTAGTTATTACTTATGCTTTTATCATTTTTTTCTTCATACTTAAATTGTTTCATAGTATTATTTTTAGAATCAATTTTCATTAATCCTTCATTTCTAAGAAAACCTATGTAATAATTACCTTCTTTATCTTCATATATTGACTTTACATATTTATTTATATTAGTTCCTAACTTTATATTCTCACTTATATTTATAATACTATCATCTTTAGTATTTATTATATTTAATCCTTCACTAGTCCCTACCCATAAATAACCCTTGCTGTCTATAAATAAACTGGATATGAAATTACTTTGAATACCATCTTCTTTTTTATATATAGTAACTTTCTGTTTACGTTTGTCTATTTTATTTAATCCATCCCTTGTAGCGATGTATACAGTATCACCGATTCCTTTAATATCATTTATAGAATAGTTACTCAACTTATACTTATCATTATCATCGTCTATATGACTTATAATATTATTTTTCCTATCTATTAAATTAACTCCTTCACAGTCTGTTCCTACCCACAATATACCATCTTCATCTTCATATATTCCATGTATTACATTTGAACTAATCGAATTTGAATCAATTTGATCGGTTGTATAATGTTGTATTTTATTATTTGGATCTAACAAACTTATCCCACTATATGTACCTATCCACAACAGTCCACCTTTATCTTGAGTGATGCTATTTACTTTGCTATTGACCAAACTATTTTTATCTCCTACTTTCATTTTATACATATTAAAATTATCTTTTTGACTGTTATATTTAGCTAATCCATTAGACGTTCCTATCCACAAGTCACCTTTTTTATCTATAAAGCTACATCTTATATTATTATCTGGTATAGAATTTTTATCTTTTTCATCATATATATATGAATTTACTTCATTATTCTTTATATTTAACTTAATTAAACCCGATTCAGCTGTACCTATCCACATATATCCTTTTTGATCATAAGTTATATTGTAGATAGCACTTTCACTTATTGAGTTTTCTCCATTATTTTCATACTTCTTTAGAGGGTTTAATTGTTTTGATAATACATCTAATCCTTCCGAAGTTCCTACCCATACATTCCCATGTTCATCATCTCCTAAGGAGTAAATAAACTGACTGGTTAATTCATTCTCTTTTCCTAATATTCTTATAAACTCATCCTTTTTTTCATCATATAAATTTAAACCATCTATAGTAGCTACTAGAAACTTCTTATCTTTGGTAATTAGCATTTCAGTTATATTGAAATTAGATAAACTTCCACCATTATCTTTATCCATATACCTTACGATGTTATCAGTCTTCGGATCTATTTTATTTAATCCATTATTAGTAGCTACCCAAATATTCCCCTCGAGATCTTCTAATACATCTACAATTTTACTACTACTTAATGTTTTAGTTTTATTCTCTCCGTATTTATATACTTTAAATTCATATCCATTATATCTATTTAATCCATCATTTGTAGCTATCCACATATACCCTCTACTATCTTGGTATATTTCATCAACTGTAGACTGTGATAATCCATCTGCTACACCTATATTTGTAAACTTAATTTTATCTTCAGCTTTAACTTCAAATGCATTAGCATTCAACATTACAATTAGTAGTAATACTATCTTAATAGTATTCGTGCCCATATTTTTTGTCATATTTCCCCCTACTTAAAAACCCACTTCTTAATTTAGAAGTAGTTCATTTTAGCTTTTACTTATATTTTTTATTGTTTACTATTTTACAGTTTGAACTTCTCTATCTAGTAATTGCAAATTATAATCCCTTATTAGTTTTATTAGCATATCTGCATATATCGGTTCTCCTCTTTTATCTTTCTTAGTGCTATATCCTGCATTTTCTAGAGCCTGGGCTTGTGTTGTATAGTGAGATGCTTCAAATAATCCATGCTCACGATATCTTTTGTTTTCTGATAGAAACTTACCTTGGTCATTTATAGATTCTTCCATAGAATCATACACTCTAAAATATGCTTTAATTTTATCATCATAGTTTTCTGAAGTAGATACTTCTATTTTCTTACCTTGCCATCTTTTATCTGCTTTTATTCCAAATACATTATTACTATTTTTAGTTAAAGATGATTGACCCCATCCTGATTCTAGTATTGCTTGAGCTGTTGTTATTGAAGGCAATATACCATATTCATAGTAATTTTCTTTAGACTTTTTTGATACATCTTTCACAAACTCAATTTTTTCATTTTGATTTCTAAGATTTGCTCCACCTAGTGATTTATTACTTAAATCTTTTAAGTATTTATTTGCTTTATCTTTTTCAGATTGACTAAATTTAATTTCATCTAATACTTTATCAAAGCTTTTTAATTTATACACTTCTTTTCCATCTTTGCTTTTTTCTTTTACTATAAATTCTTTACCTACATCAATTACTTCTTTTTTCTTTACACTACTTAAGTCGTTATTATACCTTACCAAATCTATAGACAATAACTCCTTCCAACTAAGTTGAACTTTATTTTCTCCTATTTCATCAGCCATATCAATATAAAATTGTATTGTATTTTCTGAAACATTTTTGCCTTTATAAAATTCTTTCACATACTTTGTTATATTAATCGCCGCAACAATAGTAAGAATTATTCCAAATAATATTACTATTGTTTTAAAGTTATTTTTCACTTTATTTCTATTTTTCTTTTTCCCCAAATGTTTAATTCTCTTTTTTCCCATATTCATACTCCATTACTTGTATATTATTTTTATACTCATTTAATTATATAGTTATTTTTTACATTTTTGGAATTATTTTTATATTTAAGTGTGTTTTTCTTAAAAAATTATGCAAATAAATATAATATTTTATATACAAAAAAAGTAGGCTTTCGCCTACTTTGATTTTAATTCAATCCATGCTCTGTCATATAGTTTTATATCATTACCTAAATCTATAAAACTTTCTGTTTTTTCCATTACTTCTTCTGAAGGATAAGCAACAGGATCTGTTGTTATTTCTTCGTCTAATAACTCTAATGCACCTTTATTAGGTGTTGAGTATCCTATATATTCAGTATTTATAGCTGCAATTTCAGGATCTAATAAGAAGTTTATAAACATTTCTGCTTCTTCTTTATTTTGAGCAGTTTTAGGTATACACATTGCATCTACCCACTTATTTGTACCTTCTTTTGGTATAGCATATGCTAAATTAGGATTTTCCTCTATTAGTGTAACTGCATCACCTGAGTATATTATCCCCATCGCAACTTCTTCAGCTAATAGCCTATCTTTACCTTCATCATTTACATATGCTAAAACTAAATCCTTTTGCTTAACTAAAAGATCTTTAGCTTCATTTATTTCTTTAGGATTTGTAGTATTTATACTATATCCTAGCTTCATAAGTGCTATCCCCATAGTATCTCTAACTGAGTCAAACATCATTAAATTTTCTCTGTATTTAGGATTCCATAATATATTCCAACTATCAACAACTTCATCTACCATTGTTTTATTGTATAGGATTCCAAATGTCCCCCAATAATAAGGTACACTGTATTCACTATTTTTATCATATACAGGATTCAAAAAATCTTCATCTATATATTTTAAATTCGGTATATTATTAAAATCTATTTTTTGAAGAAGATCTTCATTTTTCATTTTTTCTACCATATAGTCTGAAGGAAATACTAAATCATAACTAGTACTTCCACTTTTAACTTTTTGATACATCATTTCATTTGTATCATAAGTCTCATAAAGTACATCTATACCTGTCTCTTCTTCAAATCGTGTTATAAGTTCTTCGTCTATATAATCTCCAACATTATACACATTAAGTACTTTAGTTGAATCTGTAGACTTATTACATCCAGTTAACATTGTAAAGCTCATTATACCTATAGTCATTAGTGATATTATTCTTCTTATTTTAGCCATTACTTATCACCTCTTACTATAGATTGTTTTCTATTTGATAATAAAAGTAACCCTAAAACTACAGTAAACATTATTGTAGATAATGCATTTATTTCAGGCTTTATACCTCTTCTAGCCATTCCGTATATTTCTATAGATAAGTTGCTTACTCCATTTCCTGTGTTGAAGAAACTTATTATAAAGTCATCTATAGACATAGTAAATGCTATCAAAAATCCAGACACTATACCTGGCTTTATCTGAGGTAATATTACTTTTCTAAGTGCGTATGATGGTGTTGCTCCTAAGTCCATCGCTGCTTCTTCTATATTTTGAGGAAGTTGCTTTAGTTTAGGTAATACTGATAATATTACATACGGTATACTAAACATTATATGAGCTAAAAGCATAGTCATAAATCCAAACTCTAAGTTTACGAATGCAAATAAACTCATAAGAGCAACTGCCGTAACTATATCTGGATTTAATACTGGTAAATAATTTATATTTAATAATAACTTTCTACCTTTACCTCTCATCTTATGTATACCTATAGCACTTATTGTACCTATTATAGTTGCTATTACTGATGATAATACTGCAACTACTATTGTATAGTATAAAGCGCTCATTATGCTTTCATTTTGAAGTAATCTTTCATACCATTTTAATGTAAATCCGCCCCAGTGGGCCATTGATTTAGAATCATTGAAAGAAAATACAACTAAAGCAAATATAGGTGCATATAAGAATAAGAATACTAAAAATAAATATATGTTAGAAAATACTTTCTTCATTCTTAAAATAATAACCCACCGCCTTCTTTGTCAGATTCGTCTTCAAATTTAGACATGACAGCCATTGATATCAATATAACTATCATCATAAATATTGATACAGCAGACCCAAAGTTCCAATCTCCAACTACTGTAAATTGTTGTTCTATAAGGTCTCCTATTAACATAAACTTTCCTCCACCTAACAGTCTTGATATTGCAAATGTAGTTACTGCTGGCATAAATACCATTGTTATTCCAGATATAACACCTGGTAAACTAAGTGGGAAAGTAACTTTAGTAAATACTTGTAAGCTATTTGCTCCTAAATCTCGAGCTGCATTTACTAAATCTTGGTCCATCTTTGATAAAGATGTGTATATTGGTAACACCATAAAAGGCAAGAAGTTATAAACCATACCTAACAATATAGCTCCATTAGTATATAATATACTTATTGGTTCTATTCCGATCATTCCAAGTAATGAATTTATTATTCCATTTTTACCAAGTAAAGTTATCCATGCATAAGTTCTTAAAAGGAAATTCATCCACATAGGAAGAATAAATAATAATATTAAAGTTCCCCTTTTACTTATTGGCGCTTTAGTAATTATATAAGCTACAGGATATCCAATCAATAAGCATATAAAAGTAGATATACCTGCTAATGTTATTGATCTAAAAAATACTTTAAAGTATATAGGATCCATTAATTCTTTGTAGTTAGCAAAAGAAAGAATCTTTTTACCATCTACTTCAATTGTAAAACTAAAAAATACTACTAATATTAAAGGGATTACGATAAAAAGTCCACTCCATATAATATATGGGTAAGCTAAGGCTGATTTTTTCTTCATCTTAGGCTCTCTCTTTTCTCATTATATGAATATCTTCTGGATATATATCCATACCTAATTCTTCACCTACTGTAGCAGTCTTAGTGTTGTGAAGTATCCATTTTCTATCATTTTCTATTACTTCTATTTCGTAATGAACACCTTTAAATATTGTAGATGTAACTTTTCCCTTTAACATACCTTCTTCAGGTGAAACCATTTTTATATCTTCAGGTCTTATTACAACCTCTATGTTTTCATTTTTTTCAAAACCTTTGTCTACACAATCAAATATTTTGTTACAAAATTCAACTTTGTAGTCTTCTAACATAACTCCATTTAATATATTACTTTCTCCTATAAATCTTGCTACGAAAGAGTTTTTAGGTTCATTGTATATATCTTCTGGCGTACCCATTTGTTGTATTTTACCTTTGTTCATTACTATTATAGTATCAGACATACTAAGCGCTTCTTCTTGGTCATGAGTTACAAATATAAATGTTATTCCAAGTTTTTGTTGCATCTTCTTTAATTCTACTTGCATCTCTTGCCTTAACTTTAAGTCTAGTGCTCCTAAAGGCTCATCTAATAACAATACCTTTGGCTCATTAACTAGTGCTCTAGCTATTGCTATTCTTTGCTGTTGCCCACCACTTAAAGAATCAACTTTTCTATTTTCAAATCCTTCAAGTGCAACAAGCTTTAACATTTCTTTTACTTTAATATCTATTTGTTCTTTAGGCATCTTCTTTATTTTAAGTCCAAATGCTATATTCTCATAAATATTCATATGTGGGAATAAAGCATATTTTTGGAACACTGTATTTACTGGTCTTTGATATGGAGGAATATTATTTAAGTCCTTTTCCTCGAATAAAACTTTTCCATCATCAGCATATTCAAATCCTGCTATTATTTTTAATGTAGTTGTTTTACCACATCCACTTGGTCCTAATAAAGTTAAAAATTCATTTTTCTTTATATCTAAACTTAGATTATCTAAAACAGTAAGTTCATCGTATTTTTTAGATATATTTTTTAATTCTATTATATTTTCTACCAATTTATATACACCTCTTTTCTAGAATGACGGCGGAGTACTTACCCAAATCACTTGTGCTGTAGTTTTTCCTGCATTTGATATGTAGTGATTTGCTCTTGGTGTAAAGTAAAAACTTTCGCCTTTTCTTACCTTATTTTTCTTTTCACCTATGTGTAAGTATATAGAACCAGCAAGCACATACCCGAATTCTTCACCTTCGTGAGGCTTTTCTTCTTTATATTGCCCACCTGCTTCTAAAGTTATTATTATAGGCTCCATTTCATTTTTTTGTGAATTTGGAATTAACCATTTCAATTTATACTTAAGATCTTCATCTTCTGTTTCAAACATATCATCTTTTGTAAATGTTATTCTTTCATCATCTATTTCATTGAAAAATTCCCTTAAATTAGTTCCTAAAATCTCTAATATATCTATAAGGGTCGCAATGGATGGTGACGTTAAGTTGTTTTCTAATTGAGAAATAAATCCTTTTGATAACTCACATCTATTTGCAAGCTCTTCTTGAGTTAACTGTTTTTCAATTCTCATTCGTTTTATTTTTTCACCTATATCCATAGTCCCACCTCCTGGTATTTGTTATTATAACTAAACATATTGTTTAAAATATCTAAACAACAAAACTTATTATATAAAAGTTTATGTTATTATTCAATAGTTTTTACTATTTTTTTTATTTTTATTTTTCATATATAGAATATAGTATTTTAAACACTTTATCCATTTTAACTTATTCCAATTGTTTATATTAATATTTATAAAGTTTAGTATGCCTAACTTATGTTTTTTTGTATATTTTTTTTAAATATATAAATCTACTTAATCGGGCATTATATAACTATTATCAACATTTTACATATTTCGACTTGGTTGTTTTAATGTGTATTATGTCTTATATATAACTTATTACAAATACTATTTATTAATATTTATCATCCCTATACTATATTGAAGAATATTTGTGTATAATATTCTTATTATATGTGGTATTATATATAAATTGCATAAATATAATTTCGCTCTTTACATAAACAGCGACTAATAATTATATAAAGGAGATGACGTTCGTGATAAAAATAGGAGATTATAATAAACTTGAAGTAAAAAGAGAAACAAGTTTTGGATTTTTCTTAGATGGTACAACAGGAAATTCTAACGATGATATATTACTTCATAACAGATTATTAAACAAAGAAAGTATAAAAGTAGGAGACGTAGTAAACGCATTCATATATATAGACTCTGAAGGTAGACGTAGTGCTACACTAGTTCCAACAAAAGCTAAGGTAGATGAAGTAGCTTATTTAAAAGTGGTTGCTCATACTAAAATAGGAAGCTTTATAGACATAGGTCTTCAAAAAGATATTTTAGTTCCTTTTAGTGCTAAAACTTATGATTTAGAAAAAGGTTCTAGATATCCATTCTATATATACTTAGATAAAAGTGGTAGACTTGCTGCTACTACAGATATAAACACTCACCTTACAACTGATCATAACTATAATGTAGGTGATGATGTAGAAGGTGTTGTTTACGGGTTCCAAACAAATAACTCTGCTATGATATGTGTAGATAATAAATACGCTGGTGTTATACTTCATAACGAATACTTTACAGAGTTAAAAATAGGAGATAGCTTAAACTTAAAAGTAATAAAAGTATATGAAGATGGAAAACTTGGACTTACTCCAAGACAAGGTAGAAAAGAAGAACTTGATTCTTTAGAGGTTTCTATAATGAGTTATCTTGAAGGAAACGATGGATATATGAGATTTAACGATAAATCTACACCTGAAGAAATATCTACAGTATTTAATACTAGTAAAAAGAACTTTAAAAGAGCTCTTGGTGTATTAATGAAAAAAGGATTAATATCTCAAGACGAAAACGGAACTAATCTAAAATAATATTTACAATTTTCAGAATATATGTTATTATTTAAAAAACAACATTAAAAAGTTAATACTTCTTATCAAGAGAGGTGGAGGGACTGGCCCTACGAAACCCAGCAACCAGTATATTTATATACATTGGTGCTAAATCCTGCAGCAAACTGCTGATAGATGAGTATAAATTAGTCTCAAAAGCCTAAGTTTTATACTTAGGCTTTTTTTAATGGTAAAATTTTTATAACTACTACAACTAAGGGGGATGTTTTATGAAAACAAGAAAAATAATTACAACTTTATTATGCGGTATTTTAACACTATCAATGATAGGTTGCTCACCTAATGACTCAGACAATAATAAAATTGTTGTAGGTGCTACATTAGTTCCAGGGGGAGAATTATTAGAAGAACTAAAACCACTTATAGAAGAAAAAGGATATGAACTAGAAGTAAAGATATTTAATGACTATGTGCTTCCAAATACAGCCCTAAATGACGGAGATATAGATGCTAACCTATTCCAACATGAACCTTTTTTAAATGAAGCTGTTGAAAGTAAAGGTTATAAAATAATGGCAGGATCTAAATTATATGTATGTCCCGGTATACTATATTCTTATGAAGTAGACTCTGTTAATGAATTAAAAAAAGGTGACACTATTGCTATTAGTAATAATCCTTCTTCTGGTTCTAAATCCTTAAAGTATCTTCAAGATTTAGGTTTAATAACTGTACCTGACAGTGATTTAGTCGGTGTAAAAGATATTATTGATAATCCTAAAGAATTAGAATTTGTAGAACTAGATGTTGCTCAGATACCGCCTGCTCTTAATGATGTTACTGCTGGATTTGTAGATACTACTTTCGCAGTTCCCGCTAAGCTAGATGCTGATAAAGACGGTATTTACAAAGCTCCTGTTAATGAAGATTACGCTAATCTTCTAGCATATAGAATTGAAGATAAAGATAGTGATAAAATTAAAGTTTTAGAAGAAGTTTTAACTTCTGATGAAGCTAGGGATTTAATAAATAAAAAATATAAAGGAATAGTTATTCCTACATTCTAAGATTTATATAAATAAGAGAGGGGGTAGCGTTTTGTTACCCCCTCTCTTATTTATTACTTATACCCACAGGTTACTATTTGTTGTTTTATATCTGAATAAATCTCTAGTCCCTTAGTCTCATATACCTTTATTACTTCTCTATTTGCATTATCTACTATCTTATTTACTATATTTTCACCTTCTCTTAGTTTGTCTTCATGGAATACTACATTGTCCTTATTATCAAATAACGCTACATAGAAGATACCAGTTTCAACTAAGTCTTGGAAAAAATGACTTCCATAAGATAATTCAGGCATAAAACCTTCACTACTATATGCTACTTCACACATAACAGACATATTGCAAAGTTCTGTAAAGTGAACTGGTACTCCTAATGATGGTGTACTTGTTCCCCACCTTCCTGGCCCTATTAGCATTGCATTTTTATCTTTTAAAGCTGTGTTTATTTTACCTATTTGTCTAGCTATAGAATATTTTTCAGCTTGATTAAGCTTAATATAGTCTTTCACCGAAACTAATACCACATAATCAATAGGTAATCTCACATTACCTCCCATAAAGTTTCCTACCGATGAAAATACACATGATTTACTATCCGTAAATGAAGGTACTTCTACAGTTTTTCCTAGACCTCTAGTTTGTAGTGGTCTACACTGTACTATGTTAAATCTAAATTTACCTTCTTTGTTAAAATTTGCTGTAAACTCTACATCAACTGGGTATTCATATTCTCTAGATAATGTAGCTAACAACCTTTTCATTACTGTTGGAAATTCTGAATACTTTAATAAATTATTGAAGTTTAATATAAATGGAGCATTATCTGGATTACCTCCAGTTTCTCTTAGCATTCTAGCTGCAAAATAGTCTTTTTCACCGAAAACATTCACATTAGTTTTTATATCATTTTTTATAGCGTTATTTATATATACAGTAGATAGCTTATTAGTTTTTAGATTAAGTAAATCAACATCGTGTTGAGAATACTTATGTTGGTCTTCATAGTTCATAAGAGGCATTCTCATAGGGTCATCTAGTGTTACTATCCTTACATAATCAGAGTTAACTCTATCAACAGCTCTAGTACCAAGTCCAAACACAAGTCTAAGCATACCTGCTTCCATATCTATCTTCTTATCATACACGTATAAATTAGATGAATTTCCAACTCCTGCAATATGAGGGAAGAAGTACTCTCCATAATAATCTCCAGATACCCTTTGAACTAGTATTGCCATTTGTTCATCTCGTTTATCTAGCCCTCGTAACCTTCTATAATTAAGTGCATCTACATTCATAGTACTCGCATATACCTTACGAACTGCATTTTCAAAAGCTTCTAATCTTTCTTCTGGCGTACCTTGATTTACACAAAATACACTTTCATATTTTCCTGCAAATGCATTGCCAAAATTATCTTCTAATAATGAGCTAGATCTTACTATTATAGGAGACTGCCCATAGTATTCTAGCATATGAACAAATTGATCTTTTATACTTCTAGAAAACTTGCCTTCTTCTAACTTTTCTTTTAACTCATCAGCATATTTAAAATATCCTTCTTCAGTCTTTTGTTTTATTCTCAAATCCCACATACAGTTTTCAACTATGTATGTATAAAATACATCTGAACCTATATAAAATGAGTCATGAGCTTCTAGTAATGGTGTAAAATAGTCTTTGCAATCTTCTACTTTTGTAGCTATCCTAGTTGCCAAAAGCATACCAATACTTTTACCACCAATATACCCTGTCCCTATCTCCCTAAAAGAAATTTTAACTAAATCTTCTAAATCAAAATACTTCATACACATATCTGAAAGCTTATTTTTAGGCCCTACTAGTATCCTAATTAGAAGTTCTTTCATATTTCGTCTAAGCTCTTCATCTTTATCTAGTGCATCTTTTGCTTTATTAAAAGTCCTTCTCCAATACCCTAACCTTTTGCTACTCCAATTAAATGTTGAAAATAATCTAGCTGCATCAGCACTTGAAGTTATTGATATCGCATTATCTCCTTCAATTTTATGTGGAAAAAACATTGTAGGAGAATACCTTCCTAAAACTTTTAATGGATGTATATAATAATCTTCTTCTATCCTATATATGTCTAGCAATAACTGTGTACTTTCTCTTATACCTGCTATTGTTTCATAATTATGAGCATTCCTTTTTATTGCAAAATAGGTAACTGTATCATACTCATACAAGCATGGACACGTAACTTTAAAAAAGTTTGTAGTCATAAGGTCAGAATACCAAATCTGTTGAAGATCTGTTAAGCAATCAAATACATAGAAAGTCTTTTCACCTTCTCTTTCTATAATATTATGTATCGCTATTGTAAATTCTTCAAATCCAACCCTTGGATCTACTACATACATTTTCATATTATTTATATCATCAACAACTGGTTTATGGTCACCAAATCTTATATATATAATTTTTCTATTGTCTTTTTTAGCTTGTTCTACAAATGGACCTACTACATACCTATAGTCATCTACTGAATTTACTTGCCATACAAGACTATCTCCATATCTAAGCATATCAACGACATTGTCAAAGCCATCTATACCCGTACTAACGCTATCATATGTTATCATCTAATCCCCCCTTTATTGTTATATATAATTCTATGTTAATTAAGGTAAAAAAATTTTTAATATATTTCTATTCTCGTTTTATTTTTTAATTAAATAACTTACAAACAAAAAAAGATATCTAAAATTAAATAGATATCTCTTTTATTTATAAAACCACTGCAAATATTATTTTTGTGTTTTTGTTTGAATTATTCTCCCAACGATGTTTTACTCCTACAGGTACTTTTACGCTATCTCCTTTATTTAACGTAAATTTCTCATCATCCATAAACAAATTAGCTTCCCCATCTAATACATATGCTATTTCATATCCATTGTGGTAAATAGTTTCATTGCATGAAGATGTATTTGGCGATAAGTTCATTATTGCAAATTCTAGATTATCATTACTATCCTGTGTTAACATTTCATAAACTACATCTTCACTTTCTGGTAATATAACTTTTTTTCTTTTATCCGCTCTTACTATTAAATCTTCTTTTATTACTTCTGATGTGAAAAACGTAAACAAAGGTGTGTTTAATGCAGTTGCTATCGATTTAAGAGAATTTACAGATGGATTTGCAAGTCCTCTTTCTATTTGACTAAGCATCGATGGAGTAACATTAGCTAAAGCTGCTAATTCTCTAATACTTAGATTTTGAATTTTTCTAATTTGAGCTATTTTTTCTCCTATATTTATATCGTTCATCTATTATCTCCTTTTAGTGGTTGCATTTTATCATTTATTGTTAATATTTATTATATCATATTTGATTATTCTAACTAACTTATTATAGTTGTATTCAACAGTTGATTAATATTATATGTTTTATGGTATATTATATTAATCACTGTTATTTTTAAAATTAAGATTTATATTGCACTTAAAAAGAAAGAGGTGATCTATATGTGTAATTTTATTTCAATTAATAATAATTTATTTAATCAACTAGATACGTTTATAGGTTCCTTTGAGAATCCAAAAGATAATCTCCTTCAAGTTTTACATCATGCCCAAGGTATATTTGGATATTTACCACAGGAAGTTCAACTTTATATTTCAAATAAATTAGATGTACCTTTTGATAATGTACATAGCTTGGTAAACTTTTATTCTTACTTTTCTACTGAGCTTAAAGGTGAATTTAAGATTAATATTTGCTTAGGAGCTCTCTGTTTAAAAAAAGGAGCTGACGTAATAGTTTCTGAATTTGAAAAAGAGCTAGGGATTAAACCTGGTCATACTACAAAAGATCTAAAATTTAGTTTAGACCTCTCAAGATGTGTGGGCTCCTGTGGACTGGCACCTGTTGTAGTAATAAACGACAAAGTCTACTCTCGTGTAACATCCCAAGATGTAAAAACTATATTAGATGAATTCAATTAATAATAAAAATTAATGAATAGCAAATAGGGGGTAACAAAACGCTACCCCCTATTTACTATTCACATGATTTATTTTACAACAAGCTTTAACTCTACAGGTATAAAGCTAGCTACTGACTCATTACTTAGTACTTGATGTACAGTCTCTACTGCGACTTCACCGATTAATATAGGTTGCTGTGCTACAGTCGCTGCCATTTTACCTTCTTGAACTGAAGCTACTGCATCATCAGTAGCATCAAATCCTACTACAAGTACATCGTTCATTTTTGCATCTTCTAGTGCTTTTTGAGCACCTAATGCCATTTCATCATTTTGTGCAAATACTGCATCTATATCACCTTTTGATTGGATTATATTCTCCATTACTGAAAGTCCCTTGGTCCTATCAAAATCTGCACTTTGCTTTGCTACTACATTAAATTCACTATTTTTCATTCCATTTTCAAAACCTTGACCTCTATCTCTAGTAGCTGATGATCCTGCTATACCTTCTAATTCAACTATGTTACCTTTTCCACCTAGTTGTTCTATCAAATAATTAGCAGCCATTTCTCCACCCGCTATATTATCAGAAGCTATATGAGATACTACATCTCCACCATTTGCTACTCTATCTACTGTTATTACTGGTAAATCAGAATTGTTTGCTATCATAACAGAAGCTATTGCAGAGTCTGAATCTACCGGATTTAATAGTACTAAATCAACATTCTTCACTGTTATATCTTCCATATTTGATACTTCTTTTGCTGGGTCATTTTGTGAATCTAATACTACCACTTCATAACCTAGCTCTTTTGCTTTGTTTTCTATTCCAGTTTTTAAATCTACGAAGAACGGATTGTTCAACGTAGACACTATAAATCCTATTTTTTGTGTTCCATCATCTTTAGGAGTACATCCTACTAATAAAGTTGACGAAAGTATTATTGTCATTATTATAGAAAGAAATTTTTTCATAGTTTCCTCCTAATTACTTTTTCTGTCTAATAGTACAGCTATTAATATAACTACACCTTTTACCATCATTTGATAGTATGATGATACATCTAATATGTTAAGTGCATTACTTAGTACTCCTATTATTAAAGCACCTATTATTGTTCCACTTATTTTACCTTTACCACCAGCTAACTTAGTTCCACCTAATACTACTGCTGCTATTGCATCTAGTTCGTATCCAGTACCTGCTGTTGGCTGTGCTGAGTATAGTCTCGAAGTTATTATTATACCTGCTACTGAAGCTAATATACCACTTATTGTGTATACCCATATTTTTATTTTATCTGTATTAAGTCCTGATAATTTAGTTGCTTCTTCATTTGAACCTAATGCATATGTGTATCTACCCATTTTAGTGTTGTTTAGTATGTAACCACAAACTAAAAATACTACTATCATTATTATTACTGGTGTAGGTATACCAAATAAGTTTCCTCCACCTATTTTTCCAAATGCTACTGCTAATTCTCCACTACCTAATGTTATAGGTTTTCCATCTGTAAATACTAGCATTAAACCTCTAAGTACTGTCATTGTAGCAAGTGTTGCTATGAATGGCTGTAACTTACCTTTAGCTATTACAAATCCATTTAAAAACCCTACTGCACCACCTATTACTATTGCTATAAGTACTGCTATTATCATATTTTGACCACTTACCATAAGGCTAGCACATACAGCTCCACTTATTGCAAGTATTGAACCTACTGATAAATCGATTCCTCCAGTAAGTATTACAAATGTCATACCCGCTGCTATTATTGCATTTACTGAAGTTTGTCTTAATATATTTAATATATTTTTAGTGCTTAAAAATGCAGGGTTTAGTATTGATACTACTGCTATTAATAGTACTAATCCTACCAAGCTTTTATATTTTATTAATAATTCTTTTAAATTTATATTTTTATCTTTTGTATGTTGTATACTTGTAGATGTCATTATATTGCCTCCTTAGTTTCTACTGCACA
>JBOFYV010000020.1:0-1699 GCA_051654865.1 Peptostreptococcaceae bacterium
TGTTGCACTATCTCTCATTTAATAGTCTTTCTAATTCGTGCGGCCACTCTCTAACTAATAGAGTATTACCTTCTTTAAACGTAATTTTAGAGTTCCATTTACTTGAATCTTCCTCACTTATGTAGTCTATATTGTCTGAATTTACTAGTGTTTCTTTCTGTGAATTATAGTAATCAGCGCTTACTTTTATAATCATAGTTTCCCTCCTAATGAATCATTAATTTTATCTTATATTTTTCCTTCTAAGTAATCCTTTAATAGCTCTCTCATACGTCTAGATGGTATGTATAAATCTATTGGTTTACCTTCTCTTATTCCACTTCTCCATATGAATTGAAGCAAGTTTATTAGATAGTGTAGGTCATTTAACTCTCCATATTTTTCTTTGATTTCTCTTTTTAAAGAATCTTTTAATCCTCCACCATATATGTATGCTATAAATATTTTATTTTCTGCTTTACTTGGGTCGATACTTTCAGGGTACGTCGAGCTTGCAAATCCTTTAGCTTTAATCTTCTCAACTCCTTGACACGATGTTATACACAGAACTTCATTCGACTTAACTTTATAAACATTCTTAACAAGATTAACTATATTTTTTCTTAACTTGGTAATATCTTTTCTTGATATCCAATATTCAGATAGTATGGAGTTTTTAATATCCTTTCTTCTCTCAAAAAAGTTTGTATTCATCTTTCCTTCATATATTTTAATATTATCTCTTATATATTCTCGATCTTCTATGCTTAACTCATTGAAAAACTCATATTCAAAAACTCTAACCTCTTCAACTTCACCGAAATTTTTCCAGCTACGGTTAGAGTCTTCGAACTTATCTATTTTAACCGTAGGTTTATATTTATTTTTAAATTCTTTGTTGTATTTAGGCTTTAAAACACCTATTAAATATATCTCACAAATGGTCATATCACATTCGTTTTTAAACACTGTATATACAATGCTATCAACGTCATCTTTCCAAATTTCTCTCTTTTTACCCTTTGCAAAGTGTTGGGTCATTCTTGCATTTATATTCTTAGTTTTTCCAACATAAAGCAACTCTCCATCTTTGTCAAACATCTTATATACACAAAATTCATTCATTTCTTTTAACTTTCCTTCTCTATTTATCTCATTTTACCTTATATTCTAAAACCCATCTGATACAATAACACCTATTACCACACCAGCTATAATTCCAAGCAATAGATTTATCTTAGTCATCCAGAATATGAATTGAATACCTAGATATATCACTAAGATAGTTCCAACTATTACAAAAAGTTTACCTAATATATCTGCTGTTATTGGGTTTCTATCTTCAAATTCATCATACCAGTCTTCAAGTTGCACAATCTTTAGTGCTATCTTCTGCTCAAATGATAACTCTTCTTTCTTTTCTTTCATATTGCACCTACCTATATATCTTATTTTTAATAGTTGCACTCATATCAGAGTTAACACTTCCAGTTTGATTTCCTTCTATATCTACACTCATACCAGCTCTTACATCACCTTCAACGTTACCTTCGATATCAACACTCATTCCTGAATGAACATTACCTTTTACATTTCCATTGATTGTAAGATCACATTCAGATTCAACTTGACCAACACTTCCTTCAAGTACATTTATTGTTAAGCTTACAACTTCTAGATTATCTAATCCATCTTCTGTATATTTCTTACCGTCTATGTA
>JBOFYV010000021.1:0-2187 GCA_051654865.1 Peptostreptococcaceae bacterium
ACAGTTATTGCAGTAACTGATATAAGATATGCAGGAACTTCAGGAAATACAGATATGCCTAGAAAAGTTGAATTAATGGTAAAAGTATCTAATGATGGAGGAGCGACATGGGGAGAGGGTGAAATACTAACAAGTCCTACAACGATTAATGGAAAAAATTATATAACAGATGCTTGTATAGTTAGTAATAAAGATACAGGAACTACATTTTTATTTGGATATCAAAACGATAAAGCAATAAATACAGCAGGTGGGGAGTTTGATTGGATTGTTTATAGTTCTAATGATGGTGGGAAGTCATGGGATAGTGGAAGTAGTATAAAAGAAATTTTACCAAAAGGGTTTGAGTATGCTTTACAAGGACCTGGAAATGGAATGTATTACAATGGAACTTTATATGTGCCTTATCAAGCTTGGAATAATAAGGGTGGTGAAGCACCAAAAGCTACTTCAGGATTTATATATAGTAAAGATAATGGAAAAACTTGGGAATCATCAGAGTTATTATCCAATGTCACATCTTTATTAACAAGTGAAAGTAGTGTTTTTCATCACAAAGGTAAAATATATTTAGCAGCCAAAAATGAAAGTAAAGATACAACAACTACAGAGGGAGAAAAGGCAAGAATAGTTTATTCTACATCTGATAATGGAAAAACTTGGGAAAAAGTAGAAGAGAATTTTCTTCCAGATAACATAGCTAAGGCTGAAACAAGTACTTTGTCTTTAAGTGAAGATGTATATTTAGTTGGATATGCCCTTCAAGGAAATAAACCGTGGGATAGAAATGATATATATTTAACTACAAATACAGGAAAGAGTATTAAGCTTTGGGAAGGAGATTCTTACGGATATACTTCAACAGCTATGGATGATGATAATTTGTATGCTCTTTATGAAGGATCAAGCACAACTGGGGATGTAATGATGAGAAGGTTTGATATAGCAGCCAAAGAATATGCCAATGTAAATGCTCAAATAGTTAGAAGAGGTCATGATTTATTAAAAGATCAAGAGAAGTTATTTGCAACACATTCATATTTAAATGGAGCTTATGGAACAGATGACGAAAATAAAGTAGAGGGAATTTTACAACATAATAACTATAAATTAGGAGTGTTCCATAAAAAGGAAAAGAAAAATAATGAAGACGTATATAGAACTATAGAGTATACTTCTGAAGATACTATTTTAGTGTTATCTCAAAATGATGTTATAAAAAATAATGATAATATTTTTATAGGATATGAATATTCTAAAATAAAGTATATAAATGGAAGTAAAAATGATGTCAACTCATTTGTAGCTGGATATTCTCAAAAATATAAATTTCAAGACAAATTAACATATGATCTTGGAATTAATGGGATTTACAGTAATAATAAATTAAAAAGAAATGATAAAGAGGGACTTGGAAAAACTGCAGATTTTGATTCATACAGTTTTGGCCTAAGAAATAAATTATCAAAAGATGTAAGTATGGATAAAGTGGATTTGAAATTTTTAGGAGGATTGGATACTCAATATTTTGGACATGAAAAAATTAAAGAGAAAAATGGTAATGATTTTAATGATGCAACAGTATCTAAGAGCAATAATTTTTCAAATGAAGTATTTATAAATGCGATAGCATTAAAGGATATAACTATAAAAAATGGAGTTAAGACGAGTTTTGGATTAAACTTAGAATATAGAAACGAACTTATGGACGTGGATAAATGGAGTGATAAGTTTACAGTATTGGATATTGAAAAGGAATATGCAACACCTGTTGAAGATAATAGAGGAGGAGTTGCATCAGCTGAAATATTTACAAATTTAGAGTTAAGTAATAAAGTTGAAATAGGAATTTCATATAAAAGAGATTCATTAGGAAAAGATAAAACTATGGGAAGATTAACTTATAAATTTTAAGAGTAGTTTAATATATAAATAAGAATTTAAAAGCACTTAAAGTATAGTTAGAAACACTATATTTTAAGTGCTTTTTGTTTGAAATAGAACACTAGACTCTAAAAATAGAACAAAAAAATTTGTTGACAAATTGTAAAAGATTGGTTATCATACTTGCATACAACTAATACAAAAAGATTTGAAGGAGTTTCTATGAGAAAATTTATGGATTCAGATTTTTTATTAAAAAATGATGTAAGTAAAAAACTATATGAATACGCAGAGAAAATGCCA
>JBOFYV010000022.1:0-14573 GCA_051654865.1 Peptostreptococcaceae bacterium
TTTTTTTACTATAAACAATACTATCTAACTGCTCTACATAACCCTCACTCTTAAATTCCAATTTTTCTAATAACTTTATACTAGGTTCATTTTCTGGATATACTAAACCTACCACCTCATAACCTTTAAACTTATCAAAACGCTCCTTTTCTACCTGTGAAAAAATCAGTATTTTCCTCTAATCCAAAAAATGTTATTTGACATTTCTCTATCCCTATACTTTTAATCCATTTAGGATACTCAGTATCTCTAGCTATCCTCCATATGCTCATCAACTCAAATCTTTTAGCTTCATCCCCTAGCTCTTTTTCTAATTCATATAGTTCCTTATAGTTTGGAAGGTAGTCTGGTTCTCTAAACCATGTATTTACCACTATTTTTTCAAAATACGGACTACTTTCTCCATATAACTTATAATTTCTGAATTCATTTACTATACCTTTTACTTCGTTTATTTCTGTTTTTGAGCAGTGAATATGACCGATCCAACAGTGCTTACATCTATTAGGACATCCTCCCATATCAAAACATATTGCTAATTCTTTAGTATGTAATTTAGGCATTTTATATCCCCCAGTACCTTTAAATTCTAATTACACTTACTATTCTTTATATAAAATACTATAAACATTAACTCAACACTTAACTTGTATCTATAGTGTTTTTGACACTTTTTCAGTGTCACAATTAAGAAACTTTTTCACCTCTGGATTCACAACAATACCATATATAATAAAAAGTCCCACTACCGTACTTCCTATAATAATAGCTCTCGGATTCATAAATTCACCCAATACACCACCTACAAAATTTCCAATAGGTGAAATAGCCATTGCTAAAGTGCCTATCGTAGCAAATACCTTTCCTCTTTTATCAGATGGTGTTAGTTCCATTATAGTTGAATTCGCAACTGTATTAGATACAAACATAAATCCAAATGCACTAGTAAAACATATAATTATTATTATAAAATTATTCATAAATGCACCAAACCCTATAAGAGAAACAAATGTTATTATTGAAACTATATAAACATTATATTTATGACTCTGCTTAATATTTATATATGATAATACAAAGCTACCTACTAAAATTCCAAAACTTTGAAATCCATTTAAAATCCCATACTTAGCCATTCCAAGAGAGGGATCTGATAAAAACCAAGGTATTATTAACACTCTTATCATTCCAAATAAAAAATTAACAAAAAAAGCCATAATTAAACTTCTAACTAACCCTTTAAACCCTAGTATAAATTTTATACCTTCCATAAAATCATCTTTAAAAGTTATATTCACATTTTTTCTTTCTATTTTAGGAATTGCAATAAAGGTTTCAGTAAACGCTGAGAATATGTATGATATTGCATTGATTAAAAACATTAGAGGTGCTCCTATAATTGTATATAAAAAGCCACCAATAGATTGCCCTATGATGTCAGCCCCTGTTGTGGCCATTTGATATGATGAATTTGCCTTAATTAACTTATCATTTGGTACTATTTCTGGAAGTACAGACTGTATTGATGGATTAAAGAAAGATGAACATATTCCAAGTACTATTCCCATTAGCATTACCATCCATACTTTTAATAAACCATTTATTGCTAATGCAGCAACAATTAACATTCCGATTCCCCTTATTAAATCCCCAAGTATAATTAACTTTTTTCTATCGTACCTATCTACTATAACACCTGCAACAGGACCTAGTATTATTCTAGGTATCGTGACCAAAGCCATAATACTCCCCATAATCGTAGTTGACCCAGTTTCTTGCAATACCCAAAATCCTAAAGCCATTGAATATAACGCATCACCAAAGATAGATACCAATTGACCTTGCCACAGTAAAAAAAAGTTCCGATTCCATAATTTCATAGGCACCCTCCCCTAAATATATTATTTATATTTCTATATATAATGGTATATTAACTCTAATACTATAACAATATAAATCTCATACTCTATAAAAAATCATTCATCTTCTCCCAAACCAGTGTAAAATCAAGAGCGAATAGGTGTAGAGTATAAGTTGCACCGACCTTGCAGCTTGACTGCCGGAAGGAAAACTTATATTCTACACCTATCCGCGGGCTACATTACACTAACCCTCTATCTACCATTTCTACAACTGAAAAACTTGCCACATCCTGTGCAAATTTCCCCAGTCCAAATCCCGCATCATATCCAAGTTCCTTAGCTAACTCATGACTAATCCTAGGACCTCCACAAATAAGTATCACCTTATCCCTAAGACCTTCAGCCTCCAAAAGCTCCACCAAATTAGTCAAATTCTCTATATGAACATTCTTTTGAGTAACCGTCTGAGAAACAAGTAAAACATCAGCATTTAACTCAACAGCCTTTTTGATAAACTCCTCATTAGGAACTTGGCTACCTAAATTATACGCATCTACACCTTCGTATCTTTCTAGTCCATAATTCCCAGCATACCCCTTCATATTCATTATTGCATCTATACCAACAGTATGAGCATCAGTTCCCGTACTTGCTCCTACTATCACTACATTTCTTTTTATGTTCTCTCTAATATATTCTTCTATCTCACCTTTGTCCATTACCTCTTCGCCTACGGTTTCTACATGTATGTTGTTGTAGTTTACTCCTTTATCCAGACTTCCATACACTACATAGAAGGTAAAGCTTTTATCTAGTTTTTTATGATGAGCTACATTTATATCACTTAGTCCCATATTTTTAGCAGTTTGTTTTGCTGCTTCTATTCCCTTTTCATCATCAGGTATAGGTAACGTAAAGCTCACTTGTACCTTTGAATCATTCATTGTATCACCATATGGTCTAAGGTCCTCTAGATTTAATGTTTTATTATAATCTTTTTTATCCATAGAATATAATCCACTCATTAGTTTTTACCTCCTAACATTAAGTCTATAAAAGGATTGAAGTAATGATTTTCTTTTATTACTACTCCATCAAGTCCTTTTCCACCATCTATAGGTCTTTTTATTCCTGCAAATTTACCTTGTTCTAGTGTTTTGAATAATCCTTCTTTTTCTATCTCATGTATTAATTCATAAGCATTATTTAGCACTTCATCTGCTCTACTTTGAATTATTCCACCGTTTTTGAATTCTATCTCTTCTCCAAAGTCATTCATTGTATTGAATATGTACTGTGCGTTTTCTATAGATATTGCTCTATCTGAGATAAATGGTGTGTGTATAGCTTCTGTTAGCATACCTAATAAGTGTAGTTTTTGATTTGTCATTATCGTTACCATATTGAATAAGGCATCTTGGACTTGCCCTTTAAATATGTCACCTGTCATAAATTTAGTAGGTGGCATATATTTTAGTGGTGCTTTAGGGAAGATTTCTCTAGCCATTTGAGCTTGTGCTAGTTCGTACAGGAATCCATTTTTTACATCTGGACTTATTTCAAAAGCATGACCTAACCCCATTTGCTCTTCTAGTAATCCTGCTACTAGTGCAAACTGTTCGTTTATAAACTGAGATGCAAGTACTGTATGAGCTTCTTCTACTGCATCTGCTGTTGTTAAGTAGTTATCTTCACCAGTGTTTATTATAACTCCTGCGAATCCATTTATTATTCTAGAGAAGTATTGATCTATCATAGTTCTTTTCATATTTATGTCTCTAAATAGTATTCCATATAGTGCATCATTTAGCATTACATCTAGTCTCTCTCTTGCTCCTAGTGCTGCTATTTCTGGCATACATAATCCTGAACAGTAGTTACATAATCTTATGTATCTATTTTCTTCTGCTCCTACTTCATCTAATGCTTCTCTCATAAGTCTAAAGTTTTCTCCTGTAGCATATGTTCCACCAAATCCTTCTGTAGTAGCACCATATGGTACATAATCAAGTAAACTCTGTCCTGTAGTTCTTATTACTGCTATTATATCTGCTCCTTGTTTAGCCGCAGCCTTTGCTTGTACTATGTCTTCGTATATATTACCTGTAGCTACTATTATATATAAATACGGACCTTCTTTGTCTCCATACTTTTGTAAATAGTTTTCTCTAGTTTTTCTATTTTCTCTTATTTTTTCTACGTTAGCCTTAGCTATTTCATTTATTTTTAGCTTTATTTCAAATAAGTCATGCTCTTTTATTTTAGTTAAATCTATTTCATTGTTTGCTACTTTTTCTGCTATTTCTTGTGGAGTTAATTTTAGTTCTACCATAGCATTACCTATGTAGTATGCAGCTCCTAGTCCTAATCCATTTGCTCTAACTATGTTTTCTACTACAACATTTGGAAGTGGTACTTCAAATTTATCTACTCCATCTATACCTAACAGTCTACATACTGTTCTTTCTACTGCTACTGTAGTATGCTTATCTATAAACTCTTGTGTGTTTAGTGCTATATTTCTTGCAGACATTCTAGCTTTTTCTACTAGTTCAAAGTTTAAGTTTAACTTACTCATTTTACTCCCCCTCGTAGTGTTTCTTTGCAATATCTATTACCTCCTCTTGTAATCCAAGTAATGTACATACATTTAGTGCATCCTTTGGAACTTTAGTATCTTTTTTTACTTTTTCCAATCTATAGTCCATATTTTCTTGTAGTATACTTACACTTTGTTTTTTGTTTAAATCTATTTTGTACTTTAGAGAATTAAAATCAACATTCCTAAGCCCTATTACCTGATAGTGATCTATATCATCATCTACCACTTCATCATAATGTGTTGATATTAAGGATATTGAATTGTAATTTTTAAAGTATTTACATATAGATTTAAGTAAGATTTTGCCCTCACTTGGATTTGTTCCTCTTGCAAACTCATCTAATGCGATAAATCCATCTTCTATTTTCATTAAATTAATTATTTCTTTTAACTTTATAATTTCCGCCCCAAAAGTACTTAGGCCTTTGCCCATATTTTGCATATCGTCTGATATTATATATATATAATCTAGTACACATAGATTTGCCTCATCTGCAAATACATAAAAACCACATTGGAATAAAAACAAATTAAGTGCAATTGTGTTCATACTAACACTTTTTCCGCCCATGTTTGCACCTGTTATAAGAGTTATTTTTTTATTTATATCTATATTTATGGGAATATAATTTTTATTTTGTTTATTTAGTATTTCTATTAAATTAGGGTTTTTTAGATTTTTAAAATATATTTTATTTTCTTTATTTATATTTGGTTTTATGGCATTATATTTTATTGCCATTTCTGATTTTGAATTTAATATGTCTAGTTTTCCAATAGATTTAATATTTTCATATATATTTTCTATAAATTTTTTTAGGGAATTTGTTATTTTTTGTCTTATTAATTGTTCTTCTTTTTCTTCTTCTACTACTATGGATAGTCTTTGTTTTTTCAATTTTTCTATAGTTTTAGAGTTGGTTTCTTTAAATATTTCATTTTCTATGTTTCTTTTATTTTCTCTTATCCTCTTTATTTTCTCACTATAGCTATCGTAAATTCTAAATGTAGATAGTTTCAAATGGTCTGGATCTAGTATTTGTATTATTTCTTCTAAAGTGTTAAATTTTATATATTCAATATCTATGTTTAGTTTTTCATATTGATTTTTTATATTTTCACTGCATATTGCAAAGTTTTTTATCTCAAACAATTCTACATCGTCTAGTATATTGTTATTTTCTATTTTTTTAATGCTATTTCTAATGTCTTTTATTTTACAAAATTCATAGTCTATATTTCCAAAGATATTCTTATTAGTATTTTTACTGTTTATTATTTCTTCTATATTATTTAATTCTTTTATTAGTAGATTAGCTTTTGACTTTTTAAACATTTTTATATTTTTCTTTTCATCATTTCCATAGGCTGTTGTTGTATTTAGATTTGTCATTATAAATTCTTTCATAGGTCTGCTCCTAAATCTATTTCTTCTAACTTATATACATCAAATACTGGTGTTTTTAAATTATCTCTTAGTTTATTTTGTAATTCATTACTATCAAAATTGTATCCTGTAATTGATGTAGGATTTATATTTATACCTATTAAGTTTATTTTATCTATTGATTTAATACATCCACCTAGTGCTATAAATTTATCATATACTAGTTTATCTAAAAATATTTTTGTCCCATCTTTTACTAGTATCGTATTATATTTATATCCATCACTAGTTTTTATTAGATTTTCAATAAAGCTATTTACTATTATTCCATTTACAAATATGTACTTACTCTTTTCATCTAAGTTTTCTATTATCTTTTCCTGTGAGTTTAAGGTGGTTTTTAAATCTAGATTTTTATAGCTGTAGTCTTTGTTTATAATACAGACTTTAAATTTATCAATTTCATTATAGATACTATTTAGTTTTATATCATCTATATTTTCTATATTCATCATATCTACTTCAAATACAGTTTGCTCTACTAATTTATTAATATCACTATTTAATACAGCTCCTGTACAATATATTGTTGCCTCAGTTATACTTGGTGACGCTAATGTTTTTCTTGATAGAGCACCGTCTACTATTACTAAGTCGCATCCTAAGCTTATTAATCTATCACTTATATATTTTATTCCACTATTCCTTGATGGCCCTGCTAATTCTATATATCCATCGCTTAAAGCTTTAAATATTATTACCTTACCCAAGGGTGTATGTATATCAGTTCCTTCTAATATTTCCTTGGTAATATCGCTTTTTATCACACAGTTTTTGGCTGTTGCTAATATGCTACCCTTATTTACATATATTCTAGGCTTTTCTGTTTTTGTTACTTTATCTTCTTTTTCTCCATCTATTCCTATAGAGGTAAGGCCAAGGGTAATATGTCCCTTAGCCTTGTTTAATATATAATTAAGAGTTGTTGTTTTACCAACGTTTTTATAATTACCTACAATAGATAGGCTTTTATATTTTTTTAGTTCCTCTAGTATATTTATCATTTCTTATCCTTCTATCATACCTTCAACCTAATTGTGATGTGGTCTTTTCTTTCTTTCTAGTCCTTCTGGATCTAATGTCATTTGTTCTCCATTTATAAGTCCTGCTACACCTATTTTGTGTACTTTTATTTTGCCTGTACATACATCACACTTACATCCAACTGTATAATCAGTAGGCTCTGTGTAAGTTGTTATTACACCTTCAAAGTTTCTAAGTATTACCTTACCATGGCTTTGAGATATAATATAGTTTGGCATTGCTGGAGTTTTTCCTCCACCACCTGGTGCATCTACTACAAATGTAGGTACACAATATCCTGAAGTATGCCCTCTAAGTCCTTCTATTATTTCTATTCCTTTAGATACTGGAGTTCTAAAATGCTCTAGTCCATTAGACAAGTCACATTGATATATATAATATGGTCTTACTCTTATTTTCACTAAATCATTTACTAGGTTTTTCATAACATGCATACAGTCATTTACACCTCTTAGTAATACACTTTGATTACCTAAAGGTATTCCTGCATTAGCCATTCTCTCGCAAGCTTCTTTTGATTCTTTAGTTATTTCATTTGGATGGTTAAAGTGTGTATTTATCCATATTGGATGATACTTTTTAAACATATTTACCAAATCATCTGTGATTCTTTGTGGCATAACCACAGGCACTCTACTGCCTAGTCTTATTATTTCCACATGAGGTATTTCCCTTAACTTACTAATGATGTACTCTAATCTTTCATCACTCATAAGTAGTGCATCTCCACCTGATAATAGTACATCTCTTATTACTGGAGTCTTTCTTATATATTCTATAGCTGCATCTACTTGGTCTATAGGTTGTGCATCATCCTTTTGTCCAACCATTCTTCTTCTAGTACAATGTCTACAATACATTGCACATTGGTCAGTTATAAGTAGTAGTGCTCTATCTGGGTATCTATGAGTAAGTCCTGGTACTGGTGAATCTCCATCTTCATGTAATGGGTCATCTAGGTCTGCTAATGATTTTGTTAATTCTTTAGATGTTGGAATTGCTTGTTTTCTTACAGGGTCATCTGGATTTTCTATATCTATTAGTGATAGGTAATATGGAGTTATTGCCATTCTTAAACTTTCTAAACATTTTGTTATTCCATTTTCTTCGCTTTCTGTAAGTGGAATATATTTTTTTAGTTCTTCAACTGTAGTTATTCTATTTTTTACTTGCCATTTCCAATCATTCCAATCTTCGTTGCTAATGTGTGTAAATATTCTTCTATCCATAAATCCCCCTATTTAAATATATAATTTAGAAAATATATTTCTTAGTATTTCACTTTCTCTTAAGGCATTTATTGTCACATCTGAATGGCCTTTTGTATAACCATTACCTATTATCATATTTACATCTTTTCCTACTCCTTCTGCTCCAAGGGCTGCTTTTGTAAATGTTGTAGCCATTGAGAAGAAGTATACCAATCCTTCATCTTTTACTGGAAGTATTGAGCTCATTTCAGTATTAGATACATTGACACAGTTGATGCATACATCAACTTCTTTATTATTATTACATCTTAGGACTTTTTGAAGTATATCGTTAGGATCTTGTGCATCTCCTACTATTGCAGCATCTACTAATTTATTATCTATTAAAAACTTAGCTTGTTTTTCACTTCTAACTAAGCCCATTACTTTACCTCTTTTACCTGCTTTTTTTCTAGCTTCATAACAACATAGCATTCCTGATTTACCAGCTGCTCCAAGTACTAATACGCTGTCCTTTTCCTTTACTATCTTTTGAGTTTGTGCTGGTGCTCCTGCTACATCTAATGCTGCAAGTGCTAGGTTTTCACTTAAATCTTCTGGTAATTTTGCATATATTCCACTTTCAAATAGTATTGCTTTTCCTTTTATTTCAACTCTATCTATATCTGGTTTTATATCTATTATTTCATCTATTTTAAGAGGTGTTAATGATAATGATACTAAAGTAGCTATTTTATCTCCTATTTTCAAATCTATTTTTCCTTCTAAATCTTTTCCTATCTCTTCTATTGTTCCTATTAACATTCCACCCGAGCCCGTTACAGGATTTTGCATTTTTCCTTTTTCTTCTACAATCTCTAGTATTTTATTCTTTATTTTTTCTATATTATGCTCACATTCTATTTCTATTTGTGTAAAACTTGCAGAATCTATATTTAATGCACTTACATCTATTAATATTTCATTATCATAAATTTCCATATTATTATCTATTTTATAAGCTGGTTGTGGCAGTACATTTTCATTTATTACTCTATGAGTTCCGTATTTACATCCCTTCATATATATCCCCCTACATTTCTATAATTTTTAAATTATCAGGTACTATTAGTTCTGCCTCTGTCTTATCTATTAATTCTTCCACTGTAATATCTTTGTTTATCTCTCTAAGTACTAACCCTTCATCGGTTACTTCCATTACAGCAAGTTCTGTTATTATCAAATTTACCACTCCTCTAGCTGTTAATGGAAGTGTACATTCTTTTAGGATTTTTGATTTGCCTTTTACGGTATGAAGCATTGCTACTATTACTTTCTTCGCCCCTACTACTAAGTCCATAGCCCCACCCATACCTGGTACCATTTTGCCAGGTACTATCCAGTTAGCCAAGTTACCATGTTGATCTACTTCTAGTGCACCTAGTACAGTAACATCTACATGGCCACCTCTTATTAGCCCAAATGACATAGAAGTATCAAAGAAAGCTCCTTCATCATTTATAGTTACAAATTGTCCCCCTGCATTAGTTATATTTACATCAATTTCATCTTCATTTGCTAGTTTTCCCATTCCAACCATTCCATTTTCTGATTGAAAAGTTATTTTTATATCTTTATCTATGTAGTTTGCAGTTAGTGTAGGAAGTCCTATGCCTAAGTTTACAAGTTGATTATCTTTTAACTCTTTGGCTACTCTTTTTGAAATTATTTCTTTTGGATTCACTTAATTCTCTCCTCTCACTATATAATCTACAATAACTCCAGGTGTCATTATCATATCCTTATTTAAAGTTCCACTATCAACCAATGTTTCAGCTTCTACTATTACTAAATCACTTGCCATAGCTATCATTGGATTAAAGTTTTTAGTTGTTCCCTTATAAATTGAATTACCAAAATCATCTACTATATTTCCTTTTATCAAAGCCAAATCTGCTCTTAGTGGTTTTTCAAGTAAATACTCTTTTCCATCTATAGTCAATTTTTCTTTATTTTCTTCTACTAATGTACCTACACCCGTTGGAGTTAAAACCCCACCTAATCCAAAACCACCAGCTCTAACTCTTTCTATTAAAGTTCCTTGTGGAGATAATTCAACTTCTAATTTACCTTCGTTCATTAATCTTCCTGTCTCCGGGTTTGTTCCTATATGAGATGCTATAACTTTTTTAACTTGATTATTTACTATTAATCTTCCTATTCCTTTATCTATAAAAGAAGTGTCATTACCTATAATTGTTAGATTCTTTATATTAGAATCAATGATTATATCCACTAGTGATTCCGGTGTTCCACATCCTAAAAATCCACCTATCATAATAGTCATATCATCTTTTAAAATACTTTTAATCGTATCTAAGTTTACAACCTTACTCATTTATTTTCCCCCTAGACCCAATATTTCACGAGCTTCTTTTGGTGTAGCAATCTCTCTTCCTAGTTCATTAGCTATCCTTACTACTTTTTGTACCAATTCTCCATTAGATTTTGCAGGTACTCCTTTTTTGATATATACATTATCTTCAAACCCAACTCTTACATGACCTCCAAGTAATATACTTAGTGCTGCCATTTCAAATTGTGATTTTCCTATACCACTTGCTGTAAAAGTAGCATTATAAGGTATACTCTCTTTCATAAATATTAAATCTCTATAAGTAGCACTTATACCACCATTCACTCCCATTACAAAATTAAAGTGCATATTGTCCTTTATATATCCTTTTTTATGTAATCTAAGAGCCATATCTATCATACCTTTATCAAATACCTCAAGCTCTGGCTTTACATTTAACTCTATCATTTTCTTACCAAACTCTTTGATAGTATTTTCAGTGTTTACAAATATATCATCTCCACCAAAATTACAAGTACCGCAGTCTAGAGTTGCCATTTCAGGAGATAAATTTACAGGTTGTATCCTTTCATCATTACTCATACCAACAGCACCACCAGTTGACGGTTGAACTATAACATCTGGTAATTCATTTTTTATAGCATCTATAGACTCTCTAAACCTATTTATATCTTGAGTAGGTACACCATCATCATTTCTCACATGCAAATGTATAATACAAGCACCCGCTTCATAAGCAGACTTAGCTTCCCTTACTATCTCATCTACAGTATACGGTACATTAGGATTATGTTCCTTAGTCACCTCAGCACCACATATCGCAGCAGTAATAATCAACTTTTCCATATTCAGGCCCCCAAAACTATAATCTTTGCTTATCCTTAGGCACAACACAAGTACCACTAGCTCTACAAACCACAACAGGCTCAGTCAACAAATCCGCAGCAGAATCATTAATATCAAGCCTTGGCATAATCACCTTTCTAGCCTCAAACTTCATCTTTCTAGAAGTATTACCAAAACTAACAATCTCACCAACAGCCTCTATATAATCCCCCGCAAACACAGGAGCCAAAAACTCAACCTCATCATAAGCCTTAAAAAGCCCCTCATCCCCATCATTTCTAATCAACAACTCAGTAGCCACATCCCCAAACAACTGAAGCATCCTAGCCCCATCAACCAAATTACCACCATAATGAGCATCATGACTACCCATCCTTACCCTTATCATAGCTTTCATATTATAAATCGCCCCCCGTTAATATACATTTATATTTTTAACAAAATATTGTGTATTTTTAATTTGAACTTTGTATATATCCTGAGCGAAGATGATTAATTATATAAGTCGTACCGACATTTTAGCTTGGAGGGAGACTTATATAATTAATCATCGAGCGGACCATATACAACGTCTTCAATTTAAAACTAAGCTTATTTTTTCAACTCACTAATTAAGTTTTTAACCACAAGATTCACATCTGAAACTATCCCCACATCTGCTACGTCAAATATTGGTGCAGTCCTATTTTTATTAATAGCCACTATAAACTCAGACTCTTCCATCCCTGCTAAATGTTGTATAGCACCTGATATACCACAAGCTATATACAAATCTGGTCTTACTGTTTTTCCTGTTTGACCTACTTGTCGTGCTTTGTCCACCCATCCTAAATCTACAACAGCACGAGATGCACTTACTTCTGCACCTAATAAATCTGCTAATTCATATATGATATCCATATTTTCCTTTGATCCTATTCCACGTCCTGCAGATATAAGTATTTTTGCATCTTCTATATTAATCTTCTTTAGATTTTCAGTAACATAAGTTAGTACTTCTACATCTTTATCAGTTTCATCATATTCAACATTAAATATCTCTATACTTCCCTCTCTACTCTTATCTTGCTCTAGCCTTAGCATTACCCCTGGTCTTACTGTACTCATTTGTGGTCTATGTTCTGGGCATACTATAGTAGCCATTATATTTCCACCAAATGCTGGTCTAGTCATTAATAACCCTTTTGATACCTCATCTATTTCAAGTGATGTACAGTCAGCTGTTAATCCTGTGTTTATTGTTGCACTAATTCTAGGTGCCAAGTCTCTACCTATTGTAGTTGCTCCAAATAGTACTATCTCAGGATTTTTAACTCCTATTACTTCACACATAGCTTTTGTATACGTATTTGTTATATAAACATCTAAGTTCTCATTGTCTACACATATAACTTCATCGGATCCATAACTTATTATCTCATCACATAAATCTTTTACATTGTATCCTAGTACTACTGCACTTAATTTATCATTTAACTTATCTGCTAGTTCTCTTCCTTTACCTAATAGTTCCAAAGAAACACTTTGAATGATATTGTTTCTCTGTTCTATATATACCATTACACTCATTAATTTTTCCCCCTATAATATGAACTTTTCTTTAAGTGCATTTACTATTATTTTAGTTCCTTCTTTTTCGTCTACTTCATATACTTTTCCAGCAGATTTTACTCCTTTAGTAAAGGATTTTTTCACTTTAGTCGGTGATCCCTTAAGCCCTATTCTTTCTATATCTACTTCTATATTTCCTAAATTCCATGTTTCTATCAAGTCCTCTTTATATACATCATAAATTCTACTTACTTTCATATATCGTGGAGAATTCATTTCCTTTAATGTTGTTATTAATAATGGCATCTTTGCTTTTATTACTTGATAACCATCTTCAAAAGAGCGGTTTACAATAATACTGTCATCTTCTATTTCTATATTTTCAACGTATGTAATAGATGGTATCTCTAGATGTTTCGCTATTTGTGGACCAACCTGTGCAGTATCTCCATCTATAGCTTGACGTCCAGCTATTATTAAATCATAATCTAATTTTTTTATAGCCCTTGCAAGCGTAAGTGATGTTGCTAAAGTATCAGCCCCTGCAAATGCTCTATCTGTAAGTAATATTGCTTTGTCTGCTCCCATAGCCAAAGCTTCTTTTAATGCATCTTTAGCTTGAGGTGGTCCCATAGTTATTACTGTAACTTTAGCTCCTAAATTATCTTTTAAAATCAATGCTTCCTCTAGACCTGCTTTATCATCTGGATTTATAATACTTGGTACTCCATCTCTTATTAATGTTCCTGTTTTAGGGTCTAGTTTTACCTCTGTCGTATCTGGTACTTGTTTTATACAAACTAATATATTCATATCTTATACCCCCATCTATTTAAGCAAGTCTGCACTTATAACCATTCTTTGTACTTCGCTTGTTCCTTCATAGATTTCTGTAATTTTTGCATCTCTCATCATTCTTTCTACATCATATTCACGAGTATATCCATATCCTCCATGAAGTTGAACAGCCTTTGTTGTAACTTCCATTGCAACTTCTGACGCATAAAGTTTTGCCATAGCAGCATCAACTGAGTATGGCTCTTTATTATCTTTTTTAGTTGCTGCTTTATATACTAAAAGTCTTGCTGCTTCTATCTTTGTTTTCATATTAGCAAGTTCAAATTGAGTATTTTGAAAAGCAGATAAGCTTCTACCAAACTGCTTTCTCTCTTTTACATAATTTACTGTAGCATCTAATGCACCTTGTGCTATACCAAGAGCCTGGGCTGCTATTCCTATACGCCCACCATCTAATGTTTTCATAGCTATTTTGAAACCTTGACCTTCTTTACCTAATAAATTTTCTTTTGGTATTTTACAATTTTCAAATATTAATTCACAAGTAGCAGATCCTCTTATACCTAATTTTTTTTCTTTTTTTCCTATACTGAATCCTGGTGTATCTTTATCAACTATAAATGCGGATATACCACGAGTTCCCTTAGATTTGTCTGTCATTGCCATTACAATATATGTATCAGCTACCCCAGCATTAGTTATAAATATTTTACTACCACTTAGTATATAATAGTCGCCCTCTAATACTGCTGTAGTTTGTTGTGATGAGGCATCTGTTCCTGCATTAGGTTCTGTCAGTCCAAACGCTCCTAATTTTTTACCACTTGCTAAATCCACTAAATACTTTTGTTTTTGC
>JBOFYV010000023.1:0-17741 GCA_051654865.1 Peptostreptococcaceae bacterium
ATATAAAATAATTCCAAAGAACAAAACATTAATAAAAAAACAAACTCCTACCAATAAAATAATCCTTACCATCTCTACCCCTAACAAAACTTACAATTATAATTTTAAACATAACCTAATATAAATTATAGTACAACCCATAATATTATGGGAAATCTATTAACTATCTTACCTTATTATTTTTCATTTATTAATTTATGAACTAATCTTTTATTTGCAATAGACTTGAGTATCTTGAGTGTTCTTAAAACATCTGTTTTAGTGGATATTTTATATACGCATGAATTAAAGGAATATCCATCATTTGAAACGAATATTTAATAATAATTTAAAATTGTATGAGGGGGATTAGTATGAATAGTTTAGAAGTTAAAATCAAAGATTATTATGATGATTATGATGAAGATAATCGATTAATTAAAGATAATTCTCATAGTATTGAGTTTATTACAACAACTACATATTTAGATAAATATATATCTAAAGGAGATAAGGTTTTAGAAGTAGGAGCAGCAACAGGGAGATATTCATTTTATTTTGCTGAAAATGGATGTGAGGTTACTGCATTAGAATTATCAGAAAAACACGTAGATATTATGAAGAATAAGCTAACTAACACATCCTTAACTATGGAAGCCATTCAAGGTAATGCTTTGGACTTAAGTAGCTTTGAAGATGAAACTTACGATTCTATTTTATGTTTAGGACCGATATATCATCTTACAAAAGAAGAGGATAGGATTAAATGTATAAAAGAATGTTTAAGAGTATTAAAACCTGGAGGTTTTATAGCAGTTGCATATATTAGTAAATTTGCACATTTCGCAGATATGGTAAAAAGGAATAAAGAAGACATAAATGATATTGGACTTCAAAATATAGTTAAGACTGGTGTAGAGTCAAATGACCCTGATGCTTGTTTCTATTTTTCTACATATGATGATATTGAGAAATTAATGTCCGATAATAAAATTCAAAAAAATAATCATATAGCTACTGATGGAATAGCAGATATGCTTAGAGCTAGTATAAATAGTCTCACAGAGGAAGAATTTAATTTATGGATGCAATACCACTTAGATACTTGTGAAAATAGTAATTTGATAGGATATAGTAAACACTGTTTATATATAGGTAAAAAAATTAATTATTAGAAATATATAAATAATACAAAAAATAACACTTATATATTAGAGTGAATACTAATATATAAGTGTTATTTTTTTATTAGCAAACTTTATCTGAAGACTTAGAAGGTTTGTTATCTACAGTATTATACAACTCTGGTGAAATCATTAGCTTGACAGTAACAAATAATACTAAAAAGCCAAGAATCAATGCTGGTAGACCACCTAGGTTAGACAGAACTTTAATCCCATCTATTCCAGCAAAACTAATCATAATCCATGATATAAGGGCAACTAACAAGCCCCAAAATACCTTTATACCATTTTTAGCCTCAGGTTCTTTATAAGGGTCTATTCCATTAGTTACAACAGCACCCATAGCATTAGTGTTAGAGTCAGCTGCAGTAACAAATGATATGAATGTTAAGAAAATAAAGAACGGCACTATTATAAATGCTAGTGGATATTGTTCGAATATAGTATATATAATCAAACCTAGATCTGTTTGACCAAGCATAGAACTTAAATTTAAGCCGTTAGATTCTAAATTGATAGCTATTCCTCCAAATATACTCATCCAAATGATTCCAAATATTGAAGGCGTAAGGAAATTTACAAGTATAAAATCCTTTATCTTATGACCATATGATATTCTACCAAGGAACATAGATGTAATTGGTGCTGAAGCTAACCAATTAGCCCAATAGAATGTTGTCCAACTTTGAGACCAAGTATCTCCAGAAGCTTGGCCTGTAAACAAGCTTTTTTGGAAAAAGTTTGTTAAAAACTCTCCTAAAGATTCAACACCTAAATTAACGATATAAGAAGTAGGACCTACAACTAGTAGGAATATAATTATACCTATAAATAAGTAAACGTTAAATGCTGAAAGTTTTTGTATACCTGACATTAATCCTAAACTAGAAGAAATAGAGAATACTACAACTGCAGCAATGATAATTAATCCCCATAACAAAGGACCGTTTTTAAATCCAAATACATAGTTTAAGCCAGAACCTAAATTTAAAGTAGCTGTACCAAATGATGCGGCCAGTCCTAACACCAAAGAAATTAAACATACAATATCTATAATATACCCACGCTTACCTAAAATTTTATCACCAAATATAGGTGTAAGTGTAGAAGATAGTGTAAATGGTTTTTTCATATTGTAATAAGCAAAAGCAAATACTAAACTTGGAATACAGTAAATAGCATATGGTGTAAAGGACCAGTGTAAAAACATAGTAGATAATGAAAATGTAGCAGCTTGTGGAGAATTAGGTATAATACCAAGAGATACTGGTGGTTGAGTGTAATGTGTTATGGATTCGACAAATCCCCAAAATGTTAGGCCAGCAGCAACAGTTGTACAAATTGTAATAGCCCACCAATTAAATTTAGAAAGTAGTGGTTTTGCGTTTTTTCCACCGATTTTTATTTCACCTAAAGGTGAAAAATATACAGCGATACACATTAATACAGCGAATAAACCATACAAACTAAAAATTCCACCTAAGTTTGCAATTAAAACGTTATTTGCATTAGTAACTAATGATTCAAATAGCGATTTATGTGTGAAATTTAAAATTATAATTGGTATAAGAATGATTAAAACAGGTAAAAAAATTAATTTTTTTATATTTTTCATAATTAAACCCCCTTTTATTGTATCAAACTATAAAAACGATTTCCTATTGTGCGTGAATTGATTTATTATGTATAATATAATAGTAATTATAAATGTTAATATATGTCAACTAATATAATTGTAAGTAGGCTATATTAGGAAATTTGTTTGTAAAAATCAATTGACAAAGGTATTAATAGTTACTAAAATTAAAGTATAAAAATTAAATAAAAATTCGTTAGATTATAAGAGAAAAACGATTCAATGAAATGCTTATTTTGTTGTGCCGATTTTCTCTTTTTTACGTGTCTAAAAAGAATTAATGAATGAGAGGGGAAAATTATGAATGAAAAGCAAGGGGTAAAAAAGAACAAATGGATAACGTTTATAGTAATATGTTTGACTTGTGGAATTATAACTGAATTACCGTATTTAAGATGGGCACTTTATGAGCCTTTAAGAGAAGCTCTAGGGCAAACTAACACACAATTTGGTATGTCTATGAGTATTTTTGGAACTCTTTCAGCAATATTATATATACCAGGGGGATGGTTAGCTGATAGAGTATCTCATAGAAAACTATTTACACTGTCTGCAATAGGATGTGGATTATTAGGTATTTGGTTCTCGACTATGCCATCATATAGTAGTACATTGATAATACATGCACTATGGGCAATAACTAATATAGGTATGTTTTGGCCCACAATGACTAAAGCAATATCATTATTAGATGATAGTGAAGGACAAGGAAAAATATTTGGATTGTTTGAGGGGGCAAGAGGAGTATTTGTGCTTATACTATGGCTAGTGTTAATGCAAATGTTTGAAAGGTTTGGAGGAATAAGAAGCGTTATATTAACATTGGCAATAGCGTCAATTGTATGTGGAGTTATTTGTTTCTTCTTTATGGAGGATAACGTTAACACTGAAACTAAAAGTGATAATAGTGTTATAAAGGATATGTTAACAGTTTTAAAAATGCCATCAGTTTGGCTAGTATCAGGTGTTATATTTACAATATATGCAGCATATTCATCATCATCATATATGCAGTCATATGCTCAAAATATATTAGGAATGTCAGCTGTAGCAGCAGGGTATGTAGGTATATTAAGAAAGGATGTTATACGTTTAGTAGCAGCACCACTTAGTGGTTTGATTTCTCAAAAAATTGGTGGTAAGTGTACTTTACTAATAGGAGTATTTGATATTATATTCTTAATATCACTATTTGCATTAATAGGTTTACCAGTAGGTGCAGAGTATACTGTTATATCAGTTGTAATAATGTTAGTTAGTTCATTTGCTATATATGGTATGCGAGGAATGTATTATGCTATAATAGGAGAAATAGGTACACCTAAGGCGATATATGGGTCTGTAGCAGGTATAGCAATGTTTATAGGTTTCTTACCAGATGCATTTAATGCAACACTATGTGGGTATATGTTAGACACATTCCCAGGTGCATTAGGATATAGATACATATTTATATATATGGCAGGATCAATAGTTGTTTGTCTTGGATTAGTAATGCTTCTTTTAAGACAGATTAAAAAGAATAATTCTACGAATAAAGAAATATCAGGGGAGAATTTAAATTAACCTATAAAACGTACCGAGTTGATTTTTATATTAAATTAACTCGGTGCGTTTATTTAGTGAGTAGAAAATTGTTTATATATGGAAAATATATAGTATATAATATAAATAGGTCATTAAAACTAGTATGGGTATAAAATAGGAAAACAAAAGGGGACTTTTAAATGGACAAAACAAAATTATTATTTGAAAATAATCCTGTCATTTTAGGGTTAAATAATGAACAATCTATAGAAGAAGCTATAAACAATCAATCAAAGATAGTGTTTGTATTATACGGAGACATTATTAATATAGGATCAATTGTTGAAAAGTTAAAAGATGCTGGAAAAGTAGTTTTTGTTAATATCGATTTGATAGAGGGGTTATCAAGTAAAAGTAAGGTTTTAAATTTTATGAAAGAAACAACTAAAACAGATGGAATAATAAGTTCTAAAGCGACAATGTTAAGACATGCAAAAGATTTAGGATTTGTTACAGTGCATAGATTTTTTACAGTAGATTCATTATCCTATAGTAGTATAAAAAGACAATTAGAAATTAGTATGGCAGACATTGTAAACATATTACCAGGATGGCCTAAAATTATTGAATGGATGTGTAAAGATACTAATAAACCAGTAATTGCATCTGGATTTGTATGTGACAAAAAATCTGTAATAGAAAGTCTAAATGCAGGAGCCATTGCTATATGTAGTACAAATGAATCAGTTTGGAAAATGTAGTATAGATAAGTATTAAATTAGTAAAAAATAAAAAATAAAAATAAAAAATATTGACAGAATGAATAAAAAAATATAAACTAATAAATAACAAACAACGAATAAAATAAATCCAAAGAAAAAGAGAGTAACTTTATCATTAAGTTTCAGCGAGCTAGGGTTGGTGGAAGCCTAGTAACAAGATATAAAGCGAAGAGAGCTTTTGAGGAGATTATCTGAAATAATAGTAGGATAATAGGTGTTCTCGCCTTAAGAGATTGAGTGGATAAGTATACTTATCAATAAGAGTGGTAACGCGGAATTTTCGTCTCTTGGTCATTAGACCAAGGGACTTTTTTACGCTTAAGTACATTATATTAGATCAATAACTGTGGGTAAGTTATAAAATACAGTTACATCAATATACTGATTTTGAGCGTAAAAAAGACTTTTGAGCAACGGACGAAGTCGTTGGCGAAATGAGCGAAGCGAATTTTTTAATGCTATATATAGTATTAAATTATATGCATACCCAAAAATGATACATACTTATCAATAAGAGTGGTAACGCGGATAATATTCGTCTCTTGGTTTATATAACCAAGGGGCGTTTTTTTATGCAACGGACGAAGTCGTTGGCGACATGAGCGAAGCGAGTTTTTGTATGGAAAAACAATAAATTTAGATATTATCTAATCACCTATTATCAATTACAAAACAATATCAAATAATATTAATTATCAAGGAGGAGTATAAAATGCAATACAATATTCAAACACAAGAAATAAACACAAAAACAGTTTCAAAATTCTTTATACCATCATTATTAGGACTATTATTATTTATAATTCCGCTACCATATGGAAAATTCATAAATGTTGAAGGATTGTCATCTATAAATATAGGAATAGGATTTTTAGCAGAACTAGTAAAAATAGCTGGAGGAGAAAGTCTATACACACTAACATTTATAGTAGTAAGCTTATCGGCAATATTATCTATAGGAGCAAAATTCATCAATATAAAAAATGAATTTATAAAAGGTTTACTAGATGTATCACCGTTTTGGTTAGGATTTAGAATACTAGGGGCAGTATTTACTACTATGATAGTATTTGGAGTAGGGCCTGAAGTTATAACATCAGACTTAACAGGACAAACAATACTTGGATTAATGCCAAGTTTAATAGCAATATTCTTAGTATCAGGATTTTTATTACCACTTATATTAGACTTTGGACTTATGGATTTATTTGGAACACTAATATCTAAAACAATGAAAACAATATTCAAAGTACCAGGAAGAGCAGCGATAGATACTATATCATCTTGGCTTGGAGATGGTACATTAGGAATTATGATAACAAATACTCAATACAAAGAAGGCTTTTATACTAAAAAAGAAAGTGCAATAATTGCTACTTGTTTCTCTTTAGTATCATTACCATTCTCTACAGTAATAGCAGACCAATTAGGTCTTATGGATATGTTTGTTCCATTTTATGCTACAGTTACTTTAGCATCATTAGTAGCAGCTATAGTACTACCTAGAACTTATCCATTAGCAAAAATAGCAGATACAACTTACAACAATGTACCTCATCAAAAGGAAGAGATAACAGGGGAAGGTAGTTTATTTAATCAAGGATTAATAAAAGCAGTGGCAAAGGCAGAGACTGCACCAAGTATAAAAACAATGTTAATAAACGGATTAAAAAATGTAGTAGATATGTACCTAGGATTATTACCATTAGTTATGGCATGGGGAACAATAGCGTTAGTGCTAGCTGAATTTACACCAGTATTTACTATAATATCTTATCCTATAATATTTATATTAGAAATATTACAAATACCAAACGCAGCTGGTGCAGCACCAGCAGTTTTAGTTGGATTTGCAGATATGTTCTTACCATCAATAATGGTTAGTGGAGAAGGATTTGAGATTATAACTAAGTTTATAATAGGAGCATTATCTATATCACAGCTTATATTTATGACAGAAACAGGAGCTGTTATATTAAAGTCAGATATACCACTTAACTTAAAAGATTTATTTGTAGTGTTCCTAATGAGAACAGCAATAACTTTACCTGTAATAACGTTAATAGCACATATGTTATTCTAATATTAAAATCTACAACAATCATTTTTATAATTACTTTTTAAATAATCATTCATGCTAAAATATTAGTATGAATGATTATTTGTTTTATTGAAATTGGTATAATTTGTTGTATAATTAAAGTAAGTAGAATAATTAACTTAAAAAAATAAATATTAAAACATATAAATACGTTGATAGTTTTTGTAGGGGGAGTTTATGAAAGAACAGATATACAAGCAACTTATAGAAGTTAGTCCTGTTGCTTATGCACACTTAAATGTGGTATGGAATGATGATGGAACTTGTAAAAGTGCAAAACTAATAGATATAAATAAAAGTTTTGAAAAAAATTTTGGAACCAAAAAAGAAAGAGCAATAGGACTAGACATCAAAAAATATTTAATTGATGAATCAGGGTTTGATCTTATAAGCGTGCTTAAAAATACTGTAAATGGTGAAAATGTAACAACTAAATACTCATATGAAAAAAATGAAAAAATTAACATAGAGGTGTATAATTTTGATCCAAATGAATATCACCTTAGACTTACTAAGGTAAGTAGTAATGGTATAATGTCTAGTACACTTAGGCAATCACCATTCATAGCTTGGATAAAAGATAGAAATGGAAAATATATAGACGTAAATGATAACTATATTGAATTATTAAACACTAAGTATGAAGATATAATAGGAAAATATGACAATGAACTATGGAATGCTAAAACCTCTAGTGAATTTAAAAATACAGATGATATTGTAATTAGAGAAAATAAATTACAAATATACGATGAAATTATAGATATAGGTGATTCTAAAAAACGTTATTTTGAAACAGCGAAGTGGCCATATACTAATGAGGATGGAAGTATAATACTAGGTAGTATGGGGATATCTATGGAAGCTACAGATAAACGAAAATTAAAAGAAGTTATAGAAAGAAATGAACAAAACTTTTTAGATCTAGCTAACAATATAGATCAACTTATTATAATAGAAGATAAAAAAAGAGCTTTATATATAAGCCCGTATTTTGAAGAATTATATGGGTTTAAACCAGATGAACTATATGAAGATATGGATAAATGGTACAAATATTGGGATAAAATAGAATTTATAGAAAGAAGAGTACAAGATCACAAATACAAAGAAGTGTACAACAGTATATTTAGAGTGGTTAAAGAAGGAAAAATAGACAAGTGGATTCATTGTAAAACTGCTCCTATATTAGATGAAAATGGAAAAATATTAAGAAGTGTATCAATATTAAGTGATATAACAAATAAGAAAAACTTAGAAGAAGAGCTAGAAAGTTTAAGAAGCGAATTTTTTACTAATTTATCTCATGAACTTAGAACACCTATAAACCTTATAACGAGTACACTACAAGTTATATCTCCTAGAGTAGATAAATTAGATAAGGATAATAAAGAATACATAAATAAATACCTAGATATATTAAACCAAAATGCTCTTAGACTACTCAAATTAGTTAACAACCTAATAGATAGTACAAAAATAGATTCTGGGAATTTTGTTTACAGTCCCAAAAACCAAGATGTAGTTAGTTTTGTTGAAAATATATGTACATCAGTTGTGGAGTTTGTTGAGAGAAATAACTTAGAAATAATATTTGATACGGATACAGAAGAAAAGATAGTAGGATTTGACTTAGATCATATGGAAAGAATCATATTAAACTTAATATCTAATGCTATAAAGTTTAATAAGGAAAACGGAAAAATTGAGATAACGATATCAACAAAAGATAATATAGTAATAAGTGTTAAAGATGAAGGTATAGGAATACCTAGAGATAAATTAGATAGTGTATTTGGGCGATTTGAACAAGTAAACGAAAAAATGAAGAAAGAAAGAGAAGGTAGTGGTATAGGTCTTTCATTAGTAAAGTCTTTAGTTGAAATGCATAATGGAAACATAAAGTTAAATAGTAAATTAGGTGAGGGTAGTGAGTTTTTGATTACACTTCCAGATGTACTAGTAAATGAAGATAATAATGTAGACTTTGAAAAGATACCTCCATATTTAAGTAAAATTAATAAGCTAGAAGTAGAGTTTTCGGACATATATACATAGAGAATAATTTAGTTGGATAATATTTACATTTAGTTAAATTTAGTATGATATGCATTCTTGAATTTATCAAAAATTGTTGTATAATTAAAGATGTTATAGAATTAACTCAGAATATGAATGTTAAAATATAGATAAATACAATGATAGTTTTTTGTAGGGGGGATTTATGAAAGATCAGATATACAGGCAACTTATAGAAGATAGCCCTATGGCTTATGCACACTTAGAGGTGACCTGGAAGGATGACGGTAGTTGTAAAAGCGCAAAACTACTAGATATAAATGAAAGTTTTGAAAAAAATTTTGGAACGATAAAAGAAAGAGTTATAGGAAAAGACATAAAACAACACTTAGATGAGGCATCTGGATTTGATCTTATAAGTGTGCTTAAAAAAACTGTAAATAGCAAAAATGTAACAACTAGATACTCATATAAAAACAATGAAAACCTTAACATAGAGGTGTATAATTTTGAACAAAATGAGTATCATATTAGACTTACTAAAATAAGTAATGAGAGTAATATAATGTCTACGATACTTAGGAAATCACCCTTCATAGCGTGGATAAAGGATAGAAATGGAAATTATATAGATGTAAATGAGAAATATTTGGAATTATTAAATGCTAAGTATGAAGATATAATAGGAAGATGTGATGAAGAACTATGGGCATATGAAATCTCTAGTAAATTTGAAAAAATGGATAAAGCTGTAATTAGAGATAATAAACCATATATTTTTGATGAAATTATAGATATAGGAGATTCTAAGACTCGTTATTTAGAAACCATAAATTGGCCATATACAAGCAAAGATGGAAGTGTAATATTAGGTACTATGGGTATATCTATAGAGGTTACAGATAAACTGAAACTAAGAGAAGCTATAGAAATAAATGAAAAAAACTTTTTAGACATAGCTAATAATATACATCAGCTTATTATAATACGAGATGAAAAAAAAGCCTTATATGTAAGTCCGTATTTTGAAGAATTATATGGATTTAAGCCGGATGAATTATATGAAGATATGAATAAGTGGTATGAATATTGGGACAAAGTTGAATTTATAGGTAAAGTAGAAGATTACAATTCTAAAAAAATACTAAACAATATATTTAGAGTAGTCAAAGAAGGCAAAATAGATAAGTGGATTCATTGTAAAACAACACCTATATTAGATGGAAATGGAGATTTATTAAGAAAAGTAGTAATATTAAACGATATAACAGACAAGATAAAAATAGAAGATGAGATAGAAAGTTTGAGGATGGAATTTTTTTCGAATTTATCTCATGAACTTAGAACACCTATAAATCTTATAACTAGTACATTACAAGTTATAAGCCCTAGAGTAGATACGTTAGATAAAGACGATAAAGAATACATACATAAATACCTAGATATATTAAATCAAAATGCTCTTAGGCTAATTAAATTAGTTAACAACCTAATAGACACCACAAAAATAGATTCTGGAAATTTTGATTATAGTCCTAAGAATCAAGATATAATTAGTTTTGTAGAAAATATATGTACATCAGTTGTAGAATTTGTTGAACAAAATGGCTTAGAAATAATATTTGATACAGATACAGAAGAAAAGATAGTAGGATTTGACTTAGACCATATGGAAAGAATAATACTAAACTTAATATCTAATGCTATAAAGTTTAACAAAGAAAATGGAAAAATTGAGATAAATATATCAACTAAAGACAACATAGTAATAAGTGTTAAAGATGAAGGTATAGGAATACCTAAGGATAAACAAGAAAGTATATTTGGAAGATTTGAACAAGTAAACAAGAAAATGAAAAAAGAAAGAGAAGGTAGCGGTATAGGACTTTCATTAGTAAGCTCTTTAGTTAAAATGCATAATGGAAATATAAAGTTAAAGAGTAAACTAGGTGAGGGTAGTGAGTTTTTGATTACGCTTCCTGATGTGCTAGTAAATGAAGATAATAATATAGAGTTTGAAAATATACCACCGTATTTAAATAAGCTTAACAAACTAGAAGTAGAATTTTCAGATATATACGCATAAAAATGATAAAAGAAGAAATATAGGATATGGTAATTGTTTACAAATTAACTTTCGAGTGCTAGGATTTACATATGTATAAGATATATTATAAAACTAATGGGGGAAATATGAGATTATATAAATGTACAATATGTAATGAAGTATTTGAACAAGATGAATGTCCTACAATATGCTCAGTATGTGGAGCAAGCGAAGATAAATTTATAGAAGTTGCCAAAGTAGAAAATAACTTTAGAAAAGATACTGAAGAATATATTTTAATAATAGGAAATGGTGCAGCGGGGTATTATGCAGCAGATTCTATAAGAAAAAGAAATAAAACTTGTAAAATAACAATGATATCAAATGAAAGTGAACTAAGTTATTATAGACCTGCGTTATCAGATTTAATAAACTACGAAGCAAGTTCAAGTTTTTATATAGCAGACAAAGCTTGGTATGAAGAACGTAATATACTTACATTGCTAGATACTACCGTACAAAAAATTAATGAAAAAGAAAAATATGTTACCTTAAGTACAGGATTTAATTTAAAATATGATAAGCTAATATTAGCAAATGGAAGTAGTAACTTTATACCACCAGTAAAAGGTTATGATTTAACAAATGTATTTACATTAAGAAATTATAAGGATCTTTTAGAAATAAAATCAAATATATCATCATCAAAAAAAGCAGTAATAATAGGTGGAGGCTTACTTGGACTAGAAGCAGCATGGGAATTTAAAGAAAAAGGATTAGAAGTAGTAGTTGTTGATATAAGTGAAAATATACTACCAAGACAATTAGACAAAGAAGGTAGTTTAGTATTAGAAAAATATATAAAAGAAGCAGGAGTAGAATTAAAACTAAATTCTTTCCTAGACTATATAGATGGAAATGATAAAGTAGAAAAAGTAGTATTCAAAGATGGAAGTACCATAGAATGTGATATAGTATTATTCTCTGTAGGAGTAAGGGCAAATACTAGTATAGTTAAAGATTCTTCAATAAAAATTGATAGAGGAGTACTAGTAAATAAATATATGGAAACAACATCTAAAAATATATTTGCATGTGGAGATGTAGCACAACTTGATAATATGAGTTTAGCTATATGGCCAGTAGCTGTTGAAATGGGGAAAGTTGCAGGAGCAAATGCATGTGGAGACTACACTACATTTAAGGAAGATGTGTATCCAATAAGCTTAGATGCTTTTAATATAAATGTAATAAGTATAGGTAATATAAATGATTATGATGAAGTAATCAGTGAAGGTGATAAAGAAACTACTTACAAGAAGAAATTTATAAAGAATGAAAAGCTAGTAGGAGCAATTTTAATAAATAATTCAGATGAACTGGTTAACATAATATCTAAAATTAGTAATAAGTAGAAGATAAAAAATAGGAGGCTATATTTTAAAAATAGACTCCTATTTTCGTGTATAAAAATAGATTAAATATTAATTATAAGCATTAAATATTTTAGTAAAATCATTAGGCTGTTGAGTAATACCCGTTGCACTAGAACCAGCTAAATCCCTATTAGCAGACCACATACTAATCATACCTATATTATTTTGATTAGCAAAATTTAAAGTCTGAGTAGCATCAGAAAGACCAAAAACTTCTGTAACAACATCATTTACACCTATCATAGGAGTAGTACCAATCATAGCCCACAACTCTTCAGAGGTTTTTGTACCATTATATAAAGTATTTAACTGATTGTACAAAGAAGTAATAGCCTCTATACCATAACTTCCCATCTTACCTGCTGGGTTAGGAGCTGCACTATCACCATAATCCATAGTCATAGCATTTACACCCGATATATTAACACCAGCTGCAATAGCTTTTCTTAGAATGTTCAATCCATCCTCAGTAAGACCTTGAGGAAGAATAGGAAGAGTAAACCATACATCAATAAAAGAACCTTTAGAAATATAATAATCTTGTAACATTTTTAAAGCGTTAGAATTATTAATATTTTGAGTATCATAAGCAGAAGAAATCCAAGTACCTTCTAAGTCAAAATCTATTCGAGTTAAGCCATAAGCATCACAGAATAATTTATATTGAGTAAACAAAGAATTTACATCAGGACAATTTATATGAATAGGCATACCAGCAGCACCACCAAATGAAACGCAAACATCACCACCAAGTGAGCGAAGTTGTTTGATTTGATCATTCATAGGGCCTGCTTCAGCAGGATAGTATGTTGCCCAGGATGGTTGACACACATTGTAAGATTTTGTAACAATAAATCCTAAATTAAAGTAAGGTACATTAAAATTATTAAAATCATTAATAATACTATAAGTCGGCCAAGCAGTAGTATCAACAAATGGAGCAAATACCTTAGATGGCCATTTTTTACCTTTTCCAACATCAGTACTAGAATAGTCTGGATATACAACGGGAACTACTCCTAATTTATTATTTGATAATAGTGGAGAGCCTAGAAAAGAAGACGAAATATAGGTTTTGTCATTATGCATTAAATACGTAGAACCATTGCCTACGAAAGAAGGGAAAAAATTAAAAAGAGTAGATTCTAAATACCTTACATAATATACTTGTTCCTTATATACGTATTGTAGTATTACTTCTTTTGGATATTGTGGCTTGCATCTACACTTGTAACAATTATATTTATAGCAGTTACAGGATTCTTTTACTGGATATTTTAAATTATGCCAATCTGTTTCGATAAAATGAACATCATAACTATCAGTTATAGACATAGGAACAACCTCTTTTTTAGAATAATAGGCTATTTACTATAATTAGTATAGCCTATTATTATTATATTAAATTAGACAAAATATGACACAAAATTAATAATTAGAAAAGGTTTAGAAAAAACTATTTACATAAGATAGATTACTAAATAAGTTTATTTAAAATAGAATCTAAAACATAACAAATGTTAACATATTTACTTAGTAAATAGTTGATATATATACTAAGGCTAGACTACTATAAAGATATAGAAAAATGTTTTTATGATAAATAGGGGAGTAAAAGGCTAGATAACAAAAAGGGAGAACAGATTATGAATAGAAAAACAAAACTGTGGGAAAGACATGACCTACTTCATATAAATAGAATGGAAGATAGTACACTTTTTTATTCTTACAATAATAAAGAGGATGCATTTACATATGATGAAAGCAAAAGTAATGGATATAAACTATTAGATGGTGAGTGGAAGTTCTTATTTTTAGAAGCTCCAGAATTTTCGCCAAAAGGATTTAGTGAAAAAGAATTTAACACAGAAAAATGGAATGATATAAAAGTACCAAGTAATTGGCAAATGGAAGGATACGGGAAAATGCACTACACTGATTTATACTATCCATTCCCTATAAATCCACCATTTGTACCAACTAAAAATCCAACAGGAATATACAAAAGAAAGTTTGTATTAGATGAAAACTGGATAAAAGAAAAAACTATCTTAAGGTTTCATGGAGTAGACAGTGCATTTGAATTATGGGTAAACGGCGAGTACGTAGGATACAGCAAAGGAAGTAGGATGCAAGCAGAATTTGATCTTACTAAATTTGTTACACATAAAGAAAATGATATAACAGTAAGAGTATACCAATTCTCAGATGCTACATACTTAGAAGACCAAGATATGTGGTGGTTAAGTGGAATATTTAGAAGTGTAGAGCTAATAAATAATCCTCACACTCATATTAGAGATATAAAAATAGAAACAGACTTAGATAAAGATTATAGAGATTCTAATTTAAAAATAGATTTAGATTTATGTAATGCGTTATCAGTAAGTAAAGAATTAAAGGTAAATATTAAGTTATTTACTAAGGAAAATAATTTAATATTAGATACTTATAAAAATCTAAATTTAAACTCAAATAGCAATGAAAGTATAACTTTCAATGACGTTATAGAAAATCCACAAAAATGGACAGCAGAATCTCCAAACTTATATAATCTAGAAATTACATTATTAGATAATGAAACTAATGAAGTAATCCAACTTGTACCACAAAGAGTAGGATTTAGAAAAATAGAAGTTATAGACGGCAACTTTAGAATAAATGGAAAAGTAATAATGTTAAATGGAGTAAATAGACATGATTATGATCCAGAAGGTGGAAGAACAGTATCTAAAGAAAATATGCTAAAAGATATTATATTAATGAAGCAAAATAACATAAATGCTGTTAGAACATCTCACTATCCAGCAAACTCTTATTTATACGATTTATGTGATGTATATGGACTATACGTAATAAGTGAAGCAGACCTTGAGTGTCATGGATTTGAATTAACAGGAAACTACAACTGGATAAGCAACAATACTGAGTGGGAAAAAGTATATGTAGATAGAGTAGAAAGGTTAGTACAAAGAGACAAAAATCATCCTTGTATAATAATGTGGTCATTAGGGAATGAATCAGGATTTGGTCATAACTTTGTATCTATGGCAAATAGATGTAGGGAAATAGATTCGACTAGATTAGTACATTATGAAGGTGACTTTGAGGCTGTAGTAAGTGATGTATACTCTACGATGTACTCTAGAATCTATAGATTAATAGAAATAGGAGAAGACTCTATAGGTAAGAAACCTCATGTACTATGTGAATATGGTCATGCAATGGGTAACGGCCCAGGTGGACTAAAAGAACACCAAGATGTATTTAGAAAGTATGATAGATTACAAGGTGGATTTATATGGGAATGGTTTGACCATGGTATAAAACAAGTAAATGAAAATGGTCAGGAGTACTATACATACGGAGGACAGTTTGGGGATTACCCTCACAATGGAAACTTCTGTATAGATGGACTTATAATGCCAGATAGAACACCTTCCCCTGCACTTAATGAATATAAAAAAGTAATAGAGCCTATAAAAACAGAAATTGTAAACTTAGAGAGTGGAGAAGTTAAAATAACTAACTTATATGATTTTATAGATTTATCACATATAAGTTTGTTATGGGAAGTAAAAGCTAATGGAGAAGTTTTAGATAGTGGAAAAATAGATACATTAGAAATTAGTAGCGGAGAAAGTAAAACTATACACATTCCTTATGGGGTAAAAACTATAGAAAATAACACTTATTACTATTTAAATATAAGTTATGTAAACAAAGAACAAACTTTATATAGTGATAAAAATCATGAAATAACAAAAGAGCAATTTGAACTACCATTATACAAAGAAAATCTATATGTTGATAATTTAGAAAATATAGTAAAAATAGAAGAAGATGAGATAAGATTAATGGTTGAAAATGACAATATGAGAGTAGTATTCAACAAAGTTTATGGATTTATTGAAACTATAAACCAAGGGGATAAAGAAGTTATTAAAACTGGACCAAAGCTAAACTTCTGGAGAGCTCCTATTGATAATGATATGTATAAGATAAAAGATTGGAAAGAAAAGTACTTTATACATATGATGAGCCATGATTTAGAAAACTTCACTTACTCTAGAAAAAATAATAACCTAGAAGTAGTAGCTACCTACTATGTAGGTGCAGTAAATCAAGGATGGGGCTATAAAGTAAAATATGTATACACAATAGGTACAGACAAAATAGGATTACAAATAAGTGGTGATCCAGAAAGATTACATCTAGAAAGTCCGGATATGATACCTAGAATTGGTATAAAACTAGACTTAAACAAAGAGTTTGAAAATATAATGTGGCATGGAAAAGGTCCAGGTGAAAACTACGTGGATTCAAATAATGGATGTATAATTGATGTTTATAAAACAACAGTAGAAGGTATGCACACACCATACGTATATCCTCAAGAAAATGGAAACAGAACACAAAATAAATGGGTTAATTTAAATGGAGAAGATAAGAATATTTTCATAACTTCAACGAGTCCATTTGAATTCAGTGCACATAACTATACACTAGAAGCATTAGAAGAAGCTAAACATAATTATGAAATAGAAAAAAGTGATTTTGTACAATTAAACTTAGACTACAAGCACAATGGGCTTGGAAGTAATAGCTGCGGTCAAGATCAATTACCAGAGTATAAGCTTACTATAGAAAGCTTTGAATTTGATTTTGAAATTAGACTTAATAGTTTATCACCTATAGAAAACAGCAAGATTATATTTAAATAAAATAAAAACACTTTAGGGGACAAGAGGTGCATTTGAAGAGGGGGCTAGAAATAGCCTTCCTTGTACCTTCGTAAATGGAGTATTTGATAAATCAGAAACTTTTATGAGAGAATTAGCAAACCTTCCAAATTGGTTAGGGATAATAGTACATCAGAGTATATGTTCCTACCACTTACTACAATTAGATTACATGCAGAATATATGGGATTAACAGCTGTTGAGACTTTACTTGATAAATTGACAACTGAGAGAACTTTGTCAAAAACAGTAATAATACCAACCAAACTTATTGAAAGAGAAAGTTGT